>JBEKJJ010000017.1:0-53805 GCA_050011295.1 Bryobacteraceae bacterium
TGGAGCGGGCGAAAGCGACTCCTGGCGTGGCTTACGCCGGAATCTCCGACAGCCTTCCGCCAGACCGGCAATACGATTACGACACGTTCGTGATCCAAGGCCAGCAGCTCGCGCCCAGCGAGAACAACCCCGCTGTCACGTGCCCGATTGTGAGCCCGGATTATTTCCGCGCGCTCGGAATCCCTCTGGTCCGCGGACGTTTCTTCACCGAGCATGACAATGGGGATGCGCCACCGGTGGTGATCATCAGCGAATCCATGGCGCGGCGCTATTTTCCGAATGATAATCCGATTGGTCGGCGGTTGAAGGCCAGCGGTCCGGATCTGCATGACACCCCGTTCATGGAGATCGTGGGCGTGGTGGGAGGCGTGCGTTACACCGGATTGGATAGCGATCCTGACGACGCGTACTACCAGCCTTATGCGCAAACGCTGTACTATCAGCGGACCAATTTAGTCGTGAGGGCGAATGGTCCAGCCGCTACGCTGGCTACGTCGCTTCGCCGGGAAATCCGCGAGCTGGATCCGGATACCGTGGTAAGCGATGTCGTCACGATGGATGAGGCGCTGGGAGCTTCCGTGGTTGGTCCGCGCTTTCGCACGCTGCTGGTGGGCGGCTTCGCGCTGTGCGCGCTGTTGCTCGCGGCCATCGGCATCTATGGCGTGATCGCGTACTCGGTGGCGCAGCGCACGCAGGAGATCGGGATTCGAATGGCGCTGGGTGCGCAAAGATCCAATGTGGTCGGACAAGTGGTGGCGCAAGGTGTGCGGTTGGCGCTGGCCGGTACTGTTCTGGGAATCGCCGGAGCGCTTTTTGCGACGCGGCTGCTCTCGAGCCTTCTGTTCGCCGTAAATGCGACCGATGTTCTGACGTTCGCGGTGGGTCCATTGATTTTGATTGCAGTGGCCTCGCTCGCGAGTTTCCTGCCGGCCTGCCGCGCGGCCATGGTGGACCCGGTAATCGCGTTGCGCCACGAATAACATCGCTCGTTAGCGAGGGGCGCGTCAGCAAGGGGACAGCCAGACACGTTCGCGTGTCACGCAATACACATCGTCATCCCGCTGTAACTCCAAATCATCAATCAAAACTGTTTGGAATTCTCCGTGCATTCCAATATAGTGATGACAGTGCTCACTCGGACGATTTCCAAACGCAAAGTCGCGCTTGTTTTCGTGATATTAACCGGCGTTTGTGGAATCTTGCTGATCGCCGCCACGCTTTGGAAGGCGTCCCGCAGTCTCAAAACCGCTGAGGTCGCGGTCGCGCAATTGGGGCTGGTGCCCTTCCGCGCTATCTCGCTCGACCGGCCTCTTCCGGCCGGCTTTGAATCCATCAGCTCACCCGCTCAGTTTCGCGATGCTGCGCTTTTTCGTGGACTCTTCTATCTGTGCGGTCCATCGGGATTGTCGGCGTACGATACCAACGGATCGCTCGCTGCGCGGTATCGGCCTGGCTTGGAACTGCCGCCCGCGCCTCTGGTCGCGATGGCCGCGGGACCGCAAAACCTTTGGATCGCAACCGCGGGTGAAGGTCTGCTAGTGTTCGACGGCCGCCGGTTTCTGCAGATTCGTCCGGATGAGCAGGCTTCGCGCAATATTACCGCTGTGCTGCCGCTCGCGAGCGGACGCGTGCTGCTCGGCACCGAAAAAAACGGCGTGCTCGTTTGGGATGGCAGGACGCTGGCTCGCTACCATCCTGCATTGGCGGATCTTGAAGTGACGGCGCTGGCGGGATCTGAGCCGGATCTTTGGATCGGAACCATTGGCCGCGGAGTCTTTCGCTGGCACGCCGGCCAGTTGGATCATTTCTCGGAGGGGCAAGGGCTTCCGGATCCGCGGGTGCTATCGCTCGCGGTCTCAGGGAATGCAGCATATGCAGGGACGGCGCTGGGAGTCGCCGAATTTAAAGAAGGCCGATTCACACGCGTGCTGGCCGGCGGCTTTTTCGCGAAGGCGTTGCTCATAAAAAATGAATCGCTCGCGGTGGGCACGTTGGACGAAGGGGTGGTTACCGTCTCGCTAGCTGCCGAGACTCCCCGCCTACGAAATGTTACTCAGGAATCCGACTTGGCCGGCGTTGAGCGATTGTTGGCCTTAGATGGCCGGACCTATGCGCTCGCACGCGGCGGTCTGTATGAGCAATCCCTCGAGGGCGGCGATTTCAAAAAAGCCTTGGACATGCCGGGCGCGGTGCTGGCCGATAGCAATATTTCTGCGCTGGATGTGGATCGCGCCGGACGGCTCTGGGTTGGCTACTTCGATCGCGGTTTGGATGTTCTGGATGCCGGTTTCGAGCGAGCCACCCACCTGGAAGACGAGCATGTTTTTTGCATCAACCGGATTGTGCATTCAGAAGACGGCGGAATGAGCGCGGTGGCGACGGCCAACGGCTTGGTCCTGTTCGATGCTGCGGCTCATGAACAACAGGTGCTGGGTAAAGCGGAAGGTTTGATCGCCAATCAAGTGACCGACGTGCTGTTGCGCGGTGACAGCCGCTCGCCCAGCATCACAGCCGCCACTGGCGCGGGCATCACCACTATCGATGCTTCGGGAACCAGCAGCCTCTACGCGTTCCACGGCTTGGTCAACAATCACGTATACGCGCTGGCCGCGAACGGATCGCGCATTCTCGCCGGGACGCTGGGAGGGCTGTCGATTCTGGATTCCGGCTTCGTCAGCGCCAGCTTCACCACCGCCAACTCAGGTCTCAAACACAACTGGATTACGGCCATTGTTCGCACGGGTGACGACTGGTTCGTTGGAACATACGGAGCCGGCGTTTTGAAGCTGGATTCAGCCGGACACTGGTCGACGTTCGCCGATTGGAAGGCGCCAACTGTAGTCAATCCGAACGCGATGCTGGTGACGGATCGCGCCGTGTATGCCGGAACACTTGGAAACGGACTAGCAATCTACAATCGCGGTTCCGGGCGATGGAGGTTCCAAACTGCTGGCTTGCCTTCCTTGAACGTGACCGCGATCGCGCGTGGCAACGGCTATCTCTACATCGGAGCCGACAACGGCCTGGTGCGGATTGTAGAGAAAGAGCTGGCGGGGCAATGAGAAGACTGCTGCCACTGCTGTTTCTCGCGCGCCTGGCGTGGGGCGATGCCGGAGTGCTGCTGCCGGGCGATAAAAAAGAGCCCGATCCCGCGTGGCTATCTCTTGAAGAGATGACCATCGATATTCACATCGACAATGGACACGCGCGGGTAACTACAAAACAGATTTTCGCGAACCACCGGCCCAACACGCTGGAAGGCACTTACATCTTCGCTTTGCCCGGCGGCGCGATTGTTTCCGATTTTGCGGTGTGGGATGACGTCACTCGCATCCCCGGCGTGATCCTGGAGCGCCGCCGCGCCGAAGAGATTTATCAACAGGCCAAGATGCAAGCTATCGATCCGGGCCTGCTGCAACAGGGCGAGCGCGATCTGGACGAATCCAGCCGTAGCGCTGTGTTCAGCGCGCGCATCGTTCCGATTCATGCTTTCGGAACCAAGCGCCTGGAAATGGAATACCAGGAAGACATTCCTGTGGAACGCTTGGAATCGATGCTAGCCGTTCCGCTGCGCCCGGACGCGTATCGCGCGCAGACAGCCGCGCATCTTTGGATCAAGCTGGAGCTGGATTCCGCGCATGCGCTCCGCGATTTTCAAGTTGTTAGCAAACGATATCCGCTGCAGATCCGGGATCGCACTCCGAACCACGTGAAGGCGGATTTCGAGGGTCGCAACGTCGCGCTCTCTGAGGATTTCGCCGTGAAATATGTACTGGACGCTGCCGCGGGGGATCATCTGGAGATCCTGACGCATCGCGACCCCGCGCCGCCCCCGCCGGATGCGGCCGATACCTCGCCAGGAGTTCCCGCAACGGTTCCGACTGCCACGCGGGAGCCGGGTTTCTTCGAAGCGTCGTTAGTAATCGGGGCTAGACCCAGCGAAGCTGCTGGTCCTGCGAAAACGGTAATCGCTCTCTTCGACAATTCGCTCTCCATGCAATGGGAGAAACTGGATCGCAACTTTCAGGCGCTGGAGAGCTTGCTGCATTCCCTGAAGCCGAGCGATCGGTTCAATCTGCTGCTTTTCAATACCGATGTCTCGGCGTTTGCGCCAGCACCTGCATCCGCCACTCCCGATCAAATCGAGAAAGCGCTGGCGATGGTCCGCAGCAGCCGGTTGCGCGGTGGCACGGATCTCGAAAAGGTTTTCGATGCGGCTTTGAAGCAATCCGCGGCTGATACTTACGTGGTTCTGTTGAGCGACGGCGAGGCCACGCGGGGCATCATTCAGAACGGCAAGCTGGCGGCCTGGTACGCGGCGAAATGGAAGCAGAAACCCGCCGGCCAGCGTCCGCATACGTATATTTATGCAGTGGGCGACGACGCCAACATGCCGCTGCTTCGAATGTTGGCGCGCAATGACGGCGTGTTGGAATGGGTGCGTTCCACCGAGCCCGCCGATTTCAAACTGAAGGCGTTCCTAGCGAAGATCGGCCAGCAACCCGTGCAGGGTTTGCAGCTTGCCGCGGCGCCGGCCGCGAGCGTCAGCCTGGTGTATCCGCTCGAAGACAGCACGTTTCCAGGTTCGGTGAAGAATTGGGTGGGAGAATACAAGCGCGCTCTACCCAAAGTGGACTTCACGGCGAAAGGCATCCACGCCATCGCCGCTTTTCCAGCCGTCGAAGCTAAGCATCCCGAGTTGCCGCGCATGTGGGCCAAAGCGCGCGTGGATGCGCTGCTCGAGAAAATCGAGCGCGAGGGCGAAGATCAGGCAAGCATCGACGAGATCATACGCCTGGCGCGCAAATACAAATTTGTGACGCCGTACACTTCGTTTCTCGCGGCGCCCCGATCATTACTGCGGCCGCGCCTGATTCGTCCGGGCGATCCGGTGCTGCGCGTTAAAACCGATCCATCCATTGTTTCCGTTACGGCGCTATTTCCATTCGGGCCGGTGAAGGCGCTCCGATTTCTTAAAGATGAAGACACGTGGCAGACGCGGTTTCTGGCTCCCATGGATCTCGAAGACGGGTCATATCGGGTGCGCTTGATTTTGCGCGACCGTATGGGCCACGTGTATCGCGAGGCGAAGACATTTGTGATCGCAAGCAAACCGCCGCTGGTGCGAGTAAAGCTCGACAAGCAGTTGTTTCGCCGGGGCGAGGCAGTGCGTCTGCAAGTGAGCGCTTCTGAAACTACGCGAACTGTTGTGGCACGGATGTACGGGGCGCAGCCGGTTTATCTGCGATGGAATCCGGAGATGGCGTCCAACACGGGCGAAATGCTGATTCCTGCGTATATCGCGCCCGGGAAATATGTTCTGACAGTCACGGCCGAGGACTTCGCGCACAACATCGGAAGCCGGGAGGTGCACATTGAAGTGGCGCCATAGAGGTTGGCAGGATGAATGCCTGCCCCACATTGTCCCGGAAATCTTTGATCGAGAGGAGTGGCGCAGGCGCTTTCGCCTGCGAATCGGTACCTGTTTGATTCTGGTTGCCGCGTGCGTGGCCGGCCGCGCCGAGCTCGGCCGCTGGGTGCAGGACATCGCATCTCCCAGCAATTTGGAAGCGGTCTTCTTCCGCGCCGTCACGCTTCCTGCGGGAGCTGTCGAAGTTCTCCGCCCGCCCAAAGAGACGCGCGCGGAACTGAGCAAGCTGATCGCTGCTTCGCCATCGGAAGCCGGCCTCTACGCCCTGCGCGCACGCGAAGAGGAACTGCAGCTTGATTTCAAGGCCGCTGAGATCGATTGGAAGAAGTCCGCGCAACTTTTGGATATCGCGGATTTCTATCATCGCTGCATCCGGCCCAAAGATGAGATCGCGGTACTGGAATCCATGGGGAAGGCGCCATCAGCAGCCGCCGAGCGTTTGACGCCGCCTTCGCAGCAACAGTCCTGGAAGGCGTTCGAGCGAATGCTCGCCGTCATCCATGAGCAGGCGTTGTCCAGCGATTTTACGGTGAACGCATATCGGGCTTGGATCGCACGCTATCCGAATGAACCGGCGATTTACCACCAATTGTTTGATTACCTCAACGGCCAGAAGCAGTTCGATGACGCGGAGAAATCAATCGCCGATTATCGCAAGGCATTTCCCGCGGATGAGACTTATCCGATTCAAGCTGCCGCGGCCGTGGCATGGAAGCGCGGCGCGCTCGAAGATGCCATCAAGATTTACGACCAGAGTTTCCGCCCGCTCTGGCCGCCCGAATTGGTGAAGAGTTATTTCGATCTGCTCAAGGAAGCGCATGGATTGCGCCGCTACCTGCAGGAAGCACGGGCGCAGGTAACAGCCCATCCCACGGACCTGGGCGCGGCCGCGCGGGTGTTCTATTACTACCAGCAACAGGGGAATCTCGCCGTTGCGCAGCGCGCGCTCATTGAATACCGTCTGCGCAAGGAATCGCAGAAATCAGTCTGGACCGCGGACGAACTGCTCACCCTATCGCAATTGTTCGAAGGCGTCAGCAATTACGATGAGGCCGCCCGCAGCTATTACGCTCTCTACAGCGTTCCGGGCGCCGATCCGGCTGCTCAGGAGAAGGCGCTGACAGGCATTTTGAACCTGTTGCTGAGTGTTCCCGAACAGGGACTCCGTTTGGGCGCCGGTGACTTGACTCTGTATAGCGACATCGCGCAACTTGATTCCGGCCCCGGATTTTTGAACGGCGTTCTGTCGCTGTTGTTCAACTCGACCGCGCCGGAGAGTCATTTTTCAACCGAAGACAGCGCCAGTGTCGCCTACTTCCATCGCGCCAAGGCCGCCGAGCTTGCGCGTCTTTTCGATTCCCGATTTCCCCGGTCCACGGAGCGGGCCAAGATGCACGCGCGGCTGATTGATGCCTACGCGACGTACGGGGACAACGACGGAGTGATTCGCGCCGGACGCGAGTTTCTCAACGCATTCCCGAAGGCTGCTGAACGAACTCAGGTGGCCATCGCGATGGCCGACGCGTATGCACGGACGAATCAAGCCGCTCAGGAATTCGCTCTTTACGATGATCTTTTGAAAGAACTCGCGGCAGCCGCGGATGGAGTGCCGATCGGTGAAGTGAGGGCGCCGCAGGAGCCAACTCCGGGCCAAACTGCGCAAGCGTCGCCGGCGCGGTCACCGGAATATGCGCGCATTCTGGATCGCTACATTTCGCGATTAGTTTCTCTGAAGCGCCTGCGGGACGCATTGGCGCTCTATCGGCGCGAGATCGATCGCAATGCGAACGATCCGGGTTTGTACGAAAGGCTGGCGGCGTTTCTTGAAGAAAACAAGCTGGGCGGCGATGTTGAGCAGGTCTATCGCCGGGCCATGGCGCAATTTTCCGATCACGGTTGGACTCAAAAGCTGGCCCGCTGGTATCTCAAGCAGAAGCGGACGGCCGAGTTCGATCAGCTCACCCAAGACGTGGTGAAGATTTTCTCTGGGCTAGAACTGGAAGCTTATATTCGCGACGTAACCAGCGGGCAAACTTTAGCGCCAGTGCTGTACCGGCAGGTGAATCTGTACGCCCACCAGCGTTTTCCGCATGACCTGGCGTTCGTGCGCAATCTGCTGATTGCTTATTCGCAGCGGGGAACCACCGATGGCGTCGCGTCCGAAGCCCTGCTGCGGAGATATTGGTTCTACTCAAGCGACCTGCGCGATCAATTCTTCGAGCATCTCTCTGCCACGGGGAAATTGGATGCGGAGCTCGCGGTCATTAAGAACGCTACCCCCGCGAATCCCGGCACCCAGCAGTTCGTTGCCGAAGCCAGCGTCTGGAAATCGCATTTCGAAGAAGCGGCGCCGGTGATGCAAGCGCTTGTGGCGGATTTTCCAGCAGATGCGGACCGCGCGAATCGCGCGGCGTCCATCTTCCGCTCGCTCGCCACTTATGACGCGCCGGGCGACATTCATAATATCCGGATAGCTGCTGGAATCGAACGGAACTTGACGCTCGCCACGCCGCGCGACAACGCCGCTCTCACGCGCCTGGGCGAAATCTACGCGGACCGTGAATTATTTTCTCGCGCGAAGCCGGCTTGGGACCGCATCGCGCAAATCCAGCCCGGTATGCCGAACGGGTATCTCGAAGCTGCCACCATTTTCTGGGATTACTTCCGCTACGATGACGCCCTGCGCCTGTTGAACGACGGCCGCAAGAACCTGGCGGATACAGCGCTCTACGCTTATGAAGCCGGCGCGATCTACGAAAACCAGCGTGATTATAAACGCGCGCTCGCCGAATATTCGAAAGGTGCATTGGCCACGCCCGAGAATTCGCAGGCCAAGGCACGCTTGATTCAGCTCGCGCAGCGGAATCGCGATCGAGACTATATCGAGCGGCTTACTGCGCAGCAGGCCTCGGGCGCGAACCCAAGTGTCAATGCTGTTTCGCTACGCGTGGGTTTGCTATCAGCCGAGAATCGAAGGAAGGATCTGGAACAGTTCCTGCTTGAGCTGGCGGATCAGGCCGGATCGCTAGAACTGGTCGCATACTTAGAGCAGACCGCTGTACAAAACAGTTTCGACAAGGTGCACGAGCATACCATCCGGCGTCAGATCGCGCTGCTTACCGATCCAGTGGAGCGAATGCATGAACGGATTGTGTTGCTGCGATTCTACGAGGGCCGGAACGAAATCGCGAGCGCCAAGCAGATTGTCGCTGACCTTCACAAAGAAAGTCCGACCATTTTGGGCGTGGTGCGCGCCACGGTGGATTTCTACTGGCGCAACAAGAGTGAGAAACAAGCTATAGACGTGCTTGTTGAGGCCGCCGCCGCAGCCCAGCCGTCTTATCGCAAAGTGTTCACTTTCGAAGCGGCGCGCAAGGCCACGGATGCGGGCGATTATGAGCGCGCGCGAACGCTGCTCGCGGGTTTAGTGAAAGAAGATCCGTTCAACTCCGAATACCTGGCCGCCACCGGCGACACGTTTGCGCGGGAAGGGAACGATGCCGGCTTGCGCGACTTCTACACAGCCAAGCTGAAGGAGATCGCCGGTGCGCCAATCTCTCCGGCGGATCGCACGGAGAAAGTAGCGGGGTTACGGCGTGGACTGATTCCTGTCCTCACGCGGTTGAAAGACTACACCGGCGCGATGGATCAATACATCGAGATCATCAACCGGTACTCGGATGACGAGTCGCTGGTGCGCGAAGCCGCGCTATACGCCGCCAGCCACGGCCGCGCGAAGCAATTGACTGCGTATTACGCCAAGACAGAAAAAGATTCGCCGAAAGATTATCGTTGGCCGATGACGCTGGCGCACATCCAGACGGCGCTCGAAGATTTTCCCGAAGCGATTGGCGGATACCGCCGCGCTTCGGATATCCGGCCGGATCGCGTGGATTTGTACACAGAACGCGCAACGCTCGAAGAGCGATTGCTGCGCTTCGATGACGCCGCGGCTACATACGCGAAACTCTACGACCTGAATTACCACAACTCTCAATGGATGGAAAAAGTGTCTGAGATTCGCGCGCGCCAGGGCCACAACGATGAGGCAGTTTCGGCATTGCGGCGGGCGCTGATGGAAGGGCACCCCGAGCGTCCGGAAGTTTTCTTCGCCATGGCGGAAAAGCTGGAATCCTGGGGGCTGGTGGCGCAGGCGCGCGACTTTGCCGAAAAAGGCGCATCCGCCGCGGGCGACGATCTGGCAGCCGATTTCGCGTCGGGTGCTCAGCTTTATGCACGATTGATGACGCGCGAGCGCGCCTATGACAAAACAGATGCGGCGCTGGCAAATCCGATTCCGACTGGAACGGCGGTGGCAACATACTTTACGCCTGAAGAAAAGCAGGCTTTTGCGACGTTCCTGCGCGGCAAGCTTGGCAAGATTACGGCTGAGAGTATCGCCGCGCTGATGCCCGCGGCGGATAGTGCGGGGTTGGCCGATCTCAAAGCAGAATGGCAGAACCAGCTATTGACGGTGAGTCCAGGTGGTCCCACGCAAGCGCTGATTGAGATACAGCAGAGCCGCTTGCGGTATTCCGAACTGGCGCGGCAGCTGGAGGCCTACTGGAAGATTCTTCCGCCGGACGCCAACCGGGACGGAGTCTTAACGCAGGCGGCGGAGAATTACCGGCTGGCTGGCGACACGGCTGACGAATTACGTCTGTCGAACCGACTATCGGGCCAACTGTCGGGCGCCTTGATCACGCGGTATGCGGAGCTGTTGAGTAGAACGCCGGAACGGTTTTTAGCTGTCGTGAAGTCGGGCAACAGCAGCGTTCGAAATGAATTTGCAAGTTACGCCCTCGACAATTTCAGCCCTGCGAGAGCGCTCGAAGTAATCGCGGCGCGCGGCACTGGCCTGTTACCGATTTGGAATCGCGCATACACCGGCTTGGCGGGATTATATCTTGCGAGTTCCGCCCCGCAAGTGAATGCAGCGTTTCGCGACGCGCTAGGCACCGGAACGATCGGGGAACGCATCGGCACGCCCGTGGATCGTAACGCGCAACTGGCGGGCGATCTGTGGTTCTACTACGGCTCGCGTTACGGCGAATATCTGGATGTAATCAAGCAGGGCGATCCGGAAGATTATCTGCCGTCCGCGCTTGAAGCCGCGCCTGGCCACGCGGATGCGTACTTCACGCTGGCCGAATATTATCGCGAATCGGGCAAGCCGGAGCGCGCGCTGGTGGACTTCGGGAATGCGCTGCAGTTGGCTTCGAAACGCGCCGACGTGCATGATCGCATAGCGCTGATCTACTGGCACCAGAATAAACACGACGAGGCCACTCGCGAATTCAAGACAGCGCTGCAGGCATTCGCGCGCGAGGAGGACGCCCGCATCCGTGAAGATTTCTGGCGATCACTCGGGGCCACGCTCGAAGACATTGGACAGTGCAAGGTATTCGAAGCTGTTCGGCCGGAAGCAGACCGCGTCCTGCGAACTTATGTCCATCGCAACGGAAGCTACCAGGTGGATGTTCTACTCCGCGCGGTTTTGAAGGCTGCGGGAGATCCGGCCAACGGTGTCGCCTGGATTGTCGACTTGGCGAAGAGTGCTCCGGATCCAGCCGAATTTCTCGGAAGCATCGTGAAGCAGAGCTGGATTCCGGAAGAGCAGCGGCCGGCAGTCTACGCGGCGCTGATCCAAGGAGCGAAACAGAAGCTCGATAACACTTTTGGCGAAGCGCGGGGTTGGGCGGAAACCGAACTACGCAACCGCCAGCTCGAATGGGTGGGGTACCTGATCGATCACAAACAGACGCAGGCGGCTGAACGCGCGCTGGCGGATATTCCGCCGGAAGTCCGGAAATCGCGAGTCGGCGAAGTGGAGATTCTCGAAGTGCGCATCGCGGCCCAGGCCGGCACTTTGAACGCTTTGCTGCAACGTTACGCAAAGGAAGACGCGTCCACACGACCGCTTGAAAGCTTGCAGAACGTGGCGACGGATTTGAAGCAGAAGGGCGAGAACGCCGCGGCGCGCCAGGTGCTGGAGTTCGTTTATAGCCGGCAGATCGAATCCTTCCAATTCTCGGCCGCCACTTTTCTTGGGCTCGCCGAGATCCGTTTGGAGCAGGGCGATACGAATGCCGCGGTGGGGCTGGTGCATCGCATGACGCTCGTGGTGGGCGAGCCTTTCGAGAATCTGGCCGACGCGGCGGAGTTGCTGAGCAGAACCGGGCATCCCGCGGAGGCGCTGCCGTTTTTGACGGATCGTGTTCGCGCCGTACCGTGGGATTTCGCGGCGAAAGCTCAGCTTGGCAAGTTGCTGGTTTCCACCGGCAAGGATCGCGACCAGGGGATCCGGCTGCTGCGTACTACCGCTGAATCGAACGATGCGCCGTACGAAACGCGCGTCGCCGCTGCGCGGTCCCTGGGCGAAGCGAAGGCAGTACCGGCGCTGACGACCGCGAGCGCCGAGTTGAACCTGCTCGCCGGTACTGCGTCGATTCCGGCGGCTAGCGCCGAAAAGCCGTATGTCTACTACGCGCGATTGGCCGCGGCCACGCAAGCGAGCGATACGGCCGTCAAGATAAAGCTGCTCGAGGGCGCCATAGCGATCGATCCCAGTGCGAACGAACCAAAGATCGCGCTATTCGATTTGGCATACGGAGCCAAGCGTTATCAGACCGCGATCTCGACACTTCACCCCATGATCCTGCGCGGTGGCATGAATATTTCAGGCGAGCAGAATCCGGCGGGAGCGGACGTCGAGAATCAGTATCAGAACCAATACTACACGCAACAGTTTCTTGGCGAAGCGCCGCGGTACGGACGGTCAGAGGCTAGGCCGGAGGCGCTCGATCCGACGCGGCGCGCGGTGATTGCGCGCAAACTAGCTGACTCGTACGCAAAGCTGAACATGCTGAATGAGGCCGGGTTCTGTTATCGAATCGCGCTTCTGTTGGATCCAGCGGACGCCGGATCGAAGACGCAGCTGAATTCGATTCTCGCTCAGTTGGAACATCAGCGCGCGAATCGGCTACGGCAGCCGGCGATTACGGATAATCTCGAACAGGATCACGCTGTGCGGCCGCGGCTGGCCTCTTCGACGGGTGCGCAGGGAGGTGGGCAATGAAGCGGCCGGTGACAATCGCGGTTGTTTTTGCCAGCCTGGTGCTGCTGGTTTGGATCTTTGCCCAAGCGCCCCCGAGCGCTCCGCCGGATCTGGCGCGCCTGGTTCCCGCCGGGTCTCTCCTGTATATAGAGGCGAAGGATTTTGGAAACTTGCTAGCGGACTGGAAGGGGTCCGACGAAAAACGGCTGTGGTTTGCGAGCGACAACTTCCAGGTATTCTCGCGCTCGCGTTTGTATCTGAAGCTTCAACAGGCGCAAACCGAATTTGCGGCCGCCGCCGGCGTTCCACCGGATATGGATCTGTTGGCGAATGTGGCGGGGAGCCAATCGGCACTGGCGATTTACGACATCGGCAAGCTGGAGTTCCTCTACATCTCGCGTCTATCTTCGGACCGGTTCGCCAATGGCGCGCTGTGGAAGACGCGTGGAAATTATCAGCCCAGGCAATCGGCCGGGATCGATTACTACATCAAGACCGATGCCGCATCCAAACGTGTAGCCGCATTCGCGGCGGCTAAGGATTATCTAGTGCTGGCAACGCGGGAAGATGTGCTCGCCGGGGCTCTAGCGCTGATCGCGGGACAAGCTGGCTCGGCCGTGGCGGGCGAGCAGTGGTTCGACAAGAGCGTCCGCGAAGCCAAGCAGCCGGGCGAGTTGCGCATGGTGATGGATCTCGAAAAACTGGCGCGAACGCCGCATTTCCGCTCCTACTGGATCCAGCAGAACATCACGGAGCTGCAGCAATATGCCGCGGCGATTACGGACGCCGGGCGCGCATCTGGCGAGTGGCGCGAAGCCAGGGTCCTGCTGCGGAGCGCGGAGATCGCTCCCGCCTGGAATGAGGCTGCTGTTGGCGATGTCGTGCGTCTGGCGCCGCGAAGCGCCAGCGTGTATCGAGCCTGGGCGTCACCATCGCCCGAAACAGCTTTCGAGCTGCTTCGCCGGAAAATTCTCAATCCACATCCGGAAACTCAGATCGCTTCGAAGACCGCTCCGGTTGTTGCGTTGGATGGTGGCGCCGTAGGAGACGAGTCCGAGCTCGAAATCAGGATCGATGAGCCGCCGCTCGATACCGGCGCCCCGGCCATCGGCAGTGAACTTAACAAATTGTTGGAGACTGTCCCGCTTGATGCGATGTTGCATGTCGGATCCACCAGAGTCCAGCCCGACGGCGTATTCGTGGGCACGGAATCCGGAGTGGCACTGCTCGCCAAGTCGGATTGGGATGCCGCGGCTGTCCGAGATGCCGTGGCGGCGGCCTTGGCGACAATATTGACCCAAGATCATCTCGGCGTGCACTGGGCGGATCGGGGAGCCGGAGCGAACTCGTATTCCGAGTTGGATGGCTTGCAGCCGCTGGCGCTCGCAACCCACGGACGATTGCTGGTTATCGCAACCAGCAAAGATGTTCTCGAGGCGATGCTGGCGAGCTACGCGAATTCGCCATCCACGGCGGGCGCACGCTACACGGCCGCGTATCGCCACTCCACCGAACTACCGAATTTCGTCAAGATGATGCGGCTGATCGATAACCCGCTCGCCAAACAGACCAGCGGTGATGCGCCCGAGCCAGCATTTTTCTCCGGCAATATTGCAAGCCTGGGCCAGGCGCTGGCCAGGATCGGATCCGAATCCATTGTCGTGCATGACACCGGGTCCGTCGTGACCGAGAACGTGATTTACAAGCTGAAATGATGCTGACGCGGCGCGAGATTCTGGGCCTAGTTGTAACAGCGCCGCTCGGCGCCGCGTCGCTTCCAGAGCAATCGGCCGGCATTGCGCTCGACCACGCGTTTCCCGATCCCCGCGTGTCTTATCTTTTGATGGACTGCACTGCGAGCCGCGAGATTTGCTCGCGCTGGATGCATCCCATGGATGCCGTTCCGGTAGGGTCGTTGGTGAAGCCGTTCACGGCTCTCGCGTATGGAGGGTCTCACGGATTCCGCTTTCCCATTTTCCATTGCGCCGGCGCGGCCGGCCATTGCTGGCTGAGGGAAGGTCATGGCCGTATGGAAATCAGCTCGGCCATCGCTCACTCCTGCAATGCCTACTTTTTGGAGCTGGCGCGCGATGTGGCGCCTGAGGCGTTGGAAACGGTCGTACAAAGATTCGGGCTCAGTGCGCCGGATGCTGGATTCGACGCCCCGGCGTTGATTGGCCTGGGAACTGGCTGGCGAGTTTCTCCGTTCGCGATAGCGCGCGCTTATTCGGAACTCATTGCACGATCGTTTGATCCCGGCGTTCGCGAACTGCTGGCGGGCATGGCGCTCTCGGCGCAGTCGGGCACGGGTCGCGGAGTTGGGCGGGGAGCCTACGTGAAGACCGGGACCGCTCCGTGCATTCACGAATCGAAGGAACGGGGCGACGGCTACGTGATCGCGCTTTTCCCAACTGACGCGCCACGCTTCAACTTGTTGGTGCGCGTGCATGGAGTGTCGGGCGCACGGGCGGCGTTGGTGTGCGGAAAGATGCGCCGCTATGTGTAGAAGCAGCGCACTTGCCCTCCTGCTCACACTATCAGTATCGGCCCAAGTCTTGCAAATCGGAGTGTTCAGCCTGTTCCGGCCTGTCGAACTCCGCGTGTCGCCTGTCTCCGGGGCTTTATTAGTGACCACCGGGGATTCCCGAATCATCCTGGAAGGCCGTCAAGCTTTCACCACTACGGCGCCAGTACGAGTCTCGGCACTGGACGGCTCGGACGCGGACTTCCGCTTGAGCATCCCCGGTAAAATCGAACGCCGGTTCCACGGAATCCTGACGGTTCAAGCGGGCGACCACAAACTGATCGCCGTGGTGGCGATGGATCGTGAAGTGGCCGTGGCTTCCGTGGTAGCGGCCGAGATGCCGCCAGCCACGCCCATGGAGGCCTTGAAGGCGCAGGCAATAGTAGCCCGAGCGTATTTCGCCGCATCCGGCCCGCGTCACGATGCCTTCGATTTCTGTGACAGCACCCACTGCCAGTTTCTGCGCGAGTGGCCGCAGCCATCAAACGATGCGTTTCAAGCCACGCGCGAGACCCGTGGCCTGGTACTCGCCTATCTCGGAAAGCCGTTCGCCGCGCTATATTCGGCGTCCTGCGGCGGCCAAACGCGTTCGCTCGATGGCGACGGCGCGGGATATCCCTACTATTCAGTCTCCTGCGATTTCTGCCGCCGCCATTCGCCCGGCTTGGTCGAGGGGCATCAGCTCGGCCTGTGCCAGAGGGGCGCCGCGGGCATGGCTCGCTTGGGCGCCGGGTACCGCGAAATCCTGGACCATTACTATCCGGGAACATCTGTGATGCAATCTGAGGCGAATGCGTTTTTTTTGTTGCCACGTCCACCGGCTTTGAGTCATAGTAAAGATTGAGTAGCAAGAAAATGTAGGCGCATTCCAAAACGGACCCGCTTCTTGAGCGAGAGCGCCCCTGCTTGCACATTTTATGGATTCGGGCGATTCTCGATGGCGGATGAACTCCTCTTCCTCACCGAACTGCTGGGCCTCAAGGTCTATGACCTGAAGGGCCGCCGATTAGGCTTCGTCAAAGACGCCGCAATTGTCCCTCTAATCCATCCCTCCCGCGTGGACCGGTTTCTGCTGGGCGGCGGTTGGGCCTGGCTCACCGTAAAGCACGACCAGGTTCGAACAATATCGCTCGACGGCATCTACCTCAAAGACGAACTGCTGACGCCGTATCATTCCGATGAGTATATGCTGCGGCTGGTCCGCGATCTTCTCGATCAGCAAATTATCGATGGCCAGGGACGCAAGGTAGTTCGGGTTACCGACGTCACTTTTAAGATCCAGCACGCAGACGACGGCGACCTTTTGCACATTGATGACGTGGATATCGGCTTGCGCAGCATGTTCCGGCGTTTGGCGCAGGGTGCCATCCCGCGCCGTCTTGTACGGCGGCTTCAAGTGGTGATTCCCCCTAACTCGCTGCGCTGGGAGCATTGCAGCATTCTGGAAGCTGATCCCCAGCGGCGGCTGCGATTGAACGTCAGCAACGAGATTCTGGAGAAGATGCACCCGGCGGACTTGGCCGACATCGTCGAAGACCTGAGCCCGGATGACCGGGAAGCGATTTTCGAAACCATCGACAGCGAAGTAGCCGCCGAGGCACTCTCTGAAGTAGAGCCGGAAATTCAGGCCAGCATTCTGGAATCGCTCGAAACCGAGAAGGCCGCGGAGATCGTGGAAGAAATGGCGCCGCATGAAGCGGCCGATGCTCTGGCCGAACTCGAGGAGCAGACTTCCGAAGACATTCTGGAAGAGATGGAGCCCGAGCCCAAGACCGAGGTTGAGGAGCTGCTGGAATTCGCCGAGAACTCAGCCGGCGGATTGATGAATACTGAATACGTCGCGCTCCCCGAAAACGCTACCGTGGCGGAAGCGATGGAAGGGCTGAAGGCCCACGAGGAGATTCTGGAAACGTTGAATACGCTGTTCCTGGTGGATCCAGACGGCCGTCTCACCGCCGCTGTGCCGCTCGCCAAATTATTCATCGCCGCCGGCGCCACGCCGCTCAAAGAGCTGGCTTCCCAACCCCTTCTGCAGGTGGATGTCGAGGAAAAGCAGGACCGCATTACCGAGATTTTCGACAAGTACAATCTGCTGGCATTGCCGGTTGTAGACGAGACCGGCAAGCTGGCCGGCGCAATCACGGCCGACGAAGTGATCTCGCTGTTGAGGCAAAAATGAAACCACACGAAGAGGAACCTGGTGCTCAAACGATTTCGCTACCAAATCGCAATCTTTGCCTCTGTCGTCGGCCCTGGGCTGATTACCGCCAACGTCGATAACGATTCCGGCGGTATCTTGACGTATTCGCAGGCCGGTGCGAAGTACGGCTACCTGCCGCTCTGGACGCTGATTCCCATCACGCTGCTGCTGATCGTGACGCAGGAAATGTGCTCGCGCATGGGCGCGGTGACGGGCAAAGGACTCTCCGACCTGATCCGCGAGGAATTCGGACTGCGAACCACGTTTTTTCTGATGATCGCTCTAGTGTTGACCAACTTCACCAACGTGATTGCGGAATTCGCCGGCATCGCAAGCTCGCTCGAAGTCTTCAACATCAGCCGCTACATCACCGTTCCCATCTGCGCGGTTGCGGTCTGGCTCTTAGTGGTGCGTGGGAGTTACCGCAGCGTCGAAAAAGTATTTCTGGTGGCGTGCACGCTCTATGTAACCTATATATTCTCGGCCTTTCTTCTGAAGCCCGATTGGAAGGAAGCTGCCATCTACAGCGTCAAGCCGATCCTGATGTTCGATGAAGGCTACATCACCATGCTGATCGCCATGGTGGGTACTTCCATCGCGCCCTGGATGCAGTTCTACCTGCAATCGGCGATCGTGGAAAAAGGTATCACCGCAAAAGAGTACGTGCAATCCAGGATCGAAGTGATTGTGGGCTGCATTCTGACGGATGTTGTGGCGTTCTTCATCATTGTGTCCTGCGCGGCCGCGATATGGGCGCATGGTCCCAAAGATATCAACGACGCCAAGGATGCGGCTCTCGCGTTGAAACCTTTCGGCCAGTATGCCTACGTGTTGTTCAGCGCGGGACTCTTCAATGCTTCGTTTTTCGCGGCGTGCATTCTGCCGCTCTCCACGGTTTACACGGTCTGCGAAGGGCTGGGCTTCGAATCCGGCGTGGACAAGCGCTTTAAAGAGGCTCCCGAGTTTTATTGGCTCTTTACATTGTTGGTAGTGCTGGGCGCGGGCGTTATTCTGTGGCCGAACTTTCCACTGATCAAAATGATCTTGGGATCGCAGGTGCTCAATGGAGTATTGCTGCCGGTGATCCTGATTTACATGGTGATGCTGATCAATAAAAAGAGCCTAATGAAGGAATGGACCAACTCGCACGCCTACAATGCGGTCGCGTGGATCTCGGTGATCATTATGATTGGGCTAACGCTGGCATTGGCCTCTATCACGGTGAAGCAACTGATGCAGCCGGCCGGCGCCGCGCTGGAGCGGGATTCAAAGCCTCTGGCCCAGGTGAAGAGCGACGATGCCGGCAGTCATTCGTTCAAAGCGAACGCCCGAGAATCCAGCGGCGCGCATCTGGTCCGCTAGATCGGGGGCGCCCGGAAATTTGCGGACCGATTCGGGCAGGTAAGAATAAGCCTCTTTCGATCCGGAGATCAGGCCCCCGATGGTAGGCAAAATGTTCCGCGAGTAAAAACCGTAGAGCCGCGCGAGTAGAGGATTTGGAGGCGTGGAGAATTCGAGAATCGCCGCGAGGCCACCGGGACGCAGCACGCGTAGCAGCTCCTCAAATCCAGCCTGGTAATTTGCCAGATTGCGGAATCCGAAAGCAATGGTTACGAGATCGAGCGAGCCATCGGCTACGGGCAGCCGCAGCGCGTCGGCTTCGAACAGCTTGGAACGAGAACGGCTCTGCTCCACTTTGTGACGCGCCGCGACCAGCATCGGATGACAAAAATCGCTGCCGTACACATGTGCGCTCCCACGGAATTCCAGCGCCAGCATGAGATCGCCGGTGCCGCAGCAGACATCCAATACGCGAGCGCCGGGCCTCGACAGCACGCCGGATACACGCGACACGGTTCGCGCCCGCCAATACCGGTCGATATTCATCGACAGCAAATGGTTCAGCAGGTCGTAGCGCGGCGCGATGCGTCCGAACATGCCGCGCACCCAAGTGGCGGCTTGCTGCTCGTTATCAATTCCGGCCGGTGTAGTCCCCATCAACCACCGAGCGCTTCCCGGATTACCGCCAGCACAGACTGCTCATCGACATCCGCGGTGATCTTTACAGAACCGATTCGTTCCGGAAGTACGAAATGGATTTTACCCTTCACTGTTTTCTTGTCGCTCTTCAATCGCGCGGCTAAACGTGAGGGATCGATTCCGTCGAGCGTCGGGAACGGCCCGTAGGAATTGACGCACTGCACGATGTCGTCGCAATCCGTGGGGGAAAGCATCCCCTCTCGCTCGCCTAGCAGCGCGGCCGCTTTCATGCCCCATGCCACCGCTTCGCCGTGCAGAAAGCGCGAGTAATCTGTCTCGGCTTCGAGCGCGTGTCCGAACGTGTGGCCGAAATTCAGGATGCGCCGGCGATCTTCTTCCTTCTCGTCGCCAGAAACCACCTGGGCTTTCAACCGAACGGAGTCGCCGATCATGCGGTCCACCACGGCGGGATCCTGCGAGAGCACGCGGGCAGGTTCGTGGCGCATCGACCAGAACAGATCCGGATCGGCGATGATTCCGTGCTTGATGATCTCGAACAAGCCCGCGCGATATTCGCGCTCGGGCAGCGTGCCCAGCACCGCGGGATCGATCAGCACAGCCAGCGGCTGATGAAAGCTGCCGATCAGATTCTTGCCGGCCGTTAAATTCACACCCGTCTTTCCGCCGATGGCCGCATCCACCTGCCCCAATAACGTGGTGGGAATGTGGATCAAAGGAATGCCGCGCATAAAGATGGCAGCCAGAAAGCCGGCGACATCGGTAACGATTCCGCCGCCCACGGCAACCACTAAGCTGGCGCGATCGGCGCCGTGGTTGACCATTTGTTCGGCCAGCGCTTCCACTTCCGCCAATCTTTTGCGCGTCTCGCCACCAGGAAAGAAGAGTGTCTGGTGCGCGAGACCGGCAACAGCGGAGGTGACTGTGCCGCCATGCAGCTGCCAAACATCCTCAGTAGAAACAAAAAATATCTTGCCGGCGCGCGCGGGAATGTATTCGCGCAACTTCGAAACGCCGCCGCGCTCCACCAGGATGGGATAACACGTGGGGGAGCAAGGCCCGGGCGTTTCGACCACGTAGGACGGCATACAATCGTTGTACCATGTGGTTTATCGGTACCCCGCTCGAACAACTCTTTCCGGCAAGGTTCCAATAGGTCGTGAAAGCGATCTCGCTCGGCGTTTTATTTCTCTTCGCGGCCGCGCCCACGCTTCGTGAATCCAGTCCGCAGACCATCCTGTGGGCCGCTCCCGCCATTTTGATCGCCGCGATGATTATCGCCTGGGCGGCCGAATCGGCGCAGTTTTTCATCGCGCAGGGGTTCGCGCTCGCGATTCTGGCGTGGATGCAGACGCTTCCCGAATTCGCCATGGAAGCAGTCTTCGCGTGGCGCCAGCAGACGCCATACCTCTTCGCGAGCCTCACCGGCGCGTTGCGTCTGCTCACCGGACTCGGCTGGCCGATGATTTATTTTTCCGCGGCCGTAGTTTATCGGCGGCGTGAGCGCAAGCCAATGCAGCGGATCGTGTTGGAAGGCGAGCATAGCATCCAGGTGTTGGGGTTGCTGGTCCCGCTCATTTACATAACCGTTGTGGTTCTGAAAGGTTCGCTGCAGTTAGTGGACGCCGTGATTCTTACCGCAATCTACGCTACCTATTTGGCAGTGCTCGGCAAGATGCCTCCGCAGGAAGATGAAGGCATCGACGATCTGGAGCGCATTCCGCGCGCCATTGTCCTCTCGCCGCGCATTCGTCGCATTGTGCTGATCGGCGGTCTGTTCCTGGCTGGCGGGCTGCTGATCTACCTGGGCGCCGAGCCGTTTCTCGGCAGCCTGTTCGCAATTTCCACGCGGCTAGGCATCCCCACGTTCATCTTCGTGCAATGGGTAGCGCCATTTGTTTCCGAATTCCCGGAAGGGCTCTCCACTTTCTACTGGGCGCGGACCGTGCATCGCGCTCCGATGGCGCTGATGAATCTGGTATCCAGCAACATCAATCAGTGGACGCTGCTGGTAGCGATGTTGCCAGTAGTTCTTTCGCTCAGCCTCGGAAGGCTGACTTCACTTCCTCTGGATTCGCAGCAGAAGCTCGAAGTGCTGATGACCATCGGCCAGCAGCTGGTGGGCATGTTGTTCCTGGTGAACATGGAGCTGGCGTGGTGGGAAGCAGCGGCGCTATTCGCATTGTGGTTCGTGCAGTTTGTCTTTTCCGCCATTAATCCGGACGTTCCATTCTGGGGATTGGTGGCTCAGCAATTCCACTGGTGGATCACGGTGACATATTTCGTCTGGGCGGGATGGGAACTGCTGCGGCTGTTGCTGGGCCAGCGAAAGCCGCTGGCGTTCACGGAATTTGCGAAGATGTGGCGCGAGCACGTGCGAGCGTAGGGGGCGAGACATTGCCGCCCCAGTCCGCAACTCGTCTATGCTTGTGGCATGGAAGTACACCTCTCGGCCGAAAAAGAGGCCCGGCTACGCGAAGTCGCAACTCGGACTGGCAAGGACGCCGGCCAGTTGGTCGAGGATGCCGTTGACCGCATCCTGGAGTACTCCGTCCGCTTCATTGAGGCCGTGGAAGAAGGACGCGCCTCCGCCCGCCGCGGCGAGTTGCTGGAGCATGACGACGTCGTTGAGCGCGTCGCCGCTGCTGCGAGTTTCCGGCGAACGTGGCTGAGCCGGACTAGCCTTCCAAAACAACTGGCAATTTCGCGGCATCCCACGCGGCCAAGCCGCCCGCCATCTCGATCAGATTGGTGATCCCATACTGGTGCAGAATACCCGCGGCTATGGAAGAACGATAGCCGCCCGCGCAATGGACGGCGATACGGCGATTGCGTGGAATCTCTGCGATACGCTCTGTGAGATGGTTGAGCGGAATATTCACGCTGCCGTCAATATGCTTAGCCACCCACTCGCGTGGATTCCGGATGTCAAGCACGAGCGGCGGGTTAGCGCCGGCTATCTCTTCCGCCACCATCGGTGCGCTGAGGCGCTCGGTCGGCCACACCAAATCTGGACGCCCGGCAAGCGCTTCCATGCCTCCATTCAGATAACCTCGAACATGATCGAAACCGATGCGTCCCAGGCGCAGCGCGGCTTCCGGTTCGCGTCCAGGCTCGGCAATAATTACAATCGGCCGCGTGCGATCGAGCACCGTGCCCGCCCACGTCGCGTATTGGCCGCCGAGTCCGATGTTGATGCTGCCGGCCAAATGACCCTTGGCATATTCGGCTGCATCGCGCACGTCCAGAATCTGAGCGCCGGAACCGCCCATCCGCAGAATTTCGTCGAGATCGATGGGATGCAGAACCTGTTCCAGATTGTGATCGAGCGTGGTGCGCTCGCGAGTGTTGAGAATAGCGTCGTAAGTGAAGTAGGGCGGAGCGTCCGGTTGGTCGGCGGTGACCAGACGAATGAATTCCTCTTTCGACATGGGCTGCAGGGCGTAATTGAATCGCCGCTGATCTCCCAAGGAAGAGACCGTGTCGGAGGAAAGCTTCTTCCCGCACAGCGACCCCGCACCATGAGCCGGATAAACCAGCGTTTCGTCAGGAAGCGTCAGCAATTTGTTATGCAGCGAGTCGTAGAGATGGGCGCCGAGGTCGTTCGCACTCCACCCCAGCGACGCGCGCAGGTCCGGGCGGCCAACGTCGCCAATGAACAAAGTGTCGCCGGTTAGGACGGCATAAGGTTTGTCGGGGTTTTGCAGATCGAACGCCAGAATTGAGATCGATTCGATAGTGTGGCCGGGCGTCTCAAGCACTTTGAGTCGCAGTCCGGGGAATTCCAGGGTGTCCCCATCCTGCATTGCGACAAAAGAATATTCCGCTCGGGCGCGGGAGCCGAGTCGAATAGTTGCGCCACAACGGTCGCGCAATTCCAGATGGCCGGCGACGAAATCAGCGTGGAAATGTGTCAGAAAGACGTGGCGGATTTGGAGCTCCAATTTTTCGGCGTCGGCCAGATACTGTTGAATATCGCGCTGCGGGTCAACAATGATGGCGGTCGAACTTTGCTCGTCTCCCAGTAGATACGACGCGTGTGCGAGGCAGCCGAGATAGTACTGCTTCAAAATCATGGAAGCTTCTTCAGTCTAGCGCTTCGTTCTAGCGCCGATGCCGCCGGCGCGGTAGAATGAAATTTCCACTCCAGGGACCCCGGCGCGATCCGCGCTGAGCGAGTAGACGAAAGAAAATTCAGAAACGATCCATGAAAGAACGAGTACGTTCCACCACCATCCTCTGCGTCCGCAGAAATGCCAAAGTTGTCATGGCCGGAGATGGGCAGGTCACCCTCGGCCAGGAAGTGCTGAAAGCGTCGGCCAAGAAACTGCGGCGGCTGTATAGCGACAAAATTCTCGCCGGATTTGCCGGTTCCACAGCCGATGCGTTCGCGCTGTTTTCGCGCTTCGAAGCCAAGCTGGAACAGTATAACGGCAACCTTGCGCGCAGCGTCGTGGAACTGGCCAAGGAATGGCGTACTGACCGCGTGCTGCGGCACCTGGAAGCGCTTCTGCTGGTCGCCGATCCGCACAGCACCTATATCGTAAGCGGCAATGGCGACGTGATTGAACCCGACAGCGAGGTAGCTGCCATCGGCTCCGGCGGGCCGTTCGCGAAGGCCGCCGCCACCGCGCTGATCGAAAATACTAAACTGGGAGCGAAAGAAATCGCGGAAAAGGCCATGAAGATCGCCGGCGAAATCTGTATCTATACCAACGAGACCATCAGCTACGAGGAACTCGGCTAGATGGCGATTTATCTGCCCACGCAGGCGCTGGACGAAACGCCGCTCTTGGATGAGCTGACACCGCGCGAGATTGTCCAGGAGCTGGACAAGTATGTCATCGGCCAGGCCGACGCAAAAAAAGCCGTAGCCATCGCGCTGCGCAATCGCATCCGGCGCCAGAAACTAGAGCCCGAGATGGCCGAAGAAGTGATGCCCAAGAATATTCTCATGATGGGCCCCACCGGCGTGGGCAAAACCGAAATCGCGCGGCGGCTGGCCAAGCTGGCCAATTCGCCTTTCCTGAAGGTAGAAGCCAGCAAGTTCACCGAAGTGGGTTATGTTGGGCGCGACGTGGAAGCCATGATTCGCGACCTGGTGGATATTTCGATCGACATGGTTCGTGAGGAGCGCATCGAGGAAGTGGCCGAACGCGCCGAGCGCAACGCGGAGGAGCGGCTGCTGGATCTGTTGATGCCCCCGCAGCCCGAAGCTTCCGAAAGCGCCGAGCGGACCCGCGAGAAATTGCGCGAGAAACTGCGCGCGGGCAAACTGGACGACCGCATGGTGGAAATCGATGTCCGCGAGCGTGGGCCCACGTTTGAAATCTCCACCGGCCAGGGCATGGAGGAAATGGATGTCAATCTGAAGGACGTCCTGCCCGGCCTGTTTGGACAACGCACCCGCAAGCGCAAGATGCGCGTGGCGGAAGCCGCCGAATACCTGGTTCAGGAAGAAGAGCAGAAGCTGATCGACATGGATCAGGTGACGCGAGTGGCTCTCGAGCGCGTGGAGCGCAACGGCATCATCTTTCTCGACGAAATCGATAAGATCGCCGGCCGCGAATCCGGGCATGGTCCCGACGTGAGCCGTGAAGGCGTGCAGCGCGATATTCTGCCTATCGTGGAAGGCACTACGGTGAACACGCGCCATGGTTTCGTGCGCACCGATCATATTTTGTTCGTGGCCGCGGGTGCGTTTCACGTTTCCAAGCCCAGCGATCTCATTCCCGAGCTGCAGGGCCGTTTTCCCATCCGCGTGGAGCTGAAGTCGCTCACCGAGGCGGATTTCATCCGCATTCTGCGCGAGCCCAAGAACGCGCTGGTGAAGCAGTACACGGCGCTGCTCGAGACCGAAGGCATCAAGCTGACCTTCACAGACGACGCAGTGGCGGAGATCTCCGGATTCGCAGCGCGCGTCAATGAGATGTCCGAGAATATCGGCGCACGGCGTCTGCACACCATCATGGAAAAAATGCTGGAAGAAATCTCGTTCGCAGGTCCGGATCTCAAGAAGAAGAACGTGAAGATTGACGCCGCCTACGTGCGGAAACAACTGGCCGATATTGTTAAGGACCAGGATTTGAGCCGGTATATTCTTTAACCGATGCGCACCCCGCGGGCATGTTGCGTGCTTCTCCTCCCATCTCTGCTTCTGGTGGGATGTGGTTCGATCGGTGAACCGCTTTACCCCGCACTGAATGTTCCCACCCGCATCGTGGATCTTACTGCCGTCCAGCGCGGCGACAAAATCGACATTCGGTTCACCGTGCCGAAGCTCACTACCGAAGGCCTGGTGGTGAAACAAATCGGAAGCGTCGATGTGCGCATGGGACCCAGCAACGCGGGCACATTCAACGCCAATGACTGGGCCAACGGCGCCCAGAAGATCAATGTTTCGCCGGTTCCAGAGCCCGGGGCCGCTCGTGCTGAGCAGCCCGTGCAGGGTCTGGTGGGCAAAGAAGTGATAGTGGGCGTGCGCTTGGGAAATACCAAAGGCCGGATGTCGGACTGGTCGAATTTTGTTCCGGTCACCATCGAAGCTCCGCTCGCGAAGCCCGCCGATTTGAAGGCCGAATCCGTGGCGGAGGGAGTTCGGCTGACCTGGAACGAACCGAACGTGACGGCCTTCCGCATCTTCCGAAAAACCGGCGAGCAGAAGGAACCCACTTTGCTGGCAACTCCGGACAAGCCGGACTACGTCGACACCACCACCGAATACGAAAAGACCTACCAGTATTACGTGCAAGGAATCCACGACAAAACTGAGAGCGATGTGGTGGAATCCAACGCCGTCACGCCCAAAGACATCTTCCCGCCGCAAGTGCCCACCGGCCTCACGGCATCGGTAGGGATCGGCGCGATCGACCTGGCGTGGACGCGTAATACGGAATCGGATTTTAAGGAATATCGAGTATTTCGCTCGGAAGAGAACGGGCCGTTCGTACAGATCGCTGCCGGTTTGGATGGCCCCATCTACTCGGACCATCAGATACAGTCCGGCAAGCATTACCGCTATCGGGTTTCGGCGGTCGATCAGGTAGGAAACCCGAGCCAGCCCTCCGAGCCTATCGAAGTCATCGCGCCATAAAGATCACCCCATAACGATCACCCCATGAAAATCATCCGCTATAGTTTGAATCCACTTACGCCCTCGACCGCCACCGATTCCGACTCCGATGTCCGCCACGGCGATTTTTCGGAATTGCCTCCGGAAGCCCGGCTGCTGCCGCCCTGTTCGCCATCCAAGATCGTGTGCGTGGGGCGCAACTATGCCGAGCATGCCAAAGAGCTCGGCAATGAGGTGCCCGCCGAGCCGCTGATTTTCTTGAAGCCTCCTTCTTCGTTGATCGCTTCAGGAGACTCAATCGTGTATCCGAAACTTTCACAGCGCGTGGATTTTGAAGGCGAGGTGGGCGTTGTGATCGGCAAGCGGGCGCGCAATGTCGCGAGCGCCGAAGCTAGCGGATACATTTTGGGATACACGTGCGTCAACGATGTGACGGCGCGCGATCTGCAGAAGAAGGACGGCCAATGGACGCGCGGAAAAGGCTTCGACACTTTCTGCTCTGTGGGCCCGTGTATCCTTCGGCGTGACGAAGCCGATTTCAAGAGCTTGCGGGTCCAGACTTTTGTGAATGGCGAGAAGAAACAGGACGCGTCCGTGACGGAAATGCTGTTCGGTGTGGATGATATAATTGCGTATGTAAGCGGGTTTATGACGCTGGAACCCGGTGACCTGATCGCCACCGGCACACCGCCCGGTGTCGGGCCACTCCAACCGGGGTCGAAAGTCCAAATTGTAATCGAAGGCATCGGTGTTCTCGAGAACACCGTCATCGCGCAAACATAAATCAGCATGCTCGAAAGCATACGGGACTCGGCATCGGTGCAGATTGTCCTTCTGGTATCGGTCACTATCGCGCTTCTTGGGGTGGGATTTTATTTCCTGTCGCGGATGCGGCGGAATCCCAAAGACAAAGAGAAACGCCGGCGGCTCCAGGTAAACCAACAAGGGCGCCTCGGCGATGCTACCATCACGGAAGTTCAAGAGAACACGATTTTTTATGAGTACTCCGTGCGTCGCGTTCTTTATACAGCTTCCCAGGACGTCGCGCAATTGCGGGAGCAAATGCCGGGCGATCTCGAACGTCTCATCGGCCCCGTAACGCTTAAATACTCGCCGCAGAATCCGGCCAATTCCATCCTCCTGTGCGAAGAATGGTCGGGCCTGCGCGGAGTAGCCCCGGCGAAGCCACTAACCGCAACTTAACCAGAAACAAGAAACCAGAAACCAGAAACCAGAAACCGGGAAAGGAACTTTGTTTTTCCGCCGGTGTCTATATTGCCGTGGCGATGCAAATTGGATCGAACAAAGCGGTTATCAACGTGACTCCCATGATCGATATTCTGCTGGTGCTGCTCATCGTGTTCATGTTGCTGCCAACCAAAACCGTCGGGCTCAAATCCGACGTCCCTCAGCTTTCGACCGAGAATCAGCCGTCTATTCCAAATCCGCTGAATTTGGTTCTACGCATCCAGAAAGATCGCTCCATGGACATCAATTCGCAGCCCGTTGTGTTGGCCGATCTTCACGAACGCTTGCGAACTCTGTTCGCGGTGCGGCCGGATGGTGTGCTGTTTGTGAATGGCGCGCCAGAGCTCGAATTCGAAGATGTCGCGACCGTGATCGACATCGCGCATGGCGCCGGCGTAGGGCGAATTGGGGTAATGACGGACAGGATAGCGGCGGGCGCGGCGGGATATCATTAATTCATGCGACGCAAAGCCGGAGCGTGGATGCTCTTTCTGGTTTTCCTGCTGCTGCTCAGTCTTGGGTTTACTCAGTACGGTCAGATCGCCAATTACCTACTCATTTCCATTCGCCTGGTTCTGATTGCCATTCTGTCGATCTTATTCGTACGGGAGTGGTGGAAATACCGGCACGATACCCAAGGTACGGAGAACCGTGTGACACCGGACGCGGGCGATACCGTTCTTCGGCGCTTTCGGCGCTGGTATTACGACGCGCCGCGGAGCTGACGCGATCAGCGGATCAGATGTTCCAGCAATCGATGCGCGGCCTGCAACGTAGCTGGTGCCATGGATGCTGCTGCCAGAGTTCCAGCTAAAAACAAACTCACGGGGATGAAGGCAGGCAATCCCTGCCGATCGCTCTCGCAGCCTGGCGCCGCTCCCAACAGACGATCCACGCGCGCTTCGAGATCCCGGCCGTCCGCCACTAGAGAAGTCATCAGCGGTGAGGCTTCGATATTCGCGCCCAGGCGTGCCACTCGAACCAACGCCGCAGCCAGTGAGACAGATCGGCCGGGATCGCCACCCACGGCCCGATCGTCCGCGGCCCATTCGGTGTATTTCGCCCAGCCGCGCTCCAGCGATTGCAGTCCGTCGCCTGGAAGAACATCGGGAGCCAAGAGCAGCAGCAGTCGTTTCAGATTGTCGCGCGAAGTGCAATGCGCGCGCTCGTGCCGCAAGGCAGCCTCTAATTCTTCGCAAGAAAGGCCACGCAACACCTCTCGCGAAATCAACAGCTGCGGACGAAAGATCCCAGCCAGCGCGAACAATCCTCCCGCACCTTCAATCACGCGCGTCTTCTCTCCAGCCAGCCGGGTCTCGCGCCCCAGCTTCCGGCAATGACGCATATATCGGGCCGAGAGAATAATTGCGCGCAGTCCCCGCCCCGTGGATACGGCCCAGATCGCAGCACTCAAAAGCGCCGCGGCTAAACACGCGACGCCCACGTGTTCCACAGCCGCTTCGGGTTCCAGCCACAGATAACTCGGGATGCAAACACCCGCCACAACCAAAATGGAGGCAATCGATGGGAACAGGCGCGCGGCCAGCAGAAGTCTCGCCGCGGAACTCGGGCGCCGGCGCTCTGCCAATCGCAATAGCCAGGGAGCCAGCCTGTTCAAAGCCACAGTCAACACCGCATGCACTAGAAAAAAAGAGGCCAGCGACAAAACGGCCAAGCGGACCAGGTATGACAAGATCATGATTTCCCCCGCCGGTCCAGCTCTTTGCGCTTCAGCCGGATTTTTTTCTCCAGTTCATCTAGCAGCTTCTCATTCTGACCAACCGCGTCTACCAGGCAGGAAATCAACAGTTCGCCGGCTGGATGCGGCCGGACCAGATAACCAGTTACGAAATCCTCAGCCGCCTGGTGCTCCCACGCCTCGCGCGACTGACGGGTTGAATAATGATATGCCCGCTCCCATTTGCGCCGTTCCAACCAACCTTTCTTGTAGAGCCGGTCGAGCGTTGTCATCACGGTGGTGTACGCCAGCGGACGTTCCAGCCTCTGCGCCACTTGATGGACGTTGCTCTCCCCGTGCTTCCAGAGAAGCTCCATCACGGCGATCTCGAGGGGACCCAAGCTGGATAATCCGGCCGGCTTGTCTTCCACAGCCAGCATTCTAGCAAGATATACTGGCTATAGTTCCAAGCTTTGCTGCGTTCTGGAACATTTTCGCCCGTTTGCGCGATGATATCGGAACACGTCCCCGACGACTGGCTCGATCAATACAGCCTTGGCACGCTGGACGAACCTCGACTCGCTCAAGTAGAAGAACATCTGTTAATCTGCGAAAAGTGCTGTGAGCGTCTAACCCAGTTGGATGATACCTGGGGGTTAAACGGTTAGATGTCGAGAAATACTCGCACCGCGGAAGTGTGTGGATTACAATGGAAGTTTCAGCGTACAATCTGTCCGGCGAGAGCTTAGGTTCCCCTCCGAGAACTCAAGCTTGACGAAAACTTGCCGATAACTCATAATGTGGGAACAGGTTGCCGTTAAATTTTCAAGTGACGCATCGGAAGATACCGAAGCATTGGAGCAATAGGGACCTATGTATCATCGACAGCCCCGAGTCATTTGCCTCCTGACAGCAGTTTCTCTTCTCAGCGGCTCTGCCTTTGCCGCGACTACTACTGCCACCACTCCTCACAAGAAGAAGCGCCGCTCCGCTCACAGTTCCGTGAGCGCAAAAAAGACGACGCAATTCAGTGTGGCGACCCATCATCCGGTGAGTCATCTTGCGATGCTCCCGAAGAAACGTTTCATCAACAGCCCGTGGACATCTCCCACCTTTGCGGATTCCACGGTGGGTGATTCGGTGGACGGCGAAGACCTGGCGGTGCGCCGCGCGGCTGTCCAAGCCCTGGGCCCCTACAACGGAACCGTGGTGGTGGCCGACCCGAATACCGGTCGTTTGTTGACCATCGTGAACCAGAAGCTGGCTTACCAAAGCGGCTTCCAGCCATGTTCCACCATTAAAGTTGTCGCCGCCTTGGCGGGGTTGAACGAGGGACTGATTGAGCAGAACACCATGCTCCGAATTGGCCGCCGCCACACGGTGGATCTCACCGAGGCGCTGGCGCGTTCCAACAATGCCTACTTTTCGGCGGTGGGCTATAAATTGGGCTACGACAGAATCATCCATTACGCTCAGTTATTCGGTTTAGGCGAGAAGGCCGGCTTGGATCTTGACGCCGAGCAACCCGGAACTTTAGCCTCCGCACCTCCGAGCGATGGCCTGGGAATGATGACCAGTTTCGGCGAAGGAATTTACATGACGCCGCTCGAACTGGCCGGCCTCATGACAGTGGTTGCTAACGGTGGCACGCTCTACTACCTGCAACATCCGAAGTCGGCGGAAGGCGTGGAGCAGTTTGTCCCGCGCGTGAAACGTCAGATCGACGTGCAGCAGTGGCTCCCTGTGATTAAGCCGGGAATGATGGGCGCGGTGGAGTATGGCACCGCGCGGCGCGCCAACTACAATGCCGAAGAGCCGATTTTCGGCAAGACCGGCACTTGTACCGATGGCCGTTCCCCCACGCATCTGGGCTGGTTCGGCTCCTACAACGAAATCGGCAGCAACAAACTGGTAGTGGTAGTTCTTCTGACGGGCGGTCACGCAGTGAACGGCCCAGTGGCATCCGGCATCGCCGGAGCAGTGTACCGGAACCTCTCGAGCGACAACTACTTCAGCCAAACAAGAGGTATTTCGCCGGTAGCCCTGATCTCAACGCAAAGTTGCTGCAGATAGATTTCAGCAGTTTTATTCGCGTTCATTCGCGGCCTAAAAATATTCCCGCAGCTCCGCGAAGCGCTCCAGCCGCAACAATCGCCCACGCCCTTCGCGAACCTCCTCATGTTCCAAACCCCAAGTATGCGGATGCGGCACGAACACGGCATTGATTCCTACTTCGAGCGCCGGATTGATATCCGACTTCGGCGAGTTCCCGATCATCCAGGCACACTCCGCATCCAACTTGCGCTCCTCGATCAGAGCTGAATACGAACCTGCATTCTTCTCCTTCACGATCGCCGTATGCCCGAAATAGATGGCCAGGCCGGAGCGGTCCAGCTTAAGCTTCTGCTCTTCCGGATTGCCTTTGGTAAATAGCGTCAGGTCATGCCGCACTGATAGATACTCGAGCGTCTCCTCCACTCCGTGAATCAGCTCCATGGGATGATGCAGAATCTGTTTGGCGAAACTCATCACCTGGGGCAGGTCGTCCGTGCGCACCTCTCGCTCTGCTAGCTTGTGATAGCATTCGGCCAGGTTCCTCGCGAAGTTTTCCGCTCCGTAGCCGTGCAGTTTGGTATTGACGGTCTCAATCTCATCCAGCACCGCCCGAACTTCCACCGGGGACATACGCGAGTGCGCCAGAAAATCGCAAAATTCGTCGAACGCCCGCTCGAAGTAGATATTGTTCTCCCACAGCGTGTCGTCGGCGTCGATGATCAAGTGCTGGCGCTGGTGGATCTTCACACGCCCGGCGGCCACTTGGAATGTCCATTCTTGGGTGCAACCACGCGCGCATGTTGGATCTGGCGCCGGCGCGTAGTGTAGTTGGGGAAGAACTCGGCCAGACGCCGCATGCGGTCCGCTTCCGATCGCGTTGCCAACATCACTTGCCGGAAATCCACGTCGGGAACCACTTGCGCCAGTTGAAAGCTGAGCTGCGGATCGCTCAACTCCGGATCATGCATCTGCTCGGCCTGCTCCAACTCTCGCACTTCGTTATAAGCTTCCATCACGCGTGTGCGGACTTCGGGTGGGATCGGCTCCGACTCTTCATCGTCAAAAAACTCCACAGCGCCTCTAAGGTACGGCTTTTCGTCGTTCAGCATGATGATTTCAAAACGGCGCCGGCCCAGCGTCAGCAAGTCCATGCGTCCGTCCGGGTATTTCTTCAGAACCTTCTCCACGCTGGCCGTGCAGCCCGTGTTTACGATGCCTTTCTCGCCCGCCAGCACCACGCCGAATTCCGATTTGCCGCGCAGCACGTCCTCAATCATCTGCTTGTAGCGCTCCTCGAAAATATGCAGCGGCAGAGCGGTGCGCGGAAACAACACCACCTGGAGCGGGAATAGCGGCAACAGCTCTTGCTGCATGTGTACTATTATGGCTTCTTACCAGGCGGCGATGGAAGTTCGGAAAACACTCCCATGATCTTGAAGCTTAAGCGTACGCCCGGTCTCTATCTGGTGGGCTTCATGGCATCCGGCAAAACCACCATCGGCCGGTTGCTCGCGGATGAACTCGGCTGGGATTTTGCCGACCTGGATGAGGACATCGTGACCGCTCAAGGTGCCGAGATCGTCGAGATCTTCGATTCCTATGGCGAAGAAGAGTTCCGCAAGACGGAGCATGCCGCCATCCGGAAAAGAGTGGGCCAGATCGAGCGGGGGAGACCCATGGTAGTGGCGCTCGGAGGCGGTACGTTCGTATCGGAAGTAATCCAGAAATATCTAATCGAAAACGGCATCACAATCTGGCTGGATTGCCCGTTCGAGCGCGTCTCCGGGCGCGTCCAGGGCTCATCGAACCGGCCCCTGGCTCGCGATCCGGAAAAATTCAAAAAGCTTTATCAGGATCGCCGCGAGGCCTATGGGAAGGCCGAATATCGTATCGAAATTGAGAGCGATGATCCTGCCCATGTGGTCGCTGCCATTCTGAAGCTTCCCGTATTCTAGGGCCCATGGCTTTGTCCTTGCGCCGGCAGGCTCTCCGCATCTTTCAAGCCGCGGTGAAAGCCGCTGCTCCCGCCGAAGCGGTGGAGCGCCACTTGAAGCTGCGTGGCGAGACGCTAATGGCCGGCCGCCAACGCTATCGCCTGAACACCTTCGCGAACATCTACGTCATCGGGGCCGGAAAAGCCAGCGCACAAATGGCTCACGCCGTTGAACGGCTGCTCGGCCGCAGGATTACCACGGGACTGGTGAACGTTACAGCCCAAGAATCCGCCCGCCTGCGTCGCGTCGAGCTGAACACATCCGGCCATCCGATTCCCGATCGCCAAGGCGAGCAAGGCGCCGCCCGCATCGCAGAAATTGCGCAGCAAGCGGGCGCCGACGATTTGGTTATCTGCCTCATCTCCGGCGGCGCTTCGGCTTTGCTGCCGCTCCCCGCGCCTCCAGTTACGCTCGCTGAGAAACAGGAAACCACGCGGCTGCTGCTCAATTGCGGCGCGAACATTCATGAGATAAACTGCATCCGGAAGCACATTTCTTTGCTGAAGGGCGGAGGCTTGGCGCGACTGGCCTATCCTGCCACAGTTTTGACACTCATTCTGTCGGACGTGATCGGGGACGATCTCGATGTAATCGGCTCAGGCCCCACCGTCCCTGACCGCTCAACCTTCGCCGGCGCGAAAGCTGTTTTTGATAAATACCTAATTTGGAATCAAGTTCCCACCGCAATCCGCGAGCGGCTCAGCGGGAGTGCGCTCGAGACCCCCAAGCCGGGAGACCCGATCTTCGCCAAAGTCCAGAATCTGATCGTCGGGAGTAATCGCTTGGCCGTGGATGCCGCGGCGCGCGAAGCCCGAGCGCTCGGGTTTCGGACGCTGGTGCTATCCACCCAAGTGCAAGGCGAAGCGCGAGAGGTCGCTCGCGTTTTCGCAGCGGTCGCCCGAGAAATCCGAACTACCGGACACCCTGTGAAACCCCCGGCGTGCGTGATCGCGGGCGGAGAAACCACGGTCACCATCCACGGAAATGGCGCCGGTGGCCGCAACCAGGAGTTCACGCTGGCCGCCGCTATAGACATCGCGGGTTTGAAAAATGTTGTGGTACTAAGCGCAGGAACGGACGGCGCCGACGGTCCCACCGATGCAGCCGGCGCTATTGCCGATGGAACCAGCATCGCGCGCCAGGACGCCATCGGGATGCTGGCGAACAACGATTCGTATCACTTCTTCGAGCCCTTAGGCGATCTGATCAAAACCGGCCCGACCGGAACCAACGTTGCCGACATCCAAATCCTCCTAATTAGGTAGCCCCGCGCGTCAGCAAGGGGACAGTTACTATGTGTATTGGTCCCATCACCAAAATTCCACCCCATCCTCGACCCCGAATTTCTCCCCGCAGTCCTCTGGAACCGCGCCTACCTTGCCAAGGTCCGCGAAAGTGGCCGCGCTCAAAATCTCGCCATCGCTCTCGAACGCGGCGACGGTTCTATCTCCGTCTATCGCATCACCACGCTGCCGCATGAGGGCGCGAACGTCGCTCTCAACCAGCGCTACACCGAGCGCCTACTGAAGTTTCTTCTGTGGCAGAAGGGCGGACACCTGGTGACCATCGCGGGCGATCCACGCATCGCCGAATACCTCCGCGGCGTTTACTCACCCAACGGCGAGCGAGCCTTCGATTGGAAATTCATCGGCCAAAGCGTGCATGGCCGGCCTCTCACCATCCAAGCCGCGAGCTTCGAAGACACTCCCGCGGAAAAAGAAGTCGCCACGCCGCTAGGCCGCCATCTGGAAGGCTGCCGCATTGGGTTTGATCTGGGCGCGAGCGATCGCAAGTGCGCCGCGCTGGTGGATGGCGAAGTGATCTTCAGCGAAGAAGTGCCCTGGGACCCGAGCGTCCAGCCCGACCCGCAATATCATTTCGATGGCATTCAGGATTCGTTGCAGCGCGCGGCCGCCAAATTACCGCGCGTGGATGCCATCGGTGGCAGCTCGGCGGGCGTATATGTGAACAACGAAATCCGCGTGGCGTCCCTGTTCCGCGCAGTGCCGCAGCACCTTTTCGACACCAGAGTCCGGCGCTTGTTCTTCGAGCTCAAAGACGCCTGGGGAGGCATTCCGTTCCAAGTGGTGAATGATGGCGAGGTGACCGCGCTGGCCGGATCCATGGCGCTGAACGACAACGCAGTGCTGGGCATCGCCATGGGTTCGAGCCTCGCGGCCGGCTACGTCACTCCGCAAGGCAACATTACGACTTGGCTGAACGAACTCGCGTTTACGCCTGTGGACTATCGCGAGAACGCACCGGTGGACGAATGGTCCGGCGACCCGGGCGTCGGCGCCCAATATTTTTCGCAGCAAGCCGTGGGACGCCTGCTAACGCCCGCCGGAATCGATCTCCCGCATCACATGCCGCTGCCGCGCAAACTGATCGAAGTGCAAACCCTCATGGCAGCGGGCGATGCGCGCGCCCGCAAGATCTACGAAACCATCGGCTTCTATCTGGGCTACAACATCGCGCATTACGCCGATTTCTATGAGATCCGAAATCTGCTGGTGCTGGGCCGTGTGCTGAGCGGCGCAGGCGGCGACCTGATTCTCGCGACCGCCGGCCAGGTTCTAAAAGTCGAGTTCCCGGAACTCGCCGAACAGATTCGGTTTCATATTCCCGGCGAAAAAGAAAAGCGCCACGGACAGGCCGTTGCGGCAGCCAGCCTTCCATCCATTCAAAAACAAGAGTCGAGACATGCAATTTCATAATTCCAACACGGATCTTTTTATCCCCGATGGCGCGCCGCCCGAAGCCGCGCTCGCCCGCACCACGCACCTGTGCATCGCCGCGCATCAGGACGATATCGAAATCATGGCCTATCACGGCATCGCAGAGTGCTTCGGTCAGAAGGACAAATGGTTCAGTGGAGTGGTGGCCACCAACGGCGCCGGCAGTCCTCGCAGCGGGATCTACGGCGGCTACACCGATGAGGAAATGCAGAAGGTGCGCCTGATCGAACAACGCAAAGCGGCATACGTTGGCGACTACGCGTGCCAGATCCAGCTCGGATACACCAGCGCGCAAGTCAAAAATGTGGCCGAGACAGGTCTCATTGAGGACCTGAAGCAGATCCTGCTTGCGATGCAGCCCGAGATTGTGTACCTGCACAATCCGGCGGACAAGCACGACACGCACATCGGCGTGCTGCTGCGCTCGATCGCCGCGTTGCGCGCGGTGCATGACACAGTGCGTCCGAAAAAGGTCTACGGCTGCGACGTGTGGCGCGATCTCGATTGGCTTCCGGACGCCGACAAGCAGGTTCTCCCCGCGTCGGCCAAGCCGAATATCGCCGCCGCGCTGGTGGGCGTTTTCGATTCCCAGATCAGCGGCGGCAAGCGCTACGATCTCGCCACAGCCGGTCGACGCCTGGCCAACGCCACCTACTACGCATCGCACGGAACCGACCAGGAGACCGCGCTAAGTTTCGCGATGGATCTGACCCCGCTAATCGAAAATTCAAGCTTGTCGATCTCCGACTACGTTCTGACATTCATCGAAAGTTTCAAAAAGGACGTCCAACGTCGGCTCACGTCGCTCGGGTAGCCGGTTGTTCGGTTATTCAGTTCTTCGGTTCTGTAACAGAGACCTTCACTGAACATAGTAGGGCGACGCTGTTACCGAATAACCGAACAACGCAGTAAACCGCTTCCCGGTTTACTGCCTTATAGGCTTTGGCGGTGCCGGCGTGTCCGACTGTTCTTCTGCATTTGCCTTGCGCACCGTCACCGCCCCACGGCCCGTCTCCAGGCGCAGTTGCGGACCACCGGATCCGCCGACAATAGTGGCGCCCCGCTCGTTTTCGTCAACACGCAACGGCCCACCAAAATCGTTGTGGACCTCGCCACGATCGGTGGATGCCTTCAGATCGAACTTCGATCCCTCCGCAAGCGCCAACTCCAGGTCACCCGAGTGCGTGTGGACCTCGATCTTTGGAATGTTCTTACCGGGCCGCAGATCGATATTGCCGCGATCCAGCGTTAGCTCCAGCGATTGCGAGAAGTCGGAAATCTGCATGTCCCGCGAACGGCCGTTCACACGGATTGGCCCAATCAAATTCTCGGCCGTGAACTCGCCCAGCCCCATGTGAATCTGGCCGGGGATCCTCTCGCAGTTCACGCTGATCTGCGTATCTTCCCAGCGCAGTGGCTTGGCCAAATTGCTTAATTGGATCTGTCCAGTATATGTTCCAGCCACGGTCACCTGTCCATCGATATTCTGCAGCTCCACATCTTGTCCGTGACCCTTCAGGTCCACAGCGCCCTTCACGCCGATGGCGCGAATGATGTCGCTCTTGCGCAGGTCCACGCGTACGTCGCCGCCGATGCTTTCCAGGCGCACGCCCGCATTGTCACTGCTGATGTCCACCGTACCGTTCACCGTCTGAATGTCGAAATCGCCGTTGCGCCCATGCGCCTCGATAGACGACCCGATCGGAACCGTAATCTCCAGTTCCGCCGTAGTACGTATCCGGTCGCTAACGCGATCCTGATTGGTACGCACGATTATCTGATCGCCCTGCTGGATCAACTCCAGCGGCGTCTCCTTATTGGCCTTGTCGGCTTCGCTCTGTTGGAACGAACGCACCGTTTCGCGCCCGCTCGCGTTTACTGTGGCGGCGTCTTTCGATCCCGTAATTTTCGCATTGCCCCGGAAGTTTTCGATCAGCACCTTGCAATTCTTCGCGCAGGGCTTTTCCACCGATGCCAGCGTGTAGTCGTAGCTGTCGCCGAAGTCCATCATCACGCCATGCCAGGCCCGGCCGGCTGGAAACCACGCGGTATAGTGACGCGCCGTATACATGGAGCCGCCAACGATGCAAATGAGAAACACCAGCATCCATTCGCCGCCCGAAACTCCGTTGCGCGGGATGGGCTTTGACATGATGGCCCACATCAGAATTTCGATCAACCGTAGCCCGCCCCAGGCGATCAGCACGAACGGCCAATACTTAGCGATAATATCCACCAATGGAATCTCGGGCCACAGATTCCGCAGCAGAAACAGTCCGCCAATCCCAATGAGAATCAGCGGTCCAATTACGGAACCCCGTCTCATATCGCACTCCCTCCCGCCGATCCGGTGTCTTGCGCCACGGGCTTCACAGCTACCTTTTCCAGCAGTTTCAAAACTCCGAACAGGATGATCAGAACCGGCCACGTCCGTCCGAAGCCGTAGATGCCGAAATAATCGATGGAAACCAGCGACCCGAGCGCGATCAGCATGATAGGTCCACGAATCGCCTGGACCAGATTGTAGCTATTAGCGTCGTTCATGGGACGCCTCCCGCACTCCGTTGGGCCGCGCACCATCGCGTGCAGTGGCCGAAACACGCTCGTAAAGCATGTAGACTCCAAGCGCGATCAAAGCGATCGGCCAATAACGGATGAACTGGCTGAAACGGATAATTTCCATGTTGTTCAGCAGGAATAACAGCCCCACCGCGATCAAAACCGCGGGCGCCACTGGGAATTGCGACGGACGCCCGTGCAGAGAAACCAGGCTCGAGAATTCATCCACCGGCTGCCCCATCTGGCGTTTCTTGGCGGTGTGATACGCCTCGAATGCCATATAAAAAACCCACACGCCGATCATCATTCCGAATAGCGGTTCCAACCCGCCGTTATCGCCGTTGTTCACGATGCTGATCAGTATGCCAAGAATGATCACGTGCACCAGGCCCTTGACGTATTGGCCGTTGTAGATGGCGCCTACTCCGGGGATGAGTCCCAGCAGAAACGCGAGTCCGGGCGATGCACCCGGATCCGCTATGGGCGGCGGCATTGGCGCCGTGTAAGGCGAGTATCCGGCTCCTGGGGGCGGCGGCGCCGCCGAAGCCGGCGCTGGAACAGGCACGTGTTCCTCACAGTAGATTGTTCCGTCGAACGTTCGCCGGCAGCCTTCGCACAGCGCCTTGCCACAGGCTCTGCAATACGCGATGGCCGGTGTATCTGGATGATTTAAGCAATTCATGGTTGTTACCTCTTCTTCTCACTCGTTCCAGCTTCCGGCTTCTGCCCGCTGCCATCTGTCGTCTGCGTGCTGCTTTCTGCCTTCTGCTTACTGCCTTCCGACTTCTGCTTACTGCCCTCTGTATTCTGAGCCTGTTCCTGATCGGTCCACTCTTTCAAGCGCGACTGGATCTCGATCACCAGGCGAAGATTATCGTAATACTTCACTGTCCGATCCCACATGCGATGCGTGCGATCGTCAATGCCAGCCCAGATCTTGACCGGATCCAGGTCCGATGGGCGCAATTGCCGCGCATCGATATGGGCGAACCTGGCGACCATCGAGAACGACAACACCGTCATCGCCATGCCCATTACATAGCGCGGCTGCAAGAAGCCGTGCACCCAGCCAAACCAGTTTCGCCACCAGGATCGCTTTTCAACCGCCGGCCGCCCGCTGGGCAACTCATGCAGGATTCGCGTCAGCAGCTCAGCCGGAGGCTCCGCCGGGGCCACGGTCTCAATGAAGGCCGTTACGCCGGCTACATCCTTGGCCAGCTCGGCGCAGTCGCTGCATCCCGCCAGGTGACTCTCGAGGGCAGTCCTCTCCTCAGCGCGGAGAGTTCCATCCACGTAGTCGCACAGCAGGATTTCCAGCTCAGCGCACGTCATATACGAACCTTGTGCCGGCGTAGCACTCTTGCTAGCTCGGCTCTGCCGCGATTCAACCGCGACTTTACCGTTCCTTCCGGAACATTCAGTACTTGCGCGATCTCTCGATATTCTAATTCTTCCAGATCCCGAAGAATCACCGTCTCTCGAAGTTCCGGCGACAACTTTTGCAAACCCGCCTGCAAAACTTCACTCGCTTCCCGCCCGGCCAGCATTCCATCCGTCCTGGCCAATACAGCGGTGGTCTCTTCCAAAACTTTAACCTGATCTTCAATTGAGTCTGTGGCCCGATCCATCCGCGTCCGGCGGTAATGGTCGATCAGCAAGTTGCGCGTCAACCGCGTCAACCATACCACGAACAATCCCTCACCCGACCGGAAGCTCTTCAGGTTTTTGAACACCCGCAAGAAAACATCCTGCGTCAGGTCCTGTGCTTCGGCGTCGCTGCTCGTGAAGCGGTAGCAAATGGAGTACACACGCCGCGTGTGCAGCTTTACCAGATCTTCCCAAGCAGCATCCTGCCCGGCCAGGCACCGCTCGACGAGTTGTGCATCCGCATCCAAATTGTTGGCCGTCCGACCTTGTGGGTATGGTGACACAAAGTTTGGTGGCACCCAGTTCCATTTTGCTGCCGGAATTGCCACCGTCGCCATGACTTCTTCGAATCTCCTTCTTCCAGTAAAGAAAACGAAGATCTATGATAAGAAGTTCACTTGAATCCAAGATTTACATTCTTGAAGGGCCACGTCCAGCGTACCATCCTCCCACCGAGCCGCGACCGGGAGGGAGCGTGAACCAACCCAAACCTACTCGAAAACTCCTTTTCATCGGCCTAGCCGTAGTCATCCTGCTAGCCCTTCTGCTCTATCGCCTGCGTGGCACGCCCTTCCAATGGCAGCTTTTCCTTACCACCTTCTACCGTATCAACTGGATATGGCTGGCCGCCTCCATCGTCCTGATGCTGCTGACCTACGTGGGCCGGGCTTTGCGCTGGGAGGTGATGCTGAGGCCGCTAGGCCGAAAACTGAGCATTCGCACCATGATCTACGACACCGCCATTGGATTCACCGCCGTAGTGCTGCTCGGACGGCCCGGCGAGTTGGTGCGGCCTTATCTGATCTCGGTCAGCGCCGGCGTGCCTTTTTCCTCCCAAATGGCCGCCTGGCTGCTGGAGCGCATTCTGGACCTGCTGGTGGTCCTGCTTCTTTTCGGCTACGGACTCGCCCATATCCCCGCACATAGCTCGGCCCTCGGCCCCGGCCTCCGTTGGATTCTTGGAGCCGGCGGCTACCTGGTGGCGTTCATCAGCGCTGCTTGCGTTCTATTCCTGATCCTGTTTCGCAATTTCTCCGATCCCATCCGGCGGCGGCTCCTGAGCGGCCTCACTTTCTTGCCTCCCAAGCACTATGAACGAGCGGAGCACATGCTGGCCGCGTTCTCCCAGGGGATGGAATCCACCCGTGATCCCGTATTCCTGTCTCTTCTGCTGGCCTACACCGCCGCCGAGTGGGTTATCATTGTGGGTAGTTACTACACACTGTTTCGCTCGTTTCCCGCCACATCTCATTTTGAAATTACAGATGTAGTAATATTCTTCGGATTCGTTGCCTTCGGGAGCATTGTTCAAATACCTGGGATCGGAGGAGGGATTCAAGTCGCTTCAATTGTGGTGCTTACAGAGATCTATGGCCTGCCTCTCGAAGCTGCCACTGGGCTCGCTATTTTCATCTGGATTCTTACATTTGTAGTTGTGGTACCGTTTGGCCTCCTGTGCGCCTTTCATCAAGGCATTAACTGGAGTAAACTCAGGCATCTATCTCAAGACGTGCCCCTATGACCTGTCCCTTCTGCGGCTTCAAACAAGATCGCGTTATCGACTCCCGAGAGAGCAAAGAGGGAGAAGTGATACGCCGCCGCCGTCAATGCCTGGGCTGCGAGCGCCGGTTCACCACCTATGAACGGAGCGACGAAATCCCGTACATGGTGGTGAAAAAAGATGGCCGCAGGGAGAAATTCGACCGCCAAAAGGTGCTCACCGGGCTCCTCAAGGCCTGCGAAAAGCGACCGGTGCCGATGGCGAAACTGGCCGAAGTAGTGGACGCCGTCGAGGCCAAGCTCGCCGATAGCGCCGACCGGGAAATATCTACTACAGATATAGGAGAACTCATCATGGAGCGCCTGCGCAACCTGGATAAGATCGCTTACGTGCGCTTCGCTTCGGTCTACCGCGACTTCCAAGACGTCGAGGCTTTCCTGAATGAATTGAAGCACTTGGTGCTTCACAAACGGCCCTGACCTACCCCGGGCCAGCCGTAACTCGGTGGTACACTAGAGGTTTACCTGTAACCAATTCGAAAAACGAACATCTTTTAGTTAGTACTTAACTTCGAACAGTTTTCAGGTTATAATTGACTGCTGCATTCGTCGATAGGGCGGCTAGAACCCCCGTCAGCGCGGAGGTGTGCAGGAGTTTTCGTGTTTTCATAGGCGTGCCACAGTTGCGCCCATTCGATGTTATGAAGCGTCTAAAGAAGTGAGTGACCCAAGTGGATCATTTTGAAGATCAGTTTTTGACCGATAGTCACGAGCCCCTCGGGATCCCGTTCGACGAAGAGTCGAATTTTTTCCATCCCGAGGAGGTTCAGGACGAGGACTTCCCTGCCGCGCAGCCGGTGGAAGAGTCGATTTACACCGACGACCCGGTACGGGTCTATCTGCGCGAAATGGGCGCAGTTCCACTGCTCACTCGCGAGGGTGAAGTAAACCTGGCGCGGCGCATGGAGCGTGGGAAACTGCGCATGCAAAAATCCATCAGCCGCTCGGCTTTGGTTCAACTGCGCGTGGTGGAAATCGCCGAGCTGCTGAAGCATGGCGATGAAGAGTTGGATAATTTCGTGGATTTGGGGGACGTGGAGGAAGGCAGTCCCGCCGATACCAAGAAACAGGGCGAGGTACGCAGCGAATTCGTCGAGATGATCGCGCTGCACAAGCGGCATGAGCAGTTGGTGGACAAGCTGGATGAGATTCCCCTCAGCAACAAGAAAATGCGGCGCCGTTGGCGGGGTAAGCTCAACCGCGCCAAGGTAGAAATGTCGCGCGCCATCCGGCACATTGCCTGGCTGCCGTCTCGCTGGAAGCAGTTCGCCAAGGAAATCGAGCACGCGGTGGAGCAGTTGACGCACCTCGAAGCCGAGCTTCGCAAAATCGAATCCCGCACCGGCATCAGCGCTCAGGCCCGTGCGCGTGAGCTGCGGCGTGAAATCCGCAAGCTGGAATCGGCCGCCGGTGCCTCACTCATCGATCTGAAGCACAGCATGTCCGTCATCCGCCACGGCGAGATCGAAGCCGAGCGCGCCAAAAAAGATCTGGTTGAGGCCAACTTGCGCCTGGTAGTTTCCGTCGCCAAGAAATACGTCAATCGCGGCCTGCACCTGTTGGACCTGATTCAGGAAGGCAACATCGGCCTGATGCGTGCCGCCGACAAATTTGAATACCGGCGCGGCTACAAGTTTTCCACCTATGCCACCTGGTGGATTCGACAAGCCATTACCCGCGCCATCGCCGACCAATCCCGCACCATCCGCATTCCGGTGCACATGAACGAGAGCATGAATAAGTTCCTGCGCGCCACGCGCGAGCTCGAAAAGGAACTGGGCCGCGTGCCGACCAATGACGAAATCGGCCGCCGCATGGATATTCCCGTCGAGAAGGTCCAGAAACTTAAGACCATTTCGCGCGACCCGGTGTCGCTTGAAACTCCGGTGGGCCGCGACGGTGAATCGGCGCTTGGAGATTTGATCGAAGACCGCTGGGTAGGTTCACCCGTGGATGCGGTAATCGATTCCAACGTGCGCGATGAGACCGCCAACATTTTGAAGACCCTGTCTCCGAAAGAGGAAAAAGTCATCCGGCTGCGTTTCGGCATCGGCTGCGAGCGCGAGCATACTCTGGAAGAGATCGGTCAGGAATTCGACGTCACCCGTGAGCGCATCCGGCAAATCGAAGCCAAGGCGTTGCGCCAGCTTCGGTCTCCCGAACGTGCGCGTCATCTGCGCGCTTTACTGGCTGCCCGGTAAAGCCGCTCCTCCTCCATGTGAAAGGCCGGGCAGGTGTCCGGCCTTTTTTGTTTGAACACCCATCCCAGTCCCATAAAGATAATCATCGGCGAAACCGATGGGGGCTTAGAGCACCACTTGACAGGGACCTGTATGAGATGTGAGAACAGTATCTACATGGAGACTTCTCACGCGGCGCTGGTCGCGGTCGTGTGCCTCGCCGCTGTTTTGTCCGCTTGCAAGCCTAGCACGGATTTCAATGAAGACATCGCCCGGGGCTCCATCGAGTTCGGAAAGATGAAACTGGAAGGCGAACAGGTGACGCTAACCGACTCGCAAATCCAGTGCGGTGTGCAATCCGAACTGTGGGATCCGCCAACCACGCTTTCCCCCGACCATACCAGCTCCCATTTGACTTCCAAGGCCAGAGATCTCAAATTCAACGATGACGTCATCATCCGCGACCCCGGCTCGCGAGTGGCCTATGTGCAGATTCGCGGTGAGTTTCCGTTACAGACGGATAGCATAGTGAGTATGAAGGATGGAGAGGATAGTAATTCGAAGCTGGTGGAGGCGAGGGTCAGCGTTAAGATTGACAACCCATGCTTTCAGAGCCCCTTGCCGATGATGGGCGTCAGGCATGGCAACTTCAGCCCCGATTCGCCGGTTGTATTTCACATGCACTTCGACGAGAATGTGGGCTGGCGCGTGGACAAGCTGGTACATTAGAGCACCGGTGCCTTCAGTAATGGAACCCGGACGAAACTAATTGGTTGGATCGATCCAACACCGCATCGGCCGTAAACGGAAATCGCCAATCGCGAACGTCCACACGATGCGCGCCCTCCGGATCAGCCACCGGAATCACCTGCCACAGCGGATACTGCGCAAACTCCAGAAATTTCTGGACGGGATAAGCTTGGCGCGCAGCGTCCAAAACCGGGCTCGGCTCGGGTTTATAAACGATCCGCTGCGGTGCCGTAGGATCAAACTCGGCCAGCAAGTTCATCGAAAAGTGCATCACCAGCTCGGGCCGTTCCACCCAGCCTGACCATTCGAATGGATTCACAAAGCCCGTAGGAAACGCCGCCACGCGGACGGGCGCGGCGCCCTGATATATCCGGGAATTCAGCGTTTCAATAGCGCGCTGGTGTACCAGATACCGGCCGAAATCGTACACCACCAGGAACGCCAGCGCGAAAATCGCCAGCCCCCGGCCCGGTGAGGATTTTGCTCCAATTTCGGAACTGACCAAGCGTCCCAACAGCGGCCCTACCGCCGCAACTAAGAGAATGCCCCAGATCCACAGGTCTACGATATTGTTCAGGTCCAGGCGAAACCAGCTCGAGGAAAACGGCAACAGAAATCGCACGCCGTAGGAGTTGGTCCAGTCGAGCAGCAGGTGGCTAGCTACGCCTATGAGTGAAAGCACGTACGCGGCTTTCCAACCGCGCACACTGCGGGACACCGCGCAAACCACCAGCACGGGAATGAGCGCCATCAGAGGCATCATCACGATAGAGTGCGTATAGCCGCGATGAGCGATGAAATAAGGCAGTGCCCCGCGCAACGCGGCGACGATGTCGATGTCCGGAATATTGGCGGCTAGCATCAGCAGCCAAACGGATTGAGGATGCCAGCGGTTCCCCCCGACACGGTTCAATACCACACCTGTCAGCGTGTGGGTGATGTTGTCCATGCCGTGTCGTCGACGCTGGCAGGTCTGCGGGAACTGAATTCGGGAGGTACCAGCAAGGTCAAGGCATTCGGAACAATTTCCACCGTTGCCGGCGCCAGACCGGAGTATTCGCCGTCCACCTGCAAATGGATCGCGGAATCCCCGGCGGAAAACAACGCCTTGCGCGTTCGAATAATCGTGACGCCGCGCATGTTCTGATGCTGCCGCGCCACCACGCCCGCCATGTATTTCAGAAAAGTGAATGAGCTGGCGCCTTCAAACAAAACCAGCTCGAACTGATCGTCGAGCAGCGAGATGGTGGGCGCGATCTCCAGATCGCCGCCGTAATTGCGCACCCGGCTGGCCAGCGCGAAACTCACTAGGAACTCGCGCCCCTCGGCTTCCACGGTGAACTCCGGCAGACGGCTTCCCACTTTTGAGAAGCCTCCAATCCAGTAGGCTATTTTGCCGAGAGCATCTTTCAATTTGTTGTTGATGCCATGCACAATCGCAGCATCGAGACCCGCTCCGGCCATGAGCAGGAAATGCCGCGGCGCGTTGCCGTTGGCGGTGGAAAGCAGGCCCAGCGCCATCCGCTGCGGCACGCATTGGTCGAGCGATTTCGCCGCGCGCTCCATGGTAGTTCCAATGGCCAGCTCGTTGGCCAGAACGTTGGCAGTCCCCGCCGGCAGAATCCCGAGCGGCACGCCGGAATGTGCCATGCCGTTCACCACTTCGTTGATGGTGCCATCCCCGCCGGCCGCTAGAATCAGGTCCGCGCCGCGCTCAATACATTGCTCGGCGATCTTCGCCGCGCTGCCCGGCCCGTTGGTTGGAATTGCGTCGACACTTATCCCCTCTTTCGCGAGGATATCCAGGGAGTGCCGGAGCGCACTGGCGCGCCGCCTGAGTCCGCCTGCGAAACGATTGTAGATGAGATAAGGCTGCCGGTAGCGCTCGATAGTACCCTAATTATAGTAGATGGGCGCCAAAACTGTCGAACAGGAAATCGAAGCGCTGCGCGAAACGCTGCGCCGTCACGAACATTTGTATTACGTCTTAGACCGGCCGGAAATCAGCGACGCCGAATATGACGTCATCATACGGAAGTTGCAGGCTCTGGAAGCGCAGCATCCTGAACTGATCACTCCCGATTCTCCCACCCAGCGCGTCGGCGGAAAACCCCGGGAAGGCTTCGTCAAAGTCCCGCACAGCTCGCCCATGCTGAGCCTGGACAACGCGCTGAATGAGGACGAGCTGCGCGAATTCGATCGCCGCGTGCGCGATTTGCTGGATGGCCAGAGCTTCGAGTATGTCGCGGAACTGAAGCTGGACGGATTGTCCATGGCCGCGCAGTACCGAGATGGCCGATTGCACCAGGCAGTAACGCGCGGCGACGGCCTGGTAGGCGAAGATGTAACGGAAAACGCGCGCACCATCCGCTCCATGCCGCTCAAAATCAAATCCGATCTCGCGGCTTTCGAGGCGCGCGGGGAAACCATCATGCCTCGCAAATCCTTCGAGAAACTAAACGCGGAGCGGGCGAAACAGGAACTGGCGCCCTTCGCGAATCCACGCAATGCCGCAGCCGGCGCCCTGCGCGCCTTGGAGCCCAGCGTGACAGCTTCGCGGCAGCTCGAATATTTCGCTTATTTCTTGCTCGTGGATGGGCGCTTCTATTACGACAGCCATTGGGAATCGTTGGACGCCCTAGCCAAGATGGGTTTCAAGGTGAACCCGCGCCGCAATAAATGCGCCGGCGTGGATGAGCTGCTCGAATTCTGCCGCGAATGGGAAACGAAGCGTGAGTCGCTGCCTTACGAGATCGACGGCGTGGTTGTAAAAGTGGATTCCGTGCGCCAGCAGCAGTCGCTAGGCTGGACCGCGAAAGCCCCGCGCTGGGCCATCGCCTTCAAGTTTCCAGCGCAGCAGCGCTCCACCACCATCGAAAATATCGAAGTGCAAGTTGGCCGCACCGGGACACTAACTCCAGTAGCGCATTTGGCTCCCGTCACCGTGGGAGGAGTTACCGTGACGCGGGCCACGCTGCACAACGAAGACGAGATCGCTCGTCTGGGTGTGGAGATTGGCGACGAAGTGCTGATTGAGCGCTCGGGCGATGTAATTCCAAAAGTAGTGCGCGTGGTGAAGCAGGGCGCGGATCGCCGGCCGTTCCGCATGCCCAAGCATTGCCCGGTCTGCGGTGGCGAAGTGGTGCGCGAAGAAGGCGAAGCGGCCAGCCGCTGCATCAACACCAACTGCCCGGCGCGTTTGAAGGAATCCGTTTCGCATTTCGCGGCGCGTGGAGTAATGGATATCGACGGAATGGGCGACGTGCTGGTGGATCAACTGGTCTCGCGCGGCCTGGTGAAGAGTGTCGCGGATATTTACCACCTGACCCTCGACCAACTCCTGGAGCTGGAGCGGATGGGCCAGAAATCGGCCGAGAAGATCTTGAAGAATATTGACGCGTCCCGAAAACGTCCGCTGCCGCGCGTCCTCAACGGGCTGGGCATTCCGTTCGTGGGTGAAAGGACCGCCCAAATTCTAGCGGAAACGTTCGGAAGCCTGGACGCCATCGCACAGGCGGACGAAGAAGTGCTGCAGCAAGCCGAAGAAGTTGGCCCCAAGGTATCCGAAAGCATCCGGCAATTTTTCCATGAGCCCCGCAATCGCGATTTAGTGGAAAAGCTACGCCAGGCGGGCCTGACTTTCGAGCACGCGGTGATTATGAAATCCGGCGGCGCGCTCGAGGGCAAGACATTTGTGATCACCGGCGCGCTTCCAAACCTATCGAGGGAGGAAGCCAAAGCCCGCATCGAATCAGCGGGCGGCAAAGTCACGGGCTCCGTGAGCAAGAAAACCGATTACGTACTTGCCGGCGCGGACCCAGGTTCGAAGTTGGATAAAGCGACACAGCTAGGAATTTCCGTAATTGGCGAACCAGAACTGCTTCTGCTACTGAAGTAGAATCAATCGGAGGGATGCATTGTGGCGCAGGTCCCCGACCTGCGGAAACTGATCCATCGGAGCCTCACTGCGAAACCTACTCCATACATTGTTGTCGTGGGGGCCCTGGGGGGTTCTCTTGCTCGCCATTGCGGATTCCGGCGGAATCCCCATCGTGGGCGGCGTGGACGCTTTGGTGGTCGCGGTAGCGGCTTTAGATCACTCCCATGCTTACTGGGCGGCCACCGGCGCGATTGTGGGCTCACTGATCGGGAGCTTGTTCCTCTTCTTTATCGCGCGCAAAGGCGGTGAAGCGTATTTGCACAGTCACACTTTAACCAGCCGCGGCCAACATCTGCGCGCCTGGTTTCTCGAGTATGGCCTGCTGACGGTTTTCGTACCGGCATTTGTTCCGGTAATTCCTATGCCCGTAAAGATTTTCATCCTTTCCGCCGGAGCGCTGGGGGTTAGACCGGTGACGTTCACCATCGTGCTGACGGTAGCGCGCATCCCCCGCTACGTTTTCCTGGCTTGGCTAGGCACGCGCTTGGGCAAGGACACGCTCCCCTATCTCCGTCAGCATATCTGGGAGCTCGTTTTTCTGGCGGCGGTTCTGTTCGTAATTCTGTATTTCGCAATCACCTGGCTGCACAACCGGCGAATCCGGCCGCTAACCCAGGAAGCGCCACCATCATGACCAGCGAGCAGCAACTCCGCGAGAAACTCCGCAAGATCTCGGCATTGTTCCACGGGGCCACCACAACCGGCGAGCGGGATGCCGCCGCTGCCGCCATGGAAAGAGTAAAGAAGGGCTTTAGTACCACACCCCACGCCGAGCAGCCCATCGAATTCAAATTCTCATTGCCGGATCGCTGGCAGAGGCGTCTATTTTCGGCGCTGTGCCGCCGCCACGGCCTGGAGCCCTACCGCTACAAACGGCAGCGCCATACAACCGTGATGGTGCGGGTCACCCGATCTTTCGTCGAGAAGACGCTCTGGCCGGAGTATCGGGAGCTCCGAGCAGCACTCAACGACTACCTGAACGATGCCACCGAGCGGATTATCCGCGAGGAAGTCTATCGCGATGCCGGCGAGGCGTCAGAACGGGCCGGATGAAAATCCCAGTTTCCCTCGACCTCCAGTCGGGATGGCGCGCGGTGGCGGTCGCGATGACGCGCGGTGGCGGCGCTACTCCTGCTGCTGAGCAGCTTCGATGTAACGAGTGATTTGAGCCAGGTGTGACAGGTCATGACCGGCCAGCAGTCGCAGCATCATGCTTAAGGACTCCGGGCCGCGCTCATTGTGCTGGCCCATGCGCTCGAAATCCTCGGGTGCCATTCTCTTCCACACTGCCAAATTAAACTGGCGCAACGTCCGAAAGATTTCGACGAGTTCCAGCGGCTCGCGCTCATTGTGCCGAAGAACAGCCACCCAGAGATCCTGATTGGTGCCAAGAATCGCCGGAGCGTCCTCGCAAAGAATTAGCCTCAGCCGATACCCATATACCCATTCACTATCTGTGAGATGACCGATCACTTCATTGGGCGTCCATTTTCCCTGAAAAGGCCGTCTCCGCAGTAACGCCGCTGAATGCCTACCGGCAATATCCCCCAAGCTGGACGCCGTCTGCGCCAATATCTCCAAAGGATTTCGGCCCCCGACTAGGTTAGACATTTTTTCGTGATACCACTGCCGACCGGACACGCGGATTTCCGAGTTCGTAGTGCTCATCGCCAATTCCTTTCTCGGATGTCAATGATATACGACTCCGCCGTTGCGTGCCGGGACCAAAGCCAGAGGCTACCACTCGGCAGTTTACCGACTCCGCGTCCGGAGTAACCCAAGTCGAAACTGGATCCCACTGGTTGGACGTTTCGTCCGAGTGTGATAGGACTCGGTATCGCTTCCTCGTAGTTACGAGCCGGGCTCTTAGTGGGCCTGCGGCTCTGAGAGTTTCAGGATATTGGGTAAATCCCTATTGCCCTCGTGGCAGGCATACTCAAAGGGCGGTTGTGACACCCGGGTCATGGCGAGTTCGCCCTTCCAGGGCTGCGTATAGGCCGTAGGATCCTCTACTTCAAAGCGGTAGAGAATGGTATTGGCGTCGAGCAAACTGAAGCGTTCCACAACGTGCATGTTGCGGTCCCAGCCATACATTCCCCCGGCGTCCCCGTAGAAGCCGCCGGCATCGTTGAAGTTGGTAGTATCCACCACCAGCGTAGCGCCCTCCCAGTGCCCCACCGAATCGCCCAGCCACTGCCTGATATTTGATGGCAAATGCGAGCGGCGATCAAGCCGGATGATTCTCGCGTCGTGGATCATTTCCGCCTGCACCATCACCGCATCGCCTGTCTGGATGATTTGATAATTGCTGTTGTAGCGGTAGGGAATCATGGGGGGCACCGAGGTTGGAAAGACCAGGCATCGATCCTGGAGCCCCATATCGATCGCCGCCGTCGGATTGTGAAGACGCTCCAGGCGATCTCGCTTGGCGGCGGCCGCGGAGGGAGTGAGGCTGGGAAGCAAGCCATTGGGCGGATCGGTGATGATGGATGTCCGGAGGCTGGGCAGCATCAGCGAACCGGTCTCCAACCGGCTCAGCGGATCGTCATCCGCGGCGCCTGTCTTTTTTTGTAATTGGGCCGCTTGTTCCGGAGTGTAGAACGCTTGGTCCTTCAGCCGCGCGGGGCGCTCGAGAGGAATGGCGGTAGCGGAACTCCAGAAGCCGTCAAAGTCAGGATGTAGGCTCCCAGATCGCTGCGGTGTTTGCGCGACGACGCTCAGTGCTGTAGAAAAAGCCAGAGCCCAGAAGAAACGCGATGTGTTTCGGCGGCGGCTCGATTGTTTCGGATTCACACCCTATTATGCCGTGAGTGAAGCGCTTTTTCGAGTGCCGCGTGCCGTGGGCCGGTTGCGAAGGCCCGTTATGTCCGCATCCATGCCGGTTGCGCATCCGTGCCATCGCGAATTGAAAGCCGATGATGTGACCGGCGTTTCAGGAGACTAACCGGCGCTAGTTCTCAGATTTCCAAGTCTCCCAACCGGACTTTGGCTCGCGTCACTGGCAGATCAGCCGTTTGGCCGTTTTACGTCACAATGCCCTACTTCCGAGTAGCCCACTCTGGATCAACAAAGGTTGGCCGAGCAGCTAGCCCTCAAACGCGCGATGGATAGACAGACAGAACCCGCACCGCGTCGACGGGCCGGAAGATCAGCTGACAATGAAATGTCATAAATGCGCTCACCGCCAAGTGCTTGCGTCCGGACGTGGATTATGCTAACTATCGGTAGATCAAATCGCCGCCTACCAGGCCTTTGATCTTCGGTCGCGGGAGGTCGTATGAACTTAGAATCCCGGAGTAGGCGCAGACTGTGCGGTTTAATCTGGATCGGTGCACTAACAATTAGTCCCGCCTTGCCGGATATTGTGGATGTTTCCGTAAACGGGTCGGTTTCCGGATCAGGCAGCGTAACGGTCGCGTGTGCGCTAAGTACTCCAGGGTGCATGGCAGTCCCTCCATTCGGGTTTTTTATAACGGTTCCTTACAATTTCAGCGCAACAAATACCAGTCTCGGCTCGTTCAGCGATTCTGGAAGCGCTTCGGGAGAGCCTAGCTTTCCGGCCACCGTTTCGAGCTTTGCCACGCAGGACACATCGGCAACTTCCCAGGAGCTGGATATCGTGTTGACAGGTGGCCATTCGGCCACGTCTGCTCCGTCCTACACAGCGTCTGAAACTGACAACATTTCGGTCAGCTTTGAGCTGACCGAGCCGTCCATAGTCGAGCTGGCCGGCGGTGGTTTCGGAATCGGGCCCGGGGTCGGGGAGTTGCTTGATTCAAACGGGAATGTGATCCTGACGGTTTCCTCGCCTGTTCCGGAATTCGGCGAGTTGGGACCCGGGACGTATCAGCTACGGGCCGCGGCGAGCGGGGGCGGGTTTGGTGCGTTTGCTTCCGATGTAAGCACAACCGATTTCGACTTCAGCCTGGATGGCAGCTTCACGCCAATTCCCGAGCCGCGCGGGGCAATCTTTGCCGCGATGTTCGCGATCGTGCTTGGTGGCATTGCGCTGTCCAGGCGGCGCCGGACATCTAAGGCAGCCTGCTGACGCGCGCGGCTCAATCTTTTTTCTTCTTCGCCTCTGTGAATATGCTGCGCGAGATGGTTTTCGAGGCCCGTCTCTGGCATCGGTGTCCTTGGCCTGCTGGCCGCTGAACACAAGCAGCGTAGCTCACGATAATCCAGATATTACTCCGGAAGCTGGCTCCCGAATCGGGTTTCCTTGGCGTCATCGGTCTGCTCAAGGCTGCGAAACACGGTAAAGGTGAAAACATCACAAGCCTGCCTGCAGGAAGAGTCCCGTGATGCAAGCCGCAACTTCTGCCAGGTTAGCGACCTAGCGTGAAAGTAACATCGATCGGACAAATTACTTCCACTGGCTCTCCACTTAGTAAGGTTGGCTTATAGATCCACTGCGAAACGGCATCCAGCGCGGCGCGCGCCAACAGCGGATGGCCATCGATCAATTGCAGGTTCCGGATGGTGCCGTCCTTGCCGATGATTCCCACTAGATGAACTACGCCGTGAATTCCCGCGTTCCTCGCAAACTGTGGATAGACCGGGATTACCTGCTTCACCAGCTTGGCCATCTGCACGCCTCCGCTGACGTGGAGGGGGCCGTTGGGCTTGGGCGGCTCAGGAGGCGTAGGCGCTGGAGGCTTAATTTTTATCGGCCTTTCGAATAACGCAGGGCCAGGTCCAACGCTATCGGCCGACTCCGAAATTCCTGGCGGAAGATCAATCGGGGCTGGACCCGATGCCGTGGAGGTGAGCGCAGTCGGTTGAATCGGATTCGGTATTAGCGGCAAATGAAAAAAGGGCGGGCGCGCGGGACCGCTCGCTACCCGTGTCTGCACCGGCTGCGGCTGAACCTGCCGCACCGGTGGCCCCACCGTGACCACGTGCCAATGAAAACCGGGTAAGTGATCGCCGTACATAAGTGGAATTAGGATCATCAAACTTAGGACCAGTAACTCGGCACTTAGTGATGCCAGTAAGCTCCACGACTTATTCGGCCCATTGTCAACGAGTATGGATTGCTCGAACACGTCTATGTAGACACCCACTCCTTGGGAATTGTTCCTGCCGATTGAACCCGCGCCGATAAACCGGCGAGCGCCGACATTTCGGCATACGAGCTTCGGCACCTGCTTGTAACCCACTGAATCATTTGA
>JBEKJJ010000018.1:0-53143 GCA_050011295.1 Bryobacteraceae bacterium
GCGAGCAGCCATTCCATGTCCTCACGCGAAGTCAGGGATCCTGTGGGATTGTTCGGGTTGCAGAGATAGATCAGGCCCGCGTTCGGATCGGCCGCGGCCATAGCCTTCACATCGTGCGCGTAGTCCTTGGTGAGGGGGACGTTGAAGGCTTTCGCGCCGATGAACTTCGCCGCGCGGCCTCCGGCCTCGTAGCCGGGATCGCCTGCGACGTAACTTTTTTGCGGCGAGCAGAACGCCAGCACGGATTGGTGCAGGGGCGCGCTCGATCCGGCGAAGGGACGCACATAGTCCGGCTTCACGCCTTCTACCTCAGCCAGCGTTTTCGCAAGTTCATCGGTGAGCTGGTACATGTACCGGCCGCCCTTCTGAATTACGTTGCGCATGGCTTCGGCAGCCTCAGGGCACGGGCCCATGGGGTTCTCGTTAGCGTTGATCAATACAGCATCGGGTGGAATGGTGCCTTTGACCTTGGACAACTGGGCCAGGGCTGGCTCGTTATAGAACGGCAAAGTGGCTCCGGCAGTGAGCATGGTCGCAATGCGGCCGAAGTTCCTGCGGGAAAAACCGCGCTTCAGGAAATCTTTCGATTCCTCAGGGCTGAGATTGAGTGTCAAGTGCCCTCCTTCCGATCTTATTAGCATACCTCGGAACGGAGTGGTTTTGGCGGCGTACGTATAATGGCCCCATGCACCGGTTATTGTTTGTCACGATTTTTGTATTTGCGGCGTTCGCGCAGACGCCTACCATCGATCAATCGCTCAGCATGCAGTCGGTGGGGAATGCCCGCATCTCGCCGGACGGGCAATATGTCGCTTATACGGTCACGCAGGCGAACTGGGAGGAGAACGAATTCGTGCAGCAGATCTGGATCGCCGTGGTCCAAAGCGGCGAACGGTATCAGTTGACCAGCGGCAAGAAATCGAGCCAGAATCCGAAATGGTCGCCGGATTCGTCGCGTATCGCTTTTCTATCGGAGCGTGATGGCAAGCGCCAGATTTACGTAATTCGCCCGCATGGCGGCGAAGCGCAGCAGCTTACCAGCGAAGAGAACGGCGTGGAGTCCATGGAGTGGGCGCCCGACGGATCAGCGATTGCCTTCAGCTCCACCGGCGCAGACTCGAAGACCAAGAAGGATCGGAAAGAAAAGTACGGCGAGTTCGATGTCATCGGCGGCGATTATGTGATGGTGCGATTGTGGCTGGTGAAGACGCCGGCCGAAATCCCCGCCGATCAAAAGCAGCGGCCGCAGGCGGAGGCGCTCACCGAAGGCGACAAGTTCAGCGTGGGCGACTTCGCGTGGTCGCCCGATTCCAAGCACATCGCCTTCAGTGCCACGCGCGATCCCGACATCAGTTCATCCGGCACATCGCAGATCTACACCGTCGACGCGGGGGACAAGTTGGTGAAGAAACTGCTGGATTCGAACGGTCCCAATACGCGGCCGCGCTGGTCGCCGGATGGAACGCAGATAGCTTATGTCACTGCGAACGGCGATCCGTTCTACTACTTCATGAACACGCACATCGCGGTTATTCCAGCGGCGGGCGGCGAGCCGCGTATCGTCACCGCGAAATTCGACGAAGATCCGAACTTGATCGATTGGGGGCCGGATGGAATCTATTTCGCAGCGTTTCTAAAATGCAACGCGCATGTTTTCCGCGTGAATCCGGAAACCGCGGCGATTGACCGGATCAGTTCGCCCGATTCGTTCTTCGTTCCCGACGCATCGTTCACTCCGGATCATCGGATGTTTGCCTCTCTGGGTTCGGCGCCGAATCATTTTTCGGAAGTTTTCGTTTCCGCGACCAAGGATTTTGCACCGCGGTATCTCACGAATATGGGCGATCAATGGAAAGATTTCAGGCTGACTACGCGGGAGGTGATCGAGTGGAAATCCGCCGATGGCACGCCGATCCAGGGCGTCCTGATGAAGCCCGCCGATTACGATCCGTCGCAGAAATATCCGTTGCTGGTGGTGATCCACGGTGGGCCAACGGGTTTCGATACGCCGGAGGCTGCGCCCGATCGTTACTATCCGATGGAGCGCTTTGCCGCCAAGGGCGCGCTGATCTTGAGGCCGAATTACCGGGGTTCGGCTGGGTACGGCGAGAAGTTCCGGTCGCTGAACGTGCGCAATCTGGGCCTCGGCGACTATCAGGATGTGATTACGGGCGTGGATTTTCTGATTGCGAAAGGGCTAGTGGATAAAGACCGCGTAGGCGCGATGGGATGGAGCGAGGGCGGCTATATTTCGGCTTTCATCACCACCTACAGCGACCGGTTTCGCGCCGTTTCGGTGGGTGCGGGCATTTCCGACTGGATGACTTACTACGTCAACACTGACATTCATCCGTTCACGCGGCAGTATCTGAAAGCCACGCCGTGGGACGATCCGGCCATCTATCAGAAGACGTCGCCCATATTCTATGTGAACAAGGCCAAGACGCCGACTCTGATCCAGCATGGCGATCAGGATAAGCGCGTGCCGCCTCCGAACGCTTTCGAGTTGTACCAAGCGCTGAAGGATCGCGGGGTTCCGGTGAAGCTGATTCTGTACAAGGGATTCGGGCATCCCATCAACAAGCCGAAACAGCAGCGGGCGGTGATGGAGCACAACTACGAATGGTTCGCGAAATATATTTGGGGCGAAGAGGCGCAGTCGGCTGCGGCGACGAAGTAAACTTGAAGGCTTATGATGACCCAATTGCAGAAGGCAGGCGGCAGAAAGCAGGCTGCAGGGCCTGGGACGCGGGTGCCGCTTATCGTCTGCTGCGTTCTGCTTTCTGCCTTCTGCTTTCTCGCCCCTTCCTTTGGCCAGAACCAAGCCATCGTATTAAAGGCTGCGCGCATGTTCGATGGACATCGCATGTCGACGCCGGGACTGGTAGTGGTCAGCGGCACTACCATCCTGGGCGTTGGCGCTCAAGCTCCGATGCCTAGTGGTGCAAAGGTGATCGATTTCGGCGACGCCACGCTTTCGCCGGGTCTGATGGATGCGCACACCCATCTTGCGTATCCGAGCGTTGGGGATTTCCGGCAGTTCATTCTGGACGGCCTGCAGAAGACCATTGCGGAAAGAACGCTCATCGCCACGGTGAATCTCAAGAAAACTCTGATGGCCGGCATCACTACGGCGCGCGACGTGGGTTCCACCGATTTCATGGATGTTGGACTACGCAATGCAGTGCAGGCCGGCATTATTCCCGGACCGCGCATGCTGGTGGCAGTGCACGCCATCGGGGCAACGGGCGGGCATTGCGATTTCCAGGACGGGTTTCGGGAGGGTGTTTTCGGCCGTGAATCCGCTCCTGAGGATGGAGTGATCAATGGGCCGGAAGAAGCGCGCAAAGCCGTCCGGCTGAACGCCAAATACGGCGCGGATGTCATCAAAACATGCGCCACCGGCGGAGTGCTTTCGCTGACCGATGCGGTGGACACGCCGCAGCTTACCCAAGAAGAGCTCAACGCGATTGTGGACGAGGCGCATGCGCTACGCAGGAAAACGGCCGCGCACGCGCACGGAGCCGAGGGCGCCAAGCGCGCCATTCGCGCGGGCATCGATTCCATCGAACACGGCACCTTTATGGATGACGAAGCGCTGGACATGATGAAAACGCGCGGCACGGTGTTCATCCCAACCTTGATGGCCACCCAAGGTGGGCGCGAGATGCTGGCCAAGGGCGGATACCCGGCCGCGGTGGAGGCAAAGATGCGCGCGGCCATCGAGGCCATTAATCAGACCATGAAGAGAGCCATTGCAAAAGGAGTGAAGATCGGGATGGGCACAGACGCCGCCGTGTATCCGCACGGCCGTAATCCGGAGGAGTTTCACATGCTGGTAGATCTCGGGATGCCGCCCATTGATGCACTGCGGGCGGGGACGTCGGTCGACGCGGAGTTGCTGGGAATCCAGGATCGCGTGGGAACGCTGGAGCCGGGAAAGCTCGCAGATGTGGTGGTGATTCCTGGCGACCCAATCCAGAACATCCGGCAGGTCGAGAAGATCACGTTCGTGATGAAAGAGGGAGTGATTTATCGGAATGACGCGAATCGCTAGGCGGTTCGGTCCCCGCGCTTACGCTTGGGGCTGCCTGTTATTAGCTCCTGCGTTGGCGCAGGACGCGCCGCATCGTTTGGCCGCGCGGGCGCAGGGCGATACTCCACTGATGACGGACTTGCGCGAGCTGTGCGACGGCATCGGCGGACGGCCCACAGGCTCCGCGGCATGCGATCGCGCGATTGAATGGGCTGCCAAGAAATTCCGCGATATCGGGATCCAGAACGTTAGCGTGGAGCCGTTCACCGCACAGAGCATGTGGCTCCCGGTCTCGGCCGAAGCCAGCGCGGTTTCACCCGCGGCCTTCAACATCCGCATCGCGGCTGCGCCCATGAGCCCGTCGACAAAGGGCGTCATCGAAGCCCGCATTATTGACGCCGGGGAGGGGACATTGGCCGACTTCGCCCGGCTGGGCGGCACAATGCGAGGCGCCATTTTGCTGATTCATTCTTCCGAGATGAAGACGTTCGACGATCTTTTCGCCGAGTATATGCGGAACGCCGTGCTGACAGACGCGGCGCGGAAACATCAGCCGGTAGCGCTGCTGCTGGAATCCACGCGGCCGCGCGGGCTGCTGTATCGGCATCCTATTTCGCTTGATCTCACCTACGCTCCCGTGCCCACGGCGATCATCTCTCGCGAACACGCCGAGCGGTTGGCGCGGCTGGCGGAAAAGGATGAGGTGCGCGTGCGGCTAACCATCTTGAACAGGATCGCGCCGAGTTATGAATCGAAGAATGTCATTGCCGAGATTCGCGGGCGCGAAAAGCCGGATGAGATTGTGCTGGTGGGCGCGCACCTGGATTCGTGGGATTTGGGAACGGGCGCGGAAGACAACGGGGTGAATGCCGCGCTGGTGATTGACCTGGCGCGCGCGTTTCACGATTTGGGCATCCAGCCCCGGCGGACCGTTCGGTTCGCGCTATTCACCGGCGAAGAGCAGGGCATGCTGGGGTCAGAAGCCTACGTGGCGCGGCATAAGAACGAGCTAGACAAATTTGTTGCGGTGACCATCTTCGACACTGGGTCCGGTCACCTGAGCGGCTTTTATCTGAATGGGCGGGACGAGCTTCGGAAGCCGGTCAACGACGCGCTGGCGTCCGTGGACGGGCTGCGCGCTACCGGCCACGTGATAGACGTGCTGGACGGCACCGACAATTTCGATTTCATGATTTCGGGCGTTCCCAATCTGGTGGGCATCCAGGACCCGATTCCTTATCTCCCGGATTACCACGCGGAATCGGATACCGTGGATCGCGTGAATCAGAGGGAGGAAAAAGTCACGGAGGCGGTCGCGGCGGTGCTGATGTGGAGCCTGGCGGAGAATCCGGAGCGTCCGGCGAAGCGGTTGACGCGCGCGGAAGTGGAGAAGCTGGTGGTCGACTCCAAGCTGGATGAGCAGATGAAAGCGCTGGGGCAGTGGGAGGATTTCAAGGCAGGCAAGCGCGGGTGGTTTTAGTGGCTCGGTCTAGCATCCCTCCCGGTAACCATTTCTAGCGCAGATACATACTTCCAAGCGGTTGATATTAAATAAGTTATAGCAACTTTCGCGCGAGGAATCCATCTACGCCGACTCAGCAGATCGGCGAAGAGCTATTCGACCTCGGATTCAAGGGTCTCCTCAGTTTTTCGGCTAAGCAGCCGAGCTCCAAAATCCTTGCGGTCTTCACGCCGCGGCTGGCGCATCCATGTTGGATTCGATACAGCTATGACGATGACCATGCTCAGCGAGTTTTCCATCCGAACCAACAGGTGGGACCCTTGAGGAATTTCCGCTGCCGATACAACGGCCGCCAGCGCGAAACAAGAAAGCTAAGTCGTTTTAGCTTGAATAGTAACTTACTCCAACCCCGCCTTACTCAACAACCTTCTCAGCGACCCAGCGCCGCCCGCGCCCTTTTGCGTGCCGGCGATATTTCCATCCCGGTCAATTACTACATAAAGAGGAAAGGAGCGGGACGGGTAGAGCGCCGCAAGGTTGGTGTCCTCGGTCAGGATCACTTTGCAGGCGCGCGGCATCTGCTCCAGGTATTTCTTAACTACTTTTTTCGGTTCCATGAAGTCCACTGCCAGAACTACCAGGCCGCGATCGGCAAACTCCCGCGTCAGTTCATCCACCACGGATTGCTCGCCCCGGCAAAACTTGCACCAGGTTGCCCAGAACTGCAGCAGCACTACTTTGCCTTTCACCGAATCGTTCGAAAAATTCTCGCCGTCCAGCGATTTGGCATGAAATCGAGGAGCCGGCTCAGCTCCCAACGTCACCGTCATCAACACGAATACAGCCAGTACACGTTTGAATGTTTTAGCGCCACGCATGTTGATTGATAGTAACAGTTGGAAAGCCGCACGGTAACGATACGAAAAGCTGCGTAAAGAACCTTAAAGTTCTGCGACTAACTAGTTGAAGCGCGTGTTTGTTTATTTATCGGAGGACTTGAAAATACAGTCCAACAGGAGCAACACAGTTAATATGAAGACCTTATCCAGAATGATCGCGGTTGCGGCAGTGCTAAGCGCAACTCTTTTGGCCCAACGGCCGTTCGGTGTGATGACCGGTTCCACGCCTCCCGATCCCGCCACAATCGTGGCGCAGAAAGTGGACCGGCTCACCAAACTTCTAACACTCAACACCACGCAGGCTACTGAGGCCACCACCATCTTTACGAATGCGCTCACCGCTGTCACACCCATCGAGACCACCGTGCGTACCGACCGCCAATCGTTGCAGACCGCTGTGAAGGCGAACGATACTGCAACCATCGAGTCGATATCTGCGACCATCGGATCGCTGACCGGCCAGATCCTTACCATCCAAAACAAAGCCGATGCAGCATTCTACGTCATTCTCAGCCCGACTCAGCAAAACACCTTAAGTCAAAGCCGAGGTTTTGGGCGTGGTTTTGGACGTTAGTTGCGCGTTAGCGAGTTCCGATGTGCCTGCTGGCCCACCAAAGGTCTTGAAGACGGTGTAGCGTACGCACTCCTGCGTGCCGCGTTCACACTCGTGTGAACGCTTGGGTTGGGTCGAAAAACGTGTTCGCAAGAGTGCGAACACGGCACGCAAGAGTGCGTGCGCCACGGGCGTCCTCAACGGAGTCGGAGGCTTTTCCGAAGAAACGCAACCGGGCGGGCATGAGTAGCGTCATACTAGTGTCAGGAAGTTCTTGCCCGCCATCCCGCGCTGTGGACAAGGCTCTTGGAAACCCGGCACCCCCCGATTATCCGTGAAGAGGACGAATCATGAATTGGAAATCCCTCTGCTACCGTTTTGGAACCCGCTCAGCGATCGCGCTGTGCTCGCTCTACATCTTCACCGGTTTCCTCAACGCGCAGCAGAGCCGTATTACGAAAGCAATCGATAATCAGCAGCGCGTTGTTCTGACTGGCCACCTCCATCCCAAGGCGCGCCCTGAGGACGATCAAGGACGCGTTGCTCCGTCGCTCCCAATGTCATATGTAACACTCGAGCTGGCACAATCGGCCAGCCAGCATGCCGATCTGCAGCAGTTGCTCCGCGATCAGCAAACGCCCGGTTCCGCGAACTATCATGTCTGGCTGACCCCGGAGCAATATGCGGATCGCTTTGGCGTAAGCACGGACGATTTAAACAAAATTACATCCTGGTTACAAGCGCAGGGGCTCAGCATTGCAGCGGTAGCACGGGGACGAAACTGGATTGCCGTCAATGGAGAAGCGGCTAGAGTCGAAAGCGCTTTTCAAACTGAGATCCACCAATACGTCTCGAACGGCGAGAAACACTTTGCGAACTCTCTGGAACCCTCCGTGCCCGAGGCGCTCGGCGGAATCGTCGGGGCCATTCGCGGGCTAAACGACTTCCGCATGAGGGCCAAAAGCAAATTGCGCAATCCGGCCACGCAGTCCACCATGACGCCGCACTTTACCGCTAGCGACGGAGAAAATTTCATAACGCCCAACGATCTGGCGACCATCTATGACATCTCCCCGCTCTACGCCGCCGGAATCGACGGAAAAGGACAATCGCTCGTAATCGCCGGGCAAACTCAAATCAACCTTTCGGACATTGAAACGTTCCGCTCGAGTTACGGCTTGCCTGCCAACGATCCTCAGACCATGCTGGTACCCGGCGCCCAGGATCCGGGAATCAGCAACAACGATTTGTCCGAGGCGGATCTGGATTTGGAATGGTCCGGCGCCGTGGCGAGAAACGCCACCATCCTGTTTGTCTATTCGTCCGATGTCATGGACTCGGTACAGTACGCAATCGATCAGAAGTTAGCGCCTGTGATCAGCCAGAGCTACGGGTCGTGCGAACTGGAGACCCCGAGTTCCGACCTGTTTACGTTCCAACAATGGGCCCAGCAGGCCAACGCGCAGGGCATGACCTGGTTCTCCGCTTCAGGCGACACCGGCGGTGCGGATTGCGATGACACGCAGAATCCCGGCTTGTCCGTAGATACGCCTGGCTCCATCCCGGAAGTGACCAGCGTGGGCGGCACGGAGTTCGCGGAGAACGGCGGCCAGTATTGGGCGGCCACCAACTCCTCCAGCGGCGCGTCCGCATTGTCCTATATTCCCGAAACATCCTGGAACGATAGCGTCGAAGATGGAACTCCCTCCGCCAGCGGAGGAGGCGCCAGCATTTACTTCACGAAACCGAGTTGGCAAACTGGTCCGGGCGTGCCTGCGGATAACGCCCGGGACGTTCCCGACGTCTCTCTTTCCGCCTCGGCCGATCACGATGGATATTTTGTTTACACCGCCGGCAGCCTGCAGGTTTATGGCGGGACTTCCGTCCCTGCTCCCACGTTCGCTGGAATTATCACCTTGTTGAATCAGTATCTGGTATCCGCCGGCACGCAGTCGTCACCCGGCGTGGGAAATATAAATCCCAAGCTTTATTCGCTGGCCCAATCCGTGCCCAGTGCATTTCACGACATCACCACCGGCAACAATATTGTTACTGTGCCCTGCGGCGGGCGCTTCTCAACCTGCAACAGCACACCAGTGGGCTATAGCGCGGGAGTAGGTTTTGACGAAGTAACGGGACTCGGCTCGGTGGATGTCGACAGATTGCTCACGGCCTGGAACGGAGGCAAGGTCCTGGCACCTCCTTCTGCCGCCAGCATCACTCTCATGAGCAATTTGCGCACGGTGTCAGTTACCGATTCCGCATTTCTAATTGCAACCGTAGTGGGCGAGGATGGTGCAACGCCTACCGGCACGGTGCAGTTCTCAGTGGGCGGCCTCTCGCTGGGTTCGGCCACATTGGTCGGATCGGGTGGAACTGCTACGGCCACATTGACCGTCAATGGCAATCAATTGCCCGCCGGCTCGGGAACCATCACCGCGGTCTATAAAGAGGGTTCCGCCTCGAGCGTTACCGCCTCCGTCACGGTCAGCGTGAGTGGAACGTCCACTTCGAATGGAACGCCGGTTGTACTCGGCGTTGTGAATGGCGCCTCCTATCAGTCCGTCTATTCACCGGGGATGATACTGTCGGTTTTCGGGTCCGAACTCTCCGCGTCCATCGCCAGCGCCAGCAGCGTGCCTCTGCCAGTTTCTACCGCCGGAATCGCCGCCACCGTAAACAACGTCGCCGCGCCCTTATACTACGTCTCGCCCGGTCAGTTGAATATTCAGATTCCTTACGGCACAGCAGTGAATCAGATGGCCACACTCAAGATCAATAACAACGGGCTGATCGCATCCTATCAATTTGAAGTAATTCAGGCCGCGCCGGGTATATTCACGAATTCGAGCGGCGCCATCGGAAGCGGCAACCGTGGCGCGATTGTCTCCATTTATGTGACCGGCGCCGGGACCATGAATCCGCAACTCGCTACCGGCGCGGCGCCCGCCGATGGCACACCCGTGGACAGTCTGCCGAAGCCGACGGAGAACGTCTCGGTCACTGTAGGCGGCATTCCAGCGACCCTCCAATTTGTCGGAGACCCGGCGGGCCTGGTGGGACTAATTCAGATCAACTTCTATGTTCCCACCAATATCGCGGATGGTACTCAACCGGTGGTTGTGTCTGTGGGCTCCCAAGCCAGTGCCCCAGCATATCTAATAGTGAGTAACTAAGCGCGAGCAACCAGGAGCCAGGATAGTGCGCCACTAGGAATGACCATGAGGGGACGTGGTCTTACAATCGGCCAATGTCGTCGAAGTTGATGGACCACTCCGATATCCGCTCTCCTTCGGCGCTTAAAGAGACGCGATCGCGGATAGAGGCATAGGGCTGGTCAGGATCAAAGCCGCTTCCGAAAACATCGAGGAGCAGCAATTGGTTCTGAACCAGTACCTGTTGGCCGTCCCGGTAAAGCACCCACCAGGTTCCGAAGTGCTCGTACTTGGGTTCGAGTATCGATGTTATCAAACAGGACTTCGGTGCCCCATCGAGAAGTCGGTCGATGCCCTGCCGCCACTGACTCTCGTAGCGATCAGTGTCCCAAAATATTAGAGACGCTTCGAAACGTTCGACAAAGTCGTCCAGCGCGACTTCCCCCACTGCGACATCCGCTCCATAGTTAGTCTTATTTATGAAATGGATTGTCAACGACATTGCTTAGGCTCGCGCAGGCACCCTTTACCGGCCACTAGCTCTTTCCAAACGGATCCTCAAGCGACGGGCTTTGCGGCGTAAACAGTTCCGAACCTGCGTCCAGAATGTGCATGTCGTCTTCCAGCCGCACTCCAAACTCACCGGGAATATAGATGCCCGGCTCGTCGCTGAAGGTCATCTGCGCAGCCAGTGCGATGCTCTTGCCGCCGGCCTGCAGCGTGTTGGTAGCGATTAGGTAAGGCCACTCGTGCCCATCCATTCCGATCCCGTGGCCCACGCGATGTGTGAAGTATTTGAATCCCGGACCGTAGCCGGCATCGACAATCACCTTCCGTGCCGCTGCATCCACGGCGTCACACAGAATTCCCGGCCGCGCCGCCGCGAGCGCAGCGCTCTGCGCCTGATGCACAATATCGAAAACCCGCTTCATCTTGTCGGTTGGTTTGCCAAGAACGAAGGTGCGGCTGATGTCGGATTCATAATGCTCCACCGAACACCCGCCGTCGATCAGCAGAATGGTTCCCTCGCGGATTAACTGCGGCTTCACCGATCCGTGCGGCAGCGCCGAATTCTCGCCCACCTGCACACTCGCGCCGCCTTGAAATCCTAGCTTTTGATGAGCGCTGGATACCAGCGCCCCAAACTCGTGCTGCGTCATCCCCTCGCGTATCGATTTCCAAGCCGCTTCATAAGCCTGTAGCGTCACGCTGTTGGCCAGCCGCATCAGCGCGATCTCGGCGGGGCTCTTCAGCATGCGGCAACCGGACGTGACCTGCGTTGCACTCGAAATCGTGGCGGTTGGAATGGCCCGCGCAATTCCATCCGCGAAAACATATTGGACGCGCTCCTCAATCCCGATCCGCCCTGTCGCCAAGCCCCGCTCCTTCAAAGCGAAAGCCACCACTTGATACGGATTCTCGTTTTCTTCCCAGGTGAAAACGTGCGGAGACTTAGCGAATGGACCCAGCGCGATCTGCTCCAGCGACCGGTCTTTCTCAAAGGCCGGCGCCACGAAAAACGGCTCTCCGCGCACCGGCAGAACCATCACGAACAGCCGTTCGCTGTTGCCCCAATTCACGCCGCTGAAATACAGCAGGGAAGTCCCACCTGCAATGGCGATGGCATTCAGTTTGTTCTCCTGCATCAGGCGCTGAGCCCGTTCCACGCGCGCCAACCGTTCCTCAGTGGTGATGGGTTGGGCTTCCGCGCGGCGGCTTTTGAGTGCACCGATCGGCGAATCGGTGGGAGCCTGCGCTGAGACCAGTTTGGTGCCAGCCAGCGCAGCGCTGGCGCTTAGAAAAGTGCGGCGATTGAACATGGTGGAGTCTATCGTAACACCTGTCCACAATGCGGATGTCCATTGGCTTACCGGACGCTCTGTTCCGAGGACTGAAGATCCTTGCTGCCAGCCGCCGCGTGCACCTGGAAGCTCTGATACTGAGGGCGTCAAGAGCGAGTTGGCTCGCGCGTGCTCGATCTCCACGCAGGCGGTTGCACTTCCCAATCCTCGATTCGAATGAGCCGGCAACTCTCAACCTGTCGAGTCGCGACACCGAAGATCTACTTACCTGAGCCGAGTTCCCGCTTGGCACCCATCTACGGGCGACCGGCGTATTGAGGCGTTTTGCAGAATCACCCAAATGGGCCTGCTGCGTGGCGCATAAGTTGTCACCTTCGACCGCGGTTTCTCGCGATTTCGCGAATCCGAAGCTCTCAGCTAGGACCCTAATGCGGTCCGGTAAAATAAATCCATATGGCGCGCATTCGTGGAGTGGAGGCAAATGAAGCAGGACTCTTCACGCGTTTCCTTTATTGGATGACCCGCCGCAAGGTGGGCCGCGTAATTCTGCCCTTCAAGATTACCGCGCATCAGCCGCGCCTGTTGTTTGCGGTGGGTGGCATGGAAATGGGCCAGCAGGCTTTGCGAACTGTCGACGCAAAACTCAAAGTGCTAGCCGAAATCAAAGCCGCCACGTTGGTCGGATGCCCGTTCTGAATCGATATCGGATCTGCCGTGGGCAGAACAACGGGCGTCACGGAAGCGCAGTTGATGGCGCTGCCTGATTTCGAGAATTCCCCAGCCTTTAACGACGTCGAAAAACTGGTAATCCGTTATGCGGCCGCCATGACCAACACGCCAGTCGAGGTTTCAGAAGAATTGTTTGGAGCGTTACGCCAACATTTCGATGAGCGCCAACTGGTAGAACTGACGTCAGCCATCGCCTGGGAAAACTATCGCGCCCGATTCGATCACGCCTTCGGCATCGAAGCGGAAGGCTTCTACAAAGGCGCACTCTGCCTGCTCCCCCAACCAGAAACCAGAAACAAGAAACCAGAAACGCTTTAGGTTTTCTTATCGAAATTGAGCGACGCCGAATTCATGCAGTACCTCTGCCCGGCCGGCCCTGGGCCGTCGTCGAAGACATGCCCCAGGTGCGCCCCGCATTTGTTGCACACCACCTCCACGCGCCGCATTCCATGGCTCGAATCCGTCTCGGTGCCGACGCTCTCTGGTGTGATTGGCGCGGAAAAACTGGGCCACCCGGTGCCGGAATCGAATTTAGTGTCGGACTGGAACAACGGATTCGCGCAGCACACGCAGCTATAAGTGCCATCCTCATGATGGTTCCAGTATTTTCCGGTGAACGCAGGTTCCGTACCTTTGCGGCGCGCCACCTGATATTGCTCCGGCGTCAACTGGCGGCGCCACTCTTCTTCTGATTTCATAAATTCTGGTTTCGCATCTTTTTCAGGCATATATATTCCTCACCAAATGGCGCGCAGGGTGACCGCCCGTCGCCGTTGAACACCGGACGCCGTTTTCCGAGCCGCGACCGGAAGGGAGCGTGACGATGTGTGGAATACCAACCAAACTTGGTAGCGCTCCCTCGCGGTCGCAGCTCGGTTTTGCCAAGCGCGGTTTGTCCAGGTCGTTCATTTCTTCAGTTCGGTCCACTCCGAGAGCCAATCCATGTGTACGATGCTGTCAGGATCGCCAACGATGCATTTCCGCTTCTTCAACCGGCTCAACTTGTCGGGCTTCACTTCCGGAACGATCTTGAGGATCTTCCCTTTCCGGATCACCTCCACAGGAACGCCCGTCTCAAGCGCATGATCAAGAATGCGGTAGAGTCTTTCGCGCAACTTGGAAGCAGTGACTCTCACAAGACTCTTCGTCGTACGTACTACTCCGCCAGCTTCACCAGGGCCTGCGCCGCCAACACCGCCTCGGCGTCTTCCGCCGTAAACTGTTCGGTCTTTGCCGAATGGTTCATGGAGCAAAACTTAGGTCCGCACATGGAGCAAAACGCAGCGTCCTTGAAGCCTTCCTCCGGCAATGTTTCGTCATGCATGGCTTCCGCTGTTTCAGGATCGAGGGAAAGCTCGAACTGGCGCCGCCAATCGAACCGGTAGCGCGCGCGGGAAAGCTCGTCGTCACGATCGCGCGCTCCCGGACGATGCCGGGCTACATCAGCCGCATGCGCGGCAATCTTATAAGCGATTATTCCCTGCTTCACGTCTTCCCGATTCGGCAGGCCGAGATGCTCCTTGGGCGTGACGTAGCACAGCATGGACGCTCCGTACCAGCCGATCATTGCCGCTCCGATAGCGGACGTAATGTGATCATAGCCGGGCGCGAAATCAGTCACCAGCGGCCCTAGCGTATAAAACGGAGCCTCGTAGCACAGCTCCAATTCCTTCTCCACCTGCAGCTGGATCTGGTCCATCGGAATGTGCCCCGGGCCCTCGATCATCACCTGGACATCGTACTCCCAGGCCTTCTTCGTCAGCTCGCCGAGCGTCTTCAACTCGGCGAACTGCGCGTCATCACTGGCATCGGCCAGACATCCGGGCCGCAACCCATCACCCAACGAAAAACTAACGTCGTGCTTCTGGAAAATTTTGCAAATCCGGTCGAAGTTTTCATACAGCAGATTCTGCTTGTGGTTTTTCACCATCCACTCGGCTAGAATCGCCCCACCGCGGCTCACGATGCCGGTAATGCGCTTCGTGGTCAGCGGCACATACTGCACCAGCACGCCGGCATGGATGGTCATGTAGTCCACGCCTTGCTCGGCCTGCTCTTCAATCACTTCCAGCATTACGTTGATGTTCAGATCTTCCACGCGCCGCACGCGCGTGAGCGCTTCGTAGATAGGCACCGTGCCGATCGGAATGGGCGATGCGCCGATAATGGCTTTGCGGATGCGCGGAATATCGCCGCCGGTGGAAAGATCCATCAACGTATCGGCGCCGTATTTAACCGCGTAGTGGAGCTTCGCCACCTCTTCATCGATGTTCGACGTGGTGGCTGAATTACCGATGTTGGCGTTGATCTTGCACTTCGACGCCACGCCGATGCACATGGGCTCCAGATTGGGATGGTTGATATTGGCCGGGATGATCATGCGCCCGCGCGCCACCTCGGCCCGGATCAGCTCCGGCTCCAGCCGCTCGCGCCGCGCGATAAATCGCGTCTCTTCGGTCACAACACCCCGGCGCGCGTAATGCATCTGTGTCCGGATCGGGTCGTTCAAGCGTGGGGAAATCCATTCGCTTCGCATACCGGCCATTTTAGCGCGATCCCACCTGCCTCCTGCTTTCCGCCACCTGCCTCCCGCTTTCTGGACTCCTGCCTTCTGCTTTCTGCCTCCTGCCGCCTGCCGCTTGCTTCTTCCTTCGGCTCGTGTCACCATAAAGGTGTAGACTGCCATTGAGGCATTCTGCGCATCGTACCGGATCAGCCGCTTCTACTCGTTCTTGCCCCGATTCGCTGCTCTCGAAAATTTAAGTTAAGAGGATACGTTTGCCAAAAGAAGACAACATCGAAGTAATGGGAAAAGTGGTCGAGAAGTTCAAAGCTGGAATGTTTTCAGTCGAGCTCGACGCTGGAAAAACTGTGCTAGCCGCCATGGCGGGGAGACTGCGCCGCAATCGCATCAAAATCATGAATGGCGATCGCGTGACGCTGGAACTCTCGCCCTACGACCTGACCCGAGGCCGAATCACTTACCGGCACAAGTGATTTATGCAGGCCCGGATTGTGCGCCGTGGCTTTGCATTCGTGCTCACCGCATTTGCCGTATCGCTTTGCTTCGCCCAACTCACCGATCAAAAGCGCCCGTGGAAAGGCTATTCGATCCTGGGCAATGGGCACCTCACCGTTGTTTACTCGGACGATAGCCGGATCCAAGGCCGAGGAATCCAGCATCTCTATTTCAAAGACTACACAGCCGACTATATTTCCTCAACATTGTTCCAACTGGCAGGCAGTGCCCCTGGCGCCTCTCATGTTGGCATGCAGAACTTCTTCACCGCCCAAACCCTGACGTCGCTCGCGGACGTCCGTTGCTTCGTCCATCCCGACGACGCAATCGTTCTTACCATGCGCTCAACCGGCACGGGCCATCCATATCGATTCGAAGCTCAGTTGCGAAAAGAAATCAAGACCGATACGTCGGTGAATATCACATCGCTTAAGGCAGCCCGCGGCGTGGCGACCGCAATCTGGTCGAACGGCACGGTCGTCGTCATCGCTCCCAAGGATTCGAATGATAAGGTGACCGTTAGCGGATCATCCGTAGTCGTGACGGGCGCATCCAGTCCCAAGGCGGAGGTCTTGATGATCCCGGCTTCCTCTGAAGTGGAAGCTCTCTCTAAGCTGCAAGCTCTCCGGCTGGATCCCGATCTCGAAGCCACCGCCGCGAAATTCTGGGAGTCCTGGATGGCTCATGGGATTCTCCCCAAGTTCCCCAACAACGGTCCGGAAGCTGCGGCCTATCTCGAAGCCTACAAGCGCAACCTCTACTGCGTGAAGGCAGCCAACCTGAACGGCCAGATTCCCGCCGACATCACCGGCCAGTTCGTCACCAATAATATGCCGCAGTTGTACCCGCGCGACGCCATGATGTGCGCGCGCGTTCTGCTCGAGACCGGTCATCCGGAAGAAGCGCGCCAAGTGATCGAGTTTTGGGCCAATCGGAAGATTCCCATGAAGACTCCCGGCGAATGGTACGCCCGCTACGATGCCCGCGCCCAGGCCGTTGACTCGGGCAGCGGAGCGCGCTTCGACGAGCCGGAGTGGGATGCGAACGGCTACTTCATTTATCTGCTGGCGAAATATCACGAATCCCAAGGCGCATGGTTGGCGGATCGAAAACTGATCTACCAACTCGCCGATTTTCTGGTTCAGCACATCGGCCAGAATGGACTGCTCGAAGAAGGCGGCATCGTCGAGTGGACCGGCTATCTGCCCGCCACCAACATGACCAGCGCCGCCGCTTTGCGCACTGCCGCGAAATTGGCACACGAATTCGGCGACGAATCCAAATCGCAAACTTACGCCGCTGCCTCTCAGCGAATTTCCTCGGCTCTGCCTCAAATGTTCGACCCATCCCGCCAAACCTACGCCGACGTCCGTTTCACCAGCAAGAAAGGCCCGAACGGCGAAAGCCTGCCCGGTCAGCCCAACGACAAAACGTATCTGTGGGACACCAGCGCCAACTTCGGCGTGATCTGGGGCTACTCAAAGCATCGCGAAATAGAGCTGTCGAATCTCTTCTACTTGAAAAACACAGTGAAACTCGATGGCGGTATGCAATATTTCGACACCACCGATCCCGGCCTCGCCGAATACGGCCACGCCGTCTTTTTCTTCACCACTGCTGCCGCATCCCAATATCAATCGCTCTATGGAGACAAAGCCCGCGCCAAGTCTTTCATCGACTGGATGCTGCGCAACGCCAATTCCTACGGCCTGATGCCCGAACGTATCAACCTCGACGGCAGCGATGTAAGCCCCGCGTCACCGCTCTCCTGGTGCAGCGCCGAATTTACGTCAGCGCTGCTCGCCTGGAGCCGGCGCTAAGACGCTCGCGTGAAACCGTAAGTAGCCTGCCCGTCACACGTCTGTCATCGTTCTGAAAAAAACGCATGCTATTCCTATTGAGCGCATGCCACACTTATCTAATCGCATAACTTCTCACGGTTACAAGAGTTTCAGTGCCTGGCTTCGCCTGGCCGCCATCGCCCTGCCCGGAATCTCCGTGCCCCTGTTCGCGCAATTTTCCGGCTTCACGCCGAACAATCTTGTGGTCTCTCGCAGCGTTTATAGTGCTACCGCGTCCACCATCACCATCGGCGAACAGCTCCCACCGGTCTGCGGGACCCAAGCCACCTGTCCCGGCCAAGCCGTCGTTAACGGATCTTATCCCTTCGTCTTTAATGACGACGCTGTGGACGGCCAGTTCGGCATTACATCACCAATCTTGCTGGACCAGATCACAACCGGCGGAGCTTTGATCAACACTCTTGCAGTCCCCACCAGCGGACCCGATCAGATCGTAACCAGCTTCAGCTCGAAATCCGAGCTCGCCCTGAACCTCTCGCTCGATGGGAAATACATCACTTTCATGGGCTATGTCACAGCCCCGAACACCATTGATGCATCGAACGCTAACACCCCGGGCCTCATTGATCCCACCGATCCGGTGGGCAGCGCAGTTTACCGCGGCGTGGCTCAGGTGGATGCTCTGGGCAACGTCAAGGTCACGGACACCAATGCGTACAGCGGCGACAACGGCCGCGGGGCAATTTATACCGGCGATCCCAATGGCGTGTACTTCACAGTCGGCAACGACAACAGCGGAAACCAGCCCACGGGATTGCCTCTCACCCCGGTGCTGGCCGCTCTCGTGAATGCCACCGGTGCGCAGGTTATCACCCCCGGCGCAACCCCCGGAACTCCCTTGCAGGCGGGCAGCTTCAACGTCACCGAAGAGGGCGATAAAGCCGACAAGCCCGGTAAGGATAATAATTTTCGCGGTCTGACCATTTTCAAGAATACGCTGTACGTCACCAAAGGCAGCGGCAGCAATGGCATCGACACCGTATATCAGGTGGGCGCCGCAGGCACGCTTCCCGTCACCGGAGGCGCAACTATCACCATCCTTCCAGGCTTTCCCACTGTGCTCGCCAAGAAAGCCAGCATCAATACCATCTACCCATTCGGCATCTGGTTCGCCAACTCTACCACGCTGTATGTGGCCGATGAAGGCGACGGCACCCCCGCCGACGCCGGCGTCAGCACGCTGGCCGGCCTCCAGAAGTGGAGCCTGGTGAATGGCTCATGGACGCTCGACTACGTATTACAAAACGGCCTGAACCTGGGCCAGCAATATAGCATCACGAACCTTCCCTCGTCGTTGAACCCCGCCACTGCCGGTCTCCGCAACATCACGGGCCGGGTCAATGCGGATGGAACGGCCACAATTTGGGCCACCACTTCCACCGTCAGCAACAATGACGATCAGGGAGCCGATCCGAATCTCTTGGTCTCCATCACCGACATTCTGGCGAACACCAACCCGGCCGCTGCGGCCGGCGAGCAGTTCACCGTCGTCAAAGCCGCCAATTATGGAGAAGTCCTGCGCGGCGTGGCGTTCACTCCTGGCAGCACCGCTCCTCCCGCACCCGGATCGATTGTTGTAACCTCCAGCGCGCTAGTTTACAGCCGTGTCACGAAGGCCTACACCGGTACGCTCACTATTACAAACAACTCCTCCAGCGCAATCAGCGGAGAAGTAATCGTGGCTCTGACCAATCTCACTACGGGCGTCACGCTGAATGGAAATCCGCCAACCTTCAACGGATCTCCGGAAGTGATCTTCCCCGCCGCCACGTTGAATGCCGGCCAGTCGGCCAGCCAGCCGATTTCTTTCAGCGATCCATCCAACGCACGCATCGTGTTCACGCCGATAATTGTCCCGGTTGTTTAGCCTTTACGAAAGGTACCTAAAAAAATGCACAGATCAACCATATTTCTGATTCCGATCGTTCTCCTGACCGTTAGTGCCCTACGGGCCGATTCCGTGGAATATACCTTCACGCTGAACACCTCCTCCATTGCCGGGACCACTGGCTCGCTCGACTTCGCGCTCTTTCCCGGAGCCGGTTCAGACCAATCTCTCTCCGCGCTGGTCACGGGTTTCTCAACCGACGGATCTTACGGCGGTTCTCAAACCACGACGGGCGATGTCACAGGTGGCCCTGTCATAACTGGGAACAACCTTGTGATCAATAGCACATTCGCGGACAACGACGATCTCGAGACTTTCACGTATGGCAACAGTCTCTCATTCTTTGTCGACCTGAGCGGCCCGGCGCTGAGCGCGCCTGACGGCCTCGCGACTTCGCCGTACGAGTTCGACTTCTTCACCTACTCCGATACCGCGGGCACGGTACCGGTTCTCACCAGCGATCCGAATGGCATTTCGGGCAGCATCACCATCAGCCCCGAAGCAGTAATCGATGCAGGCGCCATTTCGCCCGAACTGAATGTCGTCGCCACTCCCGAACCCTCTATGCTGTGGTTGCTGGGTGGCGCCCTAGCACTCTTGGCAGTCTGGCGCAGGCGCCTTCGCCTGCGATCTAATTGGTAATCGGGTGCCTAGTCTACACCCCTCACAACTGCGGCGCCGGCGGTTTCAACGGCTGCCACGGGAAAAACCCCTTGCGCCGTAACTTCCGCCGATACACTTTGTCCCCATCCATCAAATACAAGGTCTGCAAATCCGGCCCACCAAAAACCAGATTCGACGCATCCCCGGCCTGCGGATAAGAAATAATTCCCACCACGCGCCCCGGCTGATCGCAAATCTGTATGCCCAACTTCGTCGCAACGTACAAATAACCTTCTTGGTCCAGCGTCATTCCATCTGCGCCCGACCGCATCATTCCGTTATCCACATCGTCGGGCAGCTCCAGATGATAGAACGGCTCGCCATTTTCGAGCGACCCGTCCTTCTGCACCTGAAATGACCAAACCCACTTCGATCCCGTATCGGCTACCAGCAGCAACGATTCGTCCGGCGAAAAGCGCACGCCGTTGGGAAAGATAATCGCCTCGCCTTCGTACACCACTCGCTTCTTGCCTGCTTTATCCACGAACCAGACCTTGTGATTCTCCGGATCTGAAAAATAAATCTCACCCTTGCTGCTCACCGCCAGATCATTCGAACCCGCCCCCTCGGCGATCACCGCCTCCGCGCCGTCCATCGTGTAGGCGACGATTCGCTTCCGCCCGTCCTGCGCCGCGTACAGCCGCCCGTCAGGCCCAAACATCAGCCCATTGGCGCCGCCCGAGTCCGCCACGAAGATGCTCACTTTCCCGTCGAGTGAAATCTTGTAAATCTTGGACGGCTTGGCATCCACATCCGAGAAAAACACTTCGCCGTTGCCGTTAACCGCCGGACCCTCCGTGAACTTATAGCCCTGGCTCACCAACTCCCAATCGGCACCCGGATCGAGAATCGCGTTGATGGAGCGCCGATCGCTCGATCCCGAGGCGGGCTTCGCAACCGGCTTCGGATAATCCTGCCACAGCCAGCGCAGCGCATCCGGCAGAATCGCTCCGCCATGTTTGCCGTTATGGCCCTCGGTACCCACCACGAACTTCGATTCGTAACCCGAGAATTCCAGCGCCGATGCCATGCTCTGATTCGCCAGATACCAGCTTCCGGCGTAAATGTTCTGATCGTTGCTGCCATCCTGCAGAAATACGCGCAACGGTTTCGGCTCTGTCTTCCGGATCAGGTTCGGATAAATATCGCCGCCCCGCAAATTCGTATAGCTCCCAATGAAGCTCAACACGCGCCGAAAAGCATCCGGACGGTTCCAAGCCGCCGTGAACGCCGCAATTCCACCCGAGCTCGACCCCGCAATCGCATAATCACTCGGATCTTTCGAGAGGTTGAATTTCTTCGCGACCTCCGGAAGAATCTCTTCCAACAGAAATTTCGCGTACCTGCCGCCCAGCCCGTCGTATTCGTAACTTCGGTTGAACCGATTCTGCTGCTCCGGCGAAAGCGCGTTCAGCACGCCTGGATTTATAAAAATCCCGATCGTCACCGGCATGGCTTTCCGCTGGATCAGATTGTCGAAAACCACCGGCACGCGCCAGCCGCCGTCTTCTTTCACGAATCCGCCGCCGTCCTGAAAAATCATCACGCAGGCCGGTTTCGCCGCATCATACTGCGCGGGCACATACAACCAGTAATCGCGCACAGTCCCGGGATAAATCTTGCTGGTCCAAGAAGACTGAGTCACGCTGCCGCGCGGGACGCCGTCATGCCGCTGAGAGTCCGGCCCCAGCGTGTATTCATCGGCAACCAGAATTTGGGCGGCCAGCACGCCGAACAGAAGCAAAGATCGTATAGTCACTCCAGATCATTATTTCAGGTGACAACCCAGACAAGTAAACTTGCGCCCATGACAAACCGCGCACGATTGCATATCCAAGCCCGACTTCTTGTTGGAATGTGTATCCAAAAAACCAGGCACATGGCTCGCGGGCTTCAACTGCGCAGTCTTCGGATGACAGAACGCGCAACTATCCGGCGGATCAATTTGGTTATGGCATACCAGGCAATCCGCCATCTGCGGCATATTAGCCTGACTCACCGCGTCCGATTCCTCAAGCCCGCGATGACAAGCCACGCAAGGATTCGCGGAATTCAACAACGGCCGGATCCGGGCGCCATCCAGCCCAAGATAGGTCCCCTTGTCGATAGCGGCAGCAATCACCGGCCCAACGTTGCCGAGCTTCAGGTGCTTAGCGTGGCTGAATTCCTTGAGCGGAGGCGGAATCTGCGCGAGTAGGCAAGAGGCGGCAGCAAGCAAGAACCACCACAGACCTTTCCGGAACGCCACCTGCATCCTGCCGCCTGCGCCCTGCCGCCTACCCGCGGTAACTGATCCGCCAAATCTTCTTCCCGCCATCATCGGAAACCAGAATGCTCCCGTCCGGCAATTGCATGATGGCCACCGGCCGGCCCCACACTTCCCGCGACTCGGGCGAGATCATCCAGCCCGTCAGAAACTCCTGCACCGCGCCGCTAGGCTTCCCATCTTTGAACGGAATGAAACCCACCTCATAGCCCACGCGCTTCGATCGATTCCACGATCCATGAAAAGCCAGAAACGCCCCGCCTTGATACTCAGCCGGGAACTGTTTGCCTGTGTAGAAAAGAAAATCCAGAACGGCTACGTGTGACTGCAGAAGAATGTCCCCAGCGGTGGTTTTCGCCACCAAATCCGGCCGCTCGCCCTTGTGCCGCGGCTCTTCATGCGGTCCCGAATAAGCATAGGGCCATCCGTAGAAGGCGCCTTGCTGAATGTGCGTGAAGAAGTCGGGGACAAGGTCGTCTCCCAGCGCATCCCGCTCCTGAACCGCGGCCCACAATGTGTCCGTCCCTGGATACCAATGCAGCCCGATCGGGTTGCGCGTCCCGGATGCGAAAATCTCGTGGCCGCTGCCATCCGGATTGAAGCGATTGATGGCCGCGCGCATCGGATCTTCGCCCGTATTTACATTGGACCCCGACCCAACTCCCACGTACAGCTTCTCGCCCTTCGAATCGAACAGCAGGCTGCGCGTCCAGTGGCCTTGCTTAAAATCTTTCAGCGAGGCGATCTGCTCGCCCGGTCCAGCCGTCAAATTCTTCGCGTCATATTTGTAGCGCTTCACCGAAGTCGGCTCACCAACGTACAGATAGTCTTTCCAGATCGCGAGACCGTAAGGCCGGTCCAGACCAGTGAGAATCGCTTTGCGCTCCGGATCCTTGTAGCTCTTGTTCTTGTCCACCAGGACGTAAACGGTTCCAGCCGAGCTGTCGCTCACCAGGATCTCGCCGCCCGGCGCGGTGTACATAAAGCGCGGCGTGTTGAAGTCCGTCGCGTATTCCTCGATCACAAAACCTTGCGGAACTTTCAGTTGCGCATCGCTCGGCCGGCCAACAACTTTGGGTGGATTGGTGACCGTTGGAGTGGCATAAGGAGCGGGCAGCTTGGCCTCCTGCTGTTGCACCTGGCCGAAAACCGCTACCGCCGCGAAGAGGGGAAGAGTGTATTTGAGCATGGCCTTCATTTCAGTGTATAAGACATTATGCGCACCAAACTCCCGATCATCTTCCTCCTTCTGTTGCCGGGCACGGCCTTGCTGGCTCAACCGGAAAAAACTTCTTGGGATGTGCTGAAGGCCGGCCTCAGCGACAAGAATCCGGACAAGCGTAGGCAGGCTGTCACCGCCATCGGGTCCATCGGATTGGATTCGGATGGCCTCCAATTGATCGAAGGCGCCTTGCGCGATACCGATCCTCTCGTCCGCCAGACGGCCGCGGCTGAACTGGGCCAGATGAAGGCCCGCGAGGCCATCCCTTCGCTCAAGACCGCCATGGAAGATGTCGCCGGCGAAGTAGCATTCGCGGCAGCAAAAGCTCTCTGGGATATGGGCGACCGAAGCGGGCGCGATCTGATTGAGGACGTCCTGACCGGTCAGCAGAGCGCTTCCGAAGTCCCGTTGAAAGGCGCCATCCGCGACGCTAAGCGAAAGATGCACGATCCGAAAGCTCTGGCCGTAATGGGTTTCAACGAGGCATCTGGCGTTCTGCTGGGGCCTTTCAATATTGGCATCATTGCCGCCGAGCAAGCTTTCAAAACTGGTTCCTCCGGCGGGCGGGCTGTCGCCAGCACCCTTCTCGCCCAGGATTGCGATGCCGAATCGCTGCGCCTGCTCGAATGGTCCTCCACCAGCGACAAAAGTTGGGCGGTGAAAGCGGCCTCAGCCAAAGCTCTAGGCCAGTGCGGCAATCCGGACGCAATTCCGACGCTCGAACAAAACCTAGCCGATTCTAACGCAGCCGTGCGATCCATGTCGGCCGGCGCAATCATCAAGCTCACCCGAAAATAGATGTGGCGCAGGCACTCTTGCCTGCAGCGTCGGCACTCATGCCGACGTGTTCCTCTCGGAAATCTACTGAATCCTCGCCACCCCTCCATTCGATACAAACACGCTGAAGATGCCCGCATCGAGGCCCGGCGAGCCCGGTACGTCCGTAAAGCGCACCAGCGGAACTCCGGCGATCTGAATATCCACTCCCGGCTTTCCGAAAGCTCCAAAACCATCCGGGGAAAGCACGTTCAGCACTGCGGACGGAATCGTAAAACTCCCAGTAGACGCATCGGCGGTGCACAGAATCTCGACGTAGGCGGTTTCTGACTCAACAGGTACGCCGCTGAACAGGAAAATGCTCACCACCGAGAAGCCCGAGCTCCCACTCCAGGTCAGCGTTAGATCCTGCGAGAGATTTATACTCGCGGGAATATTGGTAGGAACGACGGGATCGGGCAGCGTCAACGACCAGTTGAACGATCCCACCGCCGCTCCACCCGCGCCGTTTGTAATCGAGAAAGGTCCCGGCTGAATATACACCGCGGGCTCGGTGGCGAGCGTGGTGTCATAAAGGCCCGTGGCAATCGCGGAGATGGTTTTCGAACCGCCGGTCGAGTTAAGCATCAACTGATTCCCCGAATTCAGAAAGTTCTCCGCAACGGGATCTAGCGGATTCAATGAGCTCCCGAAAGCCTCATACGCCAGGCAACTGCCGATTGACCCTGCGGAACCGCCTCCCCATGATCGCACCAGGTTGCTTAGAGAATACGTCGCGAAACCGGCTTCCAGCTTGTCGTTCCCGCCCGCCACCCGGGTCACTACCACGCCGCCCAAATTCAGCGAACCTTTCGCCACAGCTTTCTGCAGATTCTCCGCCGTCAGGGGTCCAAACGTGTCCCCGCACGTGGCCTGCCCCCCGGGCGCGACCGCCATCGACGTGATATTGCCGGTCACGCCCTTCACAATCACCGCCACCGATACCTTGCACCCTGTGACTCCGGCCGGGACCACGAAGTTAATCTGGTCCACGCCGGCAGAGCTGCCGCGTCCACCGTACACAACCGTAGCCGGTTGGTTGTTGACCAGCACTTGAACGCCAGAATGCAAATCCACCTGTTGCGGCGGCTCGGTTTCATCGCCCGTGATTGCGCCCAAGCCGGTACCCCACAGAACCAGTTCCTCACCAGGATGCGCGGGATGGACATACGTAATCGGACTGTTCGAGGCATCGGTAAAAACGCCGGGCCCCGTGCCATCCTCATTCAGCGCGAACGTTCCGAAGTTCGCCGCCAGAACCTGGATCGCAATCGAGCTCTCCGCGCCCTGATAAGACAACGTCAGCGTTCCAGTTCCGATCGGCGTGGCAGACGGCAGAATCGCAGCCACCTGCGTATCCAAGCTGTAGATCATAATGCAATTCTCGGTGACGCCATTCACCCGCACCTGAATGGTGGTTCCGGCCAGCCCCTCGGTGGTCGGCAATGGATAACTATTGGCGTGCTGAATCGTAGTTGGACCAAGCTCTGTCCCGGTAACCGTGAACAGCGCCCCTTGCGCGATCCCTGAATTGGTCTGATGGGGAACAACCCAGCTAGCGGCGTTATAAACCCCAGCAACAGTGGGCGCCGCAGCCAGAACCATCGCATAACCGAAACCACAAATAAAGCAGCGAAGTATTTGCAAAGATTAGTCCTCCCGTAGGGCAGGTTGCCAACCTGCGCGCCGATTACCAATCGGCGCACGCAACTGAGCCATCCACAGGTATACGGCGCAAAAATGTTAGATTTTCCGTCGCGACGAGCGTTTACTTGCGTTTTCCGGCTCGCCGCCGCCCCGCCGCAGCCCGCTCCAGATACTTCGCTCGACCCTCCCGAATCGCCTTCCGCGCATCGCCCGGTCCACCCCAGCCAAGAGTGGCCGTCTTCCGCCCCTCCAGCTCCTTATAAATAGTGAAAAAGTGCTCAATTTCCAGCCGCACATGCGCGAAGATTCCGTCCATCGAATGGACTTCATCATAGCGAGGATTCCGGTTCGGCACCGCCAGGACTTTCTGATCGCTCTGGTCCTGGTCAATCATATTGAGAACGCCGATCGGCCGAACCTCGATCATACAGCCCGGAAAACTGGGCTCTTCCACCAGAGCCAGACAATCCACCGGGTCATCATCAGGTGCCACCGTCCCCGGAACGAAGCCATAATCGCCCGGATAATGCACGGGAGAATACAGCGTCCGGTCCAGCCGGAACAGCCCCGACTCCTTGTCGTACTCGTACTTGTTGGTCGAGTTCTTCGGAATTTCAACAATCATCCGGACCAGCTCAGGCGAGTCCGGGCCAGGCTCAAGATCGTATAAAGTATGCTTCAAAGGAGGCTCTCAACTATCAGTTTAAGACTAATCGGAATTGCGCCGACGGCCGAGACCGTGCGTGGAAACCAAGGAGCGCGAAAGCGTATGATCGAAGATATGGCGCAACTCCATATGACCGAAGCCGAGTTGGCGCGCGATTTGCACGCGGTGCTGGAGCAAGTGCGCCAAGGCGCGGAGGTGATCGTGGAGCGAGACGCAAAACCGGTGGCTGTGATCAAAGCTCCGCAGTTCCGCGGACGTCCTATTGATGAATGCATCGCCCTGGCCAAGGCGCACGGTTCACATGCGACGCTTGACGAAGACTTCGGCAAGGATCTCGAAGATATAATCAACAGCCACCGTGAACCGCTCAACCCACCCGAATGGGATTGATCCTGGATTCGAGTGTTGCGATCACGGCCGAACGCCGCCGCTTGCCAGTCGAGGACATGCTTGGCGCGATTCGCGAGCTTACCGGGCCCGAAGAGATCGCACTGTCGGTGGTGAGCGTAATGGAACTGGAACACGGAATCTGGCGAGCCAGAGAGCCGGCCCAAGCCACGCGGCGCAGGCAGTTCTTAGAGGATCTCATCGGCAATATTCCGGTCTACCCTGTCACTACGGAACTTGCACGCAAAGCAGGCCGCATCGACGCCGAGCAACAGGCGCGAGGTATCCGGATCGCTTTCCAGGATATGCTGATCGGCGTGTCGGCCTTGAATCTTGGTTATGCAGTTATGACGCACAATGTTCGGCACTTCCAGATGATCCCAGATCTCGTGGTGAAGCAGTTGTGAAGAAAAAAGGGCGCTCCGGATGGCAATTTGAGAGACTAGGCCGGTCCGCTACCAGTGTTGTTTTTGTTTCCTCATTATACAAAAGAACTCCCTGATGTCGGATCGCTCGTCTTCACAACCTGCGCTGACCTAGCGCCCCACGTGCAGCAGCCAGGAATTCTTTTGTCACGTCAAGTGTTTACGCAGCCGATTACACACCGCGGCGAAGCTGTATTCGGTCGACCTGCTCAATATCCACCTTTCAGGTGAGATTGAACGGGAGTAAGGTGGCTTCCGTGAAGGCTGCACCTCGCAGACCTGAACTCCGCAAGGTTGAGCAGTCCCACGCGCGACCCGGCGGTTGGGCTTTCAAGACCGGGTACCACTCCAGGCGACCCTGAGTCCGATCCAGGCAGTATAGAGTATCATTAGCGGCATGGCACTACCGATAGTGGTGTACTAGCTAACAGCTATTCCTCCCGACGCTCCCACAAAAAAGTCCTTGCTTATCTTATACTACTCGTGCCAAAATTCCCTTAGGCCAAAAGTGGCTCAAAGTGTCCTAAAGTGTCGGATCAGCCCAAACCCGTGCCAGTCGAGCCACCACTCGGGGCGTACCCTGCCCACGTGGACGAGAAGGGCAGACTGAAAATGCCGGTCACTTTCAAGGAATATCTCGAAAGCCTGGAGGACGGCCGGCTCTTCGTGACCACAACCGACAAGCGCATAGCTAAACTCTATCCGATTTCGGTCTGGAAAGAAAATCTAAAACATTTGGCCGCGCTCGCCCTCGAACAGCCGCTCCTCGCCAAATCGATGTCCATCACCGCCCGCCATTACGGCGAAGATGGACGCCTGGACACCGGTGGCCGCGTCATGCTCCCCACCAACCTGCGCCGCTTGCTGAACCTGGAAGGCCAGGAAGTCTGGATGGACGCCGCTCCCGAGGGTTGCATCAACATTTATTCGAAAGCCGAGTACGATGCGCAGCTCCGGAACGCGGAGGGTCTGCTCGAAGAAGCCAACCTGGCGGCAGCGCGAAAGGGGTTTGTGTAGCAGCCATGTATGCATGTCCCGGTCATGCTCGGCGAGTGTCTGGAGTTTCTGGCAGTTCGGCCGGACGGGATATTCTTGGACGCAACCGCGGGATTGGGCGGACATTCGGGCGCCATCGCGGCGCGGCTAACAACCGGATTTGTGATCGCGAACGATCGCGACGCGGAATCGCTCGCACTGGCGAAAAGCAATACCGCGGCGTATGCGGATCGGATTCGCTATCACCACGGATGGTTCGCAGCTCTATCGGAAGCGTTGGCAGCGAACGGCGTCCAGCAGGTGGATGGCCTGCTCGCGGATCTTGGCGTCAGCCGCTATCAGCTAACCGAACCCGCGCGCGGGTTTTCGCTGATGGCCGACGGTCCTTTGGACATGCGCATGGATCGCAGCCAGGGCCAGACAGCGGAAGAACTTGTGAATTTTACGTCAGAGAAAGAATTGGCCGACATGATTTATCAGTTCGGCGAAGAAAGGAGGTCGCGGAAAATCGCAAGAGCAATCGTGCGGGCGCGGCCGATTTCGACTACCGGGAGATTAGCTCGAGTAATCGAAGAGGCTGTGCCCCGGACGAACCGGCTGCATCCGGCCACGCAAACCTTCATGGCATTGCGTTTGGCCGTGAACGACGAACAGGGCGAACTGGACGCCTTGCTTGCGGCCGCTCCGGATTTGGTGAAGACCGGCGGAAGGATCGTAATCCTTTCCTTCATGTCGCTCGAGGACAGAAAAATAAAGCAGAGTTTTCAGGCTCTGGCCCGCGCCGGGAGAGCAACCATGCTCACTAAGCACGTGGTCAGGCCAACACCCGAAGAGATAAGAGATAACCCCCCGTCACGGAGCGCGAAACTCCGGGCCGTGGAGATGAGATAGCAAAAGACAAAAATGGCAACCCTGGCAACCATCCTGGATCGATTCATGACGGCGAAGAGCTTGGATCAAGCAGCGCCGCGAACCCGCGTACTCGAACAAGAGGACCCGTTTGAGGTCCCGGCCTTCCCCAACGAGGACGTGTATTTCTACATCAAGCGAATCAACAACGCGCACGTTTTGCGTGAAGCGGACCCAGCCGCCCGCCGGGCTTGCTGGAAGCTGATCGGCTCTTCGCTCACCATCGCCGCGCTGGTGATCGGTCTTCTGCTGCCCGGCCTCTACGGTCTCGTCGCCGGTTATCGCCTGGAAGCATTGCGCCAGGAACAAAATCGCCTGATGCTCGATCGCGCAACCCTCGAATATCAGGAATCGAAGCTGCTCGATCCCGCGCGCCTCGAAGAACTGGCCAAGATGCAGCAGTTCGTAGATCCCGACTCAACCAAAGTTGTCTACCTGGAAGGCAAGTCAGACAACGTAGTAGCCCAAAAGTAATCAGAAAGCAGCCCTGCGCGTAAGCAAGGGGACCTTTGGACACCATGAACACCCTGGCGACAAGACGCGTACACCTGCTAGCCCGCCTGGCATTCGTCTGGGTAGCGCTCATCGTCGGTCGCCTGGTTCAGCTCCAGATCGTCCAACACAACGAGTACAAGAAACTAGCCGCCCAGCAACAGGAAAAAACTCTCGAGCTGCAAGCCCCCCGCGGCACCATCGTGGACCGCATGGGACAGCGCCTGGCCATCAGTCTTCCAGCCGAATCCGTCTGCGTCGATCCGTTGCGCATCCCCGATCTTTCAGTAGCCGCCGACATCCTATCCAAAATCCTGAACCTGGATTCGAACGATCTGCTTGCGAGAATGACCGAAGCGGCCGCCGCGAAGCACGGTTTCGTGTGGGTGAAGCGCAAAGTCACCGCCGAAGAATCCGAGCGGCTGCGCGATTTGAAGCTTGACTGGATCGAGTTTCGCAGCGAGAGCCAGCGCTTCTATCCCAATCAATCGTTAGCTGCGCACGTGATCGGTGACGTGGATTTTGCACAGAAGGGCAATGGTGGGATCGAGCAAAGCCTGGAGGCCCGCCTGAAGGGACGCTCGGGTGAACTCCATGTCACCCGCGACGTCCAGAAGCGCGGCTTCGAATCGAAAGTGGAGAGCCAGCCGCAAGCCGGCCAGGATATTCGCCTCACCATTGACGCCCGCATCCAATTCGTCGCCGAGCGCGAAGTAAAGAAAATGGTCCTGGCCCACCACGCCAAGTGGGGCAGCGCGGTGGCTATGGATCCGCACACCGGCGATATCCTGGCGCTAGCGAATTTTCCCACCTTCGATCCCAACTCGCCACCCGACAAAGAGGATCTGAAAGCGCGTGAGAACCTGGCCGTGACCGCTCCCTTCGAGCCCGGCTCCGTGTTCAAAGTAATTACCCTCTCAGCCGCGCTTGAAACCACCAAGCTGGGGCCGGCAAGCATAATCCCGTGCGGCGGCGGAAAAATTACCCTGTTCGGACGGACCATTCATGACCACAACAGCTATTGGTCTTTGTCCATGGCGGACGTGCTGGCCCTCTCGAGCAACATCGGCGCCATCAATATCGGCATGACGGTCGGTCAGAACAAGATGTACGAATATGTACGGCGCTACGGCGTCGGTGTCCGGACTGGAATCCCGCTTCCCGGCGAATCGGCGGGCATGCTTCGGCCTCTGCACCGTTGGGAGAAAACTTCACTCGCTTCCGTCTCTATGGGACATGAAGTCGGCGTCACTTCGGTGCAGCTCGCGCGAATCGGGACCGTGATCGCGAGCGGAGGATTGCTGATCCAGCCCCGCCTGACCATGGATACTCCTATCGCGCAGCCGGTGAGAATTCTGAAACCGGAAACCGCCCTCAGCATGCGCAGCATGATGGAAGGGGTGGTGCTCCACGGCACTGGCCGAAGATACGCCCGCATACCCGGCTACACCTCAGCCGGCAAAACCGGATCAGCCCAGATTTACGATTACCACGCGCGTCAATATACGCACTTGTACAACGCGTCCTTCCTGGGTTTTGCACCCGTGACCAATCCAGCCATCGTGGTGGTAGTCACCATCAGCGGCACCGAAGGCAATGCGGGATTTGGAGGGCCCACCGCGGGCCCCGCCTTCCGTGAAATTGCCGCCGCCGCCTTGCGCATGCTGGATGTGCCGAAAGATTTACCTGACATGCAACCGTCCCCCGAAACCAATCAGACCGCGGAAAGCGGTCAGGCCGACGAGAACGACGTTGCAATCGCCGGCCTTGGTTCTTCCATCCCTCCCCCGCTGGTCCAAGCGGAGGATGCCGTTGCCGCCGACGACCGACCGGTGGCTTCCGCAGAGAGCGCTTCGGACCAGCGGCCTTTTTTGCCAGGGGTGAAAACCGATCCGGCGCGGGATCTGGCCGGTCCGCGCGTGCCGAACTTCCGGGGTAAAACATTGCGAGATGTAGTTGAGGAATCGTCCGCGTTGGGCATTCCAGTGGAATTCAAGGGGGGCGGAATCGCGCAGACGCAGGTTCCCGAGGCAGGCGCCGTCTTGCCGTTGGGACAAAGCGTCCGCGTGCAATTTGGCCGCTGAAGGCGCCTATGAAGCTTGAAAAGATCCTCCGCGGGGTTCAGCTCCGAGGGGAGCACTCCAAGCTTTTGCGGCGAATGGAAATTACGGGATTGGAGTACGACTCGCGTAGGGTGGAGGCAGGTTTTTTGTTTTTCGCGTTTCCGGGATCGCGTGCCGACGGCCGCCAGTTCGCTCAAGCCGCCTTGGATCGCGGTGCGGTAGCCGTCGCGAGTGACCTTCCCGCGCCAGAAGGTTTCGAGGGACCCTGGATCGAAGTGGAGCATGGGCGCCGCGCGCTGGCTCAAGCATCCAGCAATTTCTACGGCCAGCCGGACCGCAGCCTTGCATTGACGGGCGTGACAGGCACCAATGGGAAAACGACCACGGCTTTCCTGATCGATTCCATTTTGCAAGCCGCCGGCAACACCACTTTATTGGTTGGCACCATTGAATACCGCTTGGCGGGAGAAGTAAGAAAAGCAGTGAACACTACGCCCGAGTCGCTCGACCTGTACCGCATGTTCCATGAATTGGCTGAACGCGGCGGCACGCATGCGACAATGGAAGTCTCCTCGCACGCGTTAGCTCTCGACAGGGTTTACGGCATTACGTTTCACACCGCGGTATTCACGAACCTCACCCGGGACCACCTGGATTTCCACTCCGGCATGGACGCCTATTTCGCCGCCAAGAAACTTCTCTTCGCTCCCCAAGGCGCTCCCGCACCACGCTGGGCCGTCATTAACCACGACGATCCGCATGGCCCCGAGATAGAAACCACCGCTGAAGTAATCCGCTATGGATTCTCGCCGGGTGCCGATCTGCGTGCATCCGGCCTCGAGATGAATTTCGAAGGCCTGCGATTCACCTTGGAATATCGCGATCAAAAGGTGGAGCTTCGCTCGCCGCTAGTCGGCAAAATCAACGCATACAATATTCTGGCGGCATGCGGCGTAGCTTTGAGCTACGGGTTCGATTGGAAAACGATCGCCCGCGGAATCGCCGATTGCCGGCAAGTGCCCGGCCGATTCGAAAGTGTAGACCAAGGCCAGCCGTTTTTGGTAGTTGTGGACTACGCGCACACCGACGACGCTTTGCGCAGCATCATCGCGGTAGCGCGCGAGCTGCATCCCAAGCGCGTCATTACGCTGTTCGGCTGCGGTGGTGACCGTGACCGGTCGAAACGCCCCTTGATGGGCATGGCGGCCGGCCAATCCAGCGATTTTGTAGTGTTGACGTCGGACAACCCGCGATCGGAAGATCCCATCGCCATCATGAACGATGCCCTGGTGGGATTGCGCCGCTTCGACGTCCCTCACATCGTAGAGCCGGACCGCGCCAAAGCGATCCGCGCCGCGCTCGGGCAAGCCCGTCCCGGCGACATCGTAATTCTGGCAGGCAAAGGGCACGAGCCGTACCAAGTTTTGAAAGATCGCGTCATACATTTTGACGATCGAGAAGTAGCAAGAGAGGCGCTGCGCGCCTTGGGATTCGGGGCTAGGGCCTAGGGACTGGTGAGTGGTCGCTGGTGCGCGTAACCGAACCGCGACCGTAAGGGAGTCGGTGCTTTTTTGAACTTCACAGTAAAGGAGATAGCCGCAGTGCTTCAAGTTCCGCCGACCAGCGACGCGCAAATCACCGGCTGGAGTGTCGATTCGCGCACCGTTCAACCCGGCGATCTCTTCTTTGCACTGCGAGGACCAAATCACGATGGAAATGCCTATCTGGACGAAGCGTTTCGAAAAGGCGCAGCTGCCGCGATTGCCCATCCCGAGCACGGTAGCCCCGCGCGTAAGCAAGGGGACAAGCTCGCCCCGGACATCCTCACCGTCCCAGACACCCTGGCCGCGCTCCAGGACATCGCCACCTGGGCGCGCAATCAGTGGGGCGGTCAGGTCATAGCTGTAACTGGCAGCGCCGGAAAAACCACCACCAAGGACCTCATCGCGTCCATGCTAGCGCTCGACACGCCGGTAGCTAAAAACATCGGAAATCTTAACAACCATGTCGGCCTCCCGCTATCCATCCTCCGTATGCCATCGGACGCCCGCGTGGCCGTGCTCGAACTCGCTATGAACCACGCCGGCGAAATCCGCCGCTTGTCCGAAATCGCCCGGCCCAATATCGGCGTAGTGACCAACGTCGGTCACGCCCATATGGAAGCTTTCGATTCCATTGAAGGAATCGCGGCCGCCAAGCGCGAGCTGATCGAATCCTTGCCGCCCGATGGAATCGCCGTCTTGAATTTCGACGATCCTCTAGTGCGCCCATTCCGCGACGCGCACCCCGGCCGCACCATCACGTTCGGCCTGAACCCTGGCGCCGATATTCGCGCTGAAAACTTCAATGACACCTCCGATGGCATCAAATTCTCCGTGGACGGCATCGCATTCTCAAGCCCGCTCCACGGCCGCCACAGCGTCTCAAATTTCCTAGCCGGAATCGCCGTCGCCGGTTTGTTTGGAATACGGCCGCAAGAACTTACCGAAGTTGTGCGCGGCATTCCGCCCGGCCCCATGCGGGGCGAACGCATCTTGCACAACGGAATTTTGATTTTGAACGACTGCTATAACTCCAATCCTGATGCAGCGCGCGCCATGATTGACGTGCTGCGGGATACCCACGCTAAGCGGCGTATCGCCGTGCTGGGGGAGATGCTCGAGCTCGGACGCTGGTCCGGGGCCCTGCATCGCGGCATAGGAACCTATGTCGCGGCGCAAGGGATTGATGTGCTCGTTGGAATACGCGGCGCGGCCAGTAACCTGGTGGATGCAGCCAAGGAAGCCGGTCAAGCAGTTAACGCCGCGTTTTTTTTCGAAGAGCCCGCCGAGGCCGGTGTCGAGCTACGGAAAATCGCCCGCGCGGGCGATGTGATTTTGTTCAAGGGCTCACGCGGCACCCATGTCGAAAAGGCCCTGGAGAGGTTCCTCTCTCCACCAAATTAGATGCTCTACTGGCTGTTCTACGAAAAGCTGTTTCGCCTCTACACGCCCTTCCGCGAGTTTGGATACGTGACGTTCCGCACTGCGTCCGCCAGCCTTACGGCGCTGTTCCTGTGCGTCGCGCTGGGGCCTTGGCTGATTCAGAAGCTGCGCGAATTCCAGATCGGCCAGTATATCCGCGAGGACGGCCCCAAATCGCATATGAAAAAAGCCGGAACTCCCACCATGGGCGGAATCCTGATCATCATTTCGGTAGTGGTTCCCACGCTTCTCTGGGCCAATCTTCGAAATCCCTATGTGTGGATCGCGCTTTTCGGCATGCTGAGTTTTGGGCTAATCGGTTTCTTCGACGACTATGCCAAGATCCGCGGCAAGCAAAACAAAGGTCTTACGGTGCGCGAGAAATTCAGTTTCCAGGTAGTAGCCGCGCTCGTCGTGGGATTCATATTGCTCAGCCTGCACGCCAACAAAATGTATTCCACCAGCATCAACATGCCCTTCTTCAAATCCTTCAAGCCCGATCTGCTGATTGAGCCTTTGGTACACAACTGGTATACCTATCCGCTGGCCTTTGCGGGATTCTACGCGTTCATGGTGCTGGTAATTGTCGGAGCATCGGATTCAGTAAACCTGACGGATGGCCTGGACGGCCTGGCCATCGGCCTGATGATCATCGCCTCGGGCGCGATGACCATTCTGACTTACGTCAGCGGTAACGCCAAGCTCGCCGAATACCTCGATCTGGCGCGGCTCCCGGGCGCCGGAGAACTGACCATTTTTTGCGGATCCATGGTGGGCGCATCCATCGGATTTCTCTGGTACAACGCGCATCCGGCCGAAATCTTCATGGGCGACGTTGGTTCGCTCGCCCTGGGAGGCGCCCTGGGCGTGGTCGCGGTTTTAATCAAGCAGGAGATCCTGTTGCTCTTCATCGGCGGCGTATACGTCATCGAAGCGCTGTCAGTAATCCTACAAGTAGGCAGTTATAAGCTTCGTAAGAAGCGGATCTTCAAAATGGCGCCCATCCATCATCATTTCGAGGCGCTGGGTTGGCCCGAGTCAAAAATAATAACCAGATTTTGGATAGCAGGTTTAGTAATGGCATTGTTCGCCCTAACAACATTGAAGCTTCGTTGACCTGGGCACGCGGGGCAGGCGCTTTCGCCTGCCAACTTTTGGAATGGAATTAAATGGCCGAAAAGTAGTGGTAATCGGAATGGCGCGCTCCGGCGTAGCAGCCGTAAAACTGCTCCTGACAAAAGGAGCCATTGTCCGCGCAGTCGATGAAAAACCAATGGGAGAAGTGCAAGGAATAACAGTGGAGCCCCAAACAGAAGCCGCCTTCCGCGACGCAGACCTGGTAGTGCTATCTCCGGGCGTCCCGGCCGATCTCGACGTCCTGGCAGCGGCGCGCGAACGCGGCGCCCCAATCATCGGCGAACTGGAATTATCCGCCGCGTTCCTAAAGGGCCACACCATCGGCGTCACTGGAACCAACGGCAAAACCACCACCACCGCGCTCACCGGCCACATTCTCCGCGAGTCCGGAATCGCCTGCCAGGTGGGAGGCAACATCGGAACACCGCCGGCAGCCATGGTAGAAACATCGCGACCCGATCAATGGAACGTCCTGGAACTTTCCAGCTTTCAACTCGAGACCATCCAAACTTTTCACGCACCCATAGCCGCGTGCCTCAACGTCACCCAGAATCATCTGGACCGTCACCACACCTTCGAGAACTACAAAAACGCCAAGGCGCGCCTGTTCGAAACCCAGCACGAAGGCGATTGCGCCGTACTCAATGCCGATGATCGGGTGACGGTCGAATTCGCCAAGCGCACTCCAGCCTCCATCACCTGGTTCAGCAGCGCTCATCCCGTCTCCGGCGCTTGGCTCGATGTCGACATCATTCGCCTGGAAGATACCGAACTACTGAACGTGCGCGACCTGCAACTGCGCGGCCGGCACAACTACGAAAACGTGATGGCCGCGGCCCTAATGGCCAAACGCGCCGGTGCGCAACCCTCCGAAATCGCCCGCGCAGCCGTAACTTTCGCACCCGTCGAGCACCGCCTCGAACTTGTCCAGGAAATCGACGGCGTAGCCTACTACAACGATTCCAAAGCCACCAGCGTCGACGCCACTCTCAAAGCCATGGATGCGTTTTCCGGCGGCCTCTGGATCATCCTCGGCGGCAAGGACAAAGACAGCGATTATACGGTGCTGCGCGATCCGTTGCACGCGAAAGCCAAAGCTGCACTACTAATCGGCTCGGCCGCCAAGAAAATCGCTTCGGAAATCGCCGACGCAACGCTCGTGGTGCATTGCGGCACGCTAGCCGCTGCTGTCCAGCAAGCCTCTCGCGTAGCTTCTCCTGGCGATACCGTCCTGCTTGCGCCCGCCTGCGCTAGCTTCGATCAATTCGAAAACTTCGAGCAGCGTGGCCGGGTCTTCAAAGAGCTGGTCCACGCGCTCGCGGAAGGAGCCAACTGATGGCCCAGCGATTGAAAACAGATTGGCTCTTGTTTGCCACCATCGTTGCCATGGTCGGCTTCGGTCTGGTGATGGTCTATAGCGCGTCCTCGGTGATGGCCGAGCTCAATCCTCGCATCAAATCCAGCTTCCACTTCGTCAGTCACCAACTGGTCTGGGCGATCTTTTCCTTCATCGTGTTGATGTATTTCAAAAAGCGCGATTATCGGCGTCTGCATAGCGCGGCCTGGGCATTCGGATCGGTCGGCGTCGTATTGATGCTGCAGATTCTAGTTTTTTTCGCCGATACCAAAACTCATCGCTGGTTTCGTCTGCAAGGCATCGGAACGCTGCAGCCGTCCGAGTTCGCGAAGCCCGCGCTTCTCATTTTTCTGGCCTACTTCGTCACGCAGCGGCAGGAAACCCTCAACACCCGGCGAACCATCGCGGCTGTTTGTCTTCCGCTCGCCGTACTCGCCGCAACTGTCGGAATCGGCGACCTGGGAACCGCTATCGTCATGGTAGTCCCGGCTGCGATCGTATTCTATGTCGCCGGATTGCAGCGTAAATTGGTCACGGCCGCGCTCGTTGCCGGGCTCCTCTGCTCGGTCGCATTTGTAATTTCGAAGCCCTATCGCCTGGCGCGCATCATCGGATTCTTCGACCCTCAATACAAGGTGGTCTCCCTGGTTGACACCCAAGGCCGCATCAAGAAATACATCAGCGAATCCATCACCACTCGTGATCCCGGATATCAGGCGCGCCAATCCAAGATCGCCGTAGGCAGCGGCGGATTGGTCGGCCTGGGACCCATGCAGGGTATCCAGAAACTCTACTATCTCCCGGAAGCCCATACCGATTTCATTTATGCCGTAGTCGGCGAAGAGCTGGGATTTTTCGGTTGCAGCGCGGTGCTGACTGGATTCCTCATTATTCTATGGCGTGGTTTGCAGGTGGCTTGGGAAGCGGCGGACGACTTTGGCCGATATCTGGCCCTGGGCCTCACTTCGTCCATCGTGATTCAGGCTTTTATCAATATCAGTGTGGTCCTGGATATGGGGCCCACCAAAGGGATCCCGCTCCCCATGATCAGCGCGGGCGGCAGCTCATTGATGAGCACCCTGATCTGTCTGGGAATGCTTCTGAGCGTAAGCGAGCACTCGGAATGAAAAAATCCGGTGACAGGATACTCATTCCCCGATTTTTCGGATTGGCCGCGAATGAACGCACATGGCAACCATTGTGATGGCCGGCGGAGGAACGGGAGGTCACGTGCTTCCACTTCTCGCGGTAGCGAGCGAGCTCAAAACTCGCGGCCACACTTGCGTCTTCATCGGGACGCGCACCGGCTTCGAAGCCAAGCTGGTCCCCTCCGCAGGCTTTCCGCTCGAGTTCATCGAGATCGGTGGACTCAACAGTGTCGGCCTGGCGCGCAGCATCCGGAGTTTGTCGCAACTTCCGTTCAGCGTGCTGAGGGCGCGCCAGATGCTCGCTAAACACCACCCCAGCGCCATCTTCAGCATGGGCGGCTACGCGGCTGGCCCCGTGGTTCTGGCCGGTTTGTGGAAGCGCCTGCCCATCCTGGTGATGGAGCCGAACGCCATTCCCGGACTCACCAATCGTCACGTCGGCCGCTTCGTAACGCGCGCGCTTTTGAATTTTCCCGAAACCGCGCGTTTTTTCCCGCCCGGTAAATCCGTGATCACCGGCCTACCCGTGCGTCCGGAATTCTTTCGGATTCGGCCCAAAGTGCGCGAGGCCACGCTCACAGTCCTGATCACCGGCGGCAGCCAAGGCTCCCGCAGGTTGAATGAAGCCACGCGTGCAAGCTGGACCTACTTTCGCGAAGCAAAATTCCCCGTGAAGTTCATCCACCAAACCGGAGTGGCCGGCCACGAACTGCTAGCCAAGAAATTCGGCGAAACCGGTCTCGACGGGGAGCTCGTGCCGTTCATCAATGACATGCCCGCGGCTTTCGCGGCCGCCGACCTGGTGATCTGTCGCGCCGGAGCGGGTGCCCTCGCCGAACTCGCCGCGGCCGGCAAACCGGCCATCCTGGTGCCTCTCCCCGGAGCCGCCGACAATCACCAGCTTCGTAACGCCGAAGCGTTCACCAAGGCCGGCGCCGCGCAACTGGTCCTGGACAGCCAGATGGATGGTGGCCGCCTGTTCGAAGAGGTGGGCCGGCTCAGCTCGCAGCCGGCATTGCTGAAACGCATGGGCGACCAGGCCCGCAAATTAGCCCACCCCGAAGCCGCCCGCCAGGCCGCGGACATTGTGGAGGCGTCACTTGGCAACTGAACGTGTCACCTGCTCCCTATTGACATTAGCCCCAAAAGCCGAAACAATACGATATAAAAATGTTTTTTAAATTACAACACCTGCACTTCGTTGGGATCGGCGGAATCGGCATGAGCGGAATCGCCGAGGTGTTGCTCAATTTGGGTTACCAAATCAGTGGCTCCGACGTGAAACTCAGCCCCACAACGGACCGTCTGGCCAAACTCGGTGCCCGGATTTTCGAAGGCCATGCCGCGGCCAACGTCGCGGGCGCCAAAGCCATAGTAGTCAGCTCCGCGGTCGACGATCAAAACCCGGAAATCCAGGAAGCGCGGCGCCTGGTCATCCCCGTAATCCCACGCGGCGAAATGCTGGCTGAGCTGATGCGTCTGAAATACGGCATCGCCATCGCCGGCAGTCACGGAAAAACCACCACCACTTCCATGACCGCCACGGTTTTGAATGTCGCCGGCCTGGACCCCACCGTAGTCGTCGGTGGAAAAGTCGCCGCTATGGGTGGTTCCAACGCGCGCGTAGGCCGCAGCGATTTCCTTGTTGTGGAATCCGACGAAAGCGACGGATCGTTCCTGAAGCTCAGCCCGATTCTCGCCGTCGTAACCAATATCGATCGCGAACATCTGGACCACTATCCATCCATCGTCGAGATTCGCGCCGCGTTCCTCGAATTCGTTCAAAAAGTCCCCTTTTACGGCGCTGCGATCCTGTGCCTGGACGACGAAAATGTTCAACAACTGCTTCCATCCGTGAATCGCCGGGCCATCACCTACGGACGCAGCCATCAGGCATCGCTACGCATCGCCGACATGGAATGCGGAGCGTTTGAAAGCCGCTTCTCCGTCCAGACCCGCGGCCACAACCTGGGAACATTCCACCTGCGCGTGCCCGGAGTGCATAACGTGCTTAATGCCACCGCTGCCATCGCCATCGGTCTCGAACTCGATGTGAAGCTGGCCGCGATTCACGAAGCCATCGCCATGTATTCCGGCGTCGACCGGCGCTTTCAAACGCGCGGCTCGGAGCGCGGCATCACCGTGATCGACGATTACGGCCATCACCCCACTGAGATTCGCGCCACGCTCGCGGCCGCACAGCTCTGCAAATTCCAGCGTATTCATGCCGTGTTCCAGCCGCATCGCTACACGCGCACCCAGCACTTGATGGATGAATTCGCGCGTAGTTTCCATCAAGCCGACGTGGTGTACATCTTGGATATTTATGCGGCATCCGAGCCGCCCATCGAAGGCGTCAGCGGCGGCGCGCTCGCGGAGCGTATGCGCGACTTCGGCCATCGATGCGTGGAGTACACCGGAACCATCGAGCGCACCGCCGATGCCGTAGTCGCGAATGCGCGCGAAAAAGATCTTGTGATCACCCTCGGCGCGGGCAGCGTCTGGCAGGTGGGCGAGCGCGTGCTCGAAAAACTGCGGGAGGCGGCTTAAGTGGCGCCCCAATCCAAGGACAAAAAACGCCGCGCTCTCGCCGTCCGTGTGATCGTTCGCTACGGCCTGATCGTAATCGCTGCCAGCCTGTTTCTCACCACCTGCATTTATGCATCGCAGCGCTTCGAGCAGTTTCTGATCCGCGATCCGCGCTTCCTGCTGCCTGGCCCAGCCGATTACGGATTGGAAAGCGCCAATCTCAAAATCGAGGGAGTGAAATACGCATCGCGCGCCCAGATTCTTAGGATCTTCGATCCGGATATGGGGCGCAGTGTCTTCCTGTTTCCGCTCAAGGCGCGACGCAAGGAGCTTCTCAATGTCCGCTGGGTGCGCGACGCTTCCATCGAAAGGATTTGGCCGAATCGCATCCAGGTGCGGATTGAGGAACGCCACCCCGCCGCATTTGTGAAGCTCCGCGCCGAAAGCATGGAGCGCTGGGCCCTCATTGACGACGAAGGCGTCATTCTCGATCCGCCCCTCAAAGCGGGATTCCATTTGCCCATGCTGGCGGGTATCAATCCCGATGAAAGCGCGGCCCAGCGCGGCATGCGTGTGCGTCGTGCCGAGCGCCTGATGCAGGAACTGGGCAGCATGGCCGACAAAATCTCCGAAGCCGACGTGAGCGATCTCGACGATTTAAAAGTCACCCAAAAGCTGGACGGAAGAGCCGTAACGCTGATGCTGGGAGAACACAACTTCACGTCCCGCTGGCAAAACTTTCTGGATCACTACCCGGATATTCATCGCCGAATTCCGCAAGTGACAACCTTTGACTTGCGCCTGGACGACCGGATTACAGGAGTGGCGGCTGCCAACTGATGCCGGATCAACCTCAACTCGCCGTTGGCTTGGACGCAGGCAGCGCCTTCACGCGCTGCGTCATCCTGGCCATGGAAGAGGGCCGGCTCCGCTATCTCGGCCACGGCGAAGTGCCTTCCAGCGGCTGGCACAAGAGCCGTCTCACGGACCAGCAAGCCCTCACGCGAGCCGTTCAGGATTCGGTGCGCCAGGCCGAAGCCGAAGCCCGAGTCGTAGTGGATGCCATGGTAGTTGGGATCGGCGGGGTCACCATCGATGGCCACAACAGCCGCGGCATCTACGAATTTGGACGTCCTCGTCCCATCTCGCTTGAAGACATGGCTTATGCCGTTGAGCGCAGCGAACAAGTGCGCCTGGAAGACGATCGCGCCATTCTGCACCTGTTCCCGCAGGACTTCACGCTGGACGGCCGGTCCGGCAAACGCTATCCCCGCGGATCGGTTTGTTCGCGCCTCGAAGCCAACGTCCACCTAGTCACCGTTTCCGAGCAGGAGCACGATTCCATTTGCGCCGCCGTGCATCAGGCGTCCTACGCCGTGGAAGAAACCGTGTTTGAACCGGTGGCCGCCGCTTACGCCTCCATTTCCAAAGACGATCGCGTCCGAGGCGTCGTCGTAGTGGATATCGGGATGCACTCCACGGGCTTGGCAGTCTACGACGGCGAAGCTGTGCTGCTGGCGCGCAGCCTGCCAATTTCGGCCGACCATTTGACGCGTGATGTAGCCGTAGGGCTCACCGTGCAATACGCCGACGCCGAGCGACTCAAGATGGAGTACGGCTGCGCCATGTTGGGCCTCACCTCCGACCACAGTTTCATTGAAGTGCCCTCGCTCGAAGGCAGGCCCGCGCGCGAGGCGCCTCGCAAACAGTTGAATGAGATTCTCGAAGCGCGCGCCGAGGAGCTATTCATCCATGTCGGCTCGGAGTTGGTGACCATCGGCATGGAGCAGAAACTGCTCGAAGGAATCATTTTATCCGGCGGCGGCGCCTTGCTCAACGGCATGTGCGATATGGCCGAGCGAGTCTTGAATTGTCCGGCGCGGATCGCGCTGCCGGGCGGCATGGAGAATTTTCCGGAAGAGCTGTGCAATCCGGCGTGGGCAGCCGCGGCCGGCTTGGCCCGATACTCCGCGCGCTGGAAGATGAAGCGCGAGGGTAAGCGCAGAGCTCCCGGTTTAGTGGGGTTGTTATTCCGATGAAACGAAGATCAAAATCGGGGACATCATGGGCAAGCGTCCGGCGCGGTCCGGTCACCCTTCGCCTAATGGTGTCCCCGATTTTTTGGACGGTGATTTGACGACAGGAGGGTTTAAACATGGACGCGACAAAGTTTATCATCCAGGAAGAAGAAGCTCTGCACGGCACCAAGATCAAGGTAGTCGGGGTCGGCGGCGGAGGCTCGAACGCGGTGGCTCGCATGATGAATGAGGGGCTCACCGGTGTCGAATTCCACATTCTCAATACCGACGTGCAAGCCCTCAAAGCGTCGCCGGTTCCCAACAAACTGGCCATCGGCGCGAAAGTAACCAGTGGGCTAGGCGCCGGTTCCGATCCAGGCCTCGGACGGCAAGCTGCGCTCGAAGATACTGAGCGCATCATCGAACTGCTGGAGGGCGCCGACATGGTGTTCGTCACCGCCGGACTCGGAGGGGGCACCGGAACTGGAGCTGCGCCTGTCGTCGCCGCGCTAGCCAAGGAACTGAACGCCCTCACCGTCGCTGTTGTGACCAAGCCCTTCGGCTTCGAAGGACCGCGCCGCATGAAGCAGGCCGATCGCGGGCTCTCGGAAATCGGCGGCACTGTCGACACCGTTATCACCGTTCCCAATGACCGTCTGCTCGAACTCGTCCCACGCGGCACCAGCTTCTTTGAAGCCTTCCGCACTGCCGATGATATCCTTCGCCAAGCAGTGCAGGGAATCAGCGATATCATCACTACCCCCGGCCTGATCAATCGCGATTTCTCCGACATCCGCTCCATCATGCTCGGCATGGGCTACGCGATGATGGGCACCGCGTCCGCGTCCGGTGAAAATGCCTCCATCGAAGCCGCGCGCCAGGCCATCAGTTCTCCGCTCATGGAAGAGGGCGGAGTAAAAGGCGCCCGCGGCGTCCTGATCAACATCACTGGATCCAGCCGCCTCAGCCTGCACGATGTGAACGAAGCCTGCTCCCTGATTCGCGCCGCAACCGCCAACGAAGACGCGCAAATCAACTTCGGCGTCGTCTTAAACGAATCCATGAAGGACGAAGTGAAGATCACCGTCATCGCTACCGGATTCCAGCGCGACAACCTTCCGCAATTGGCCCGCCGCGTGACCGTCGGTGCGGAATCCATAATGCCGGAGCCGGCCTTCCCGCCCCCAGCTCCCATCCTCGAACCCATCATGAGCAACGGCCCGCTCTTTCGCGACATGAGCCCAACGCCTCCCGCGCCCGCTCCTGTGATGGAAGAACCTGCGCCCGTCCCCGTGGACGATCTCGAAGTCCCGGCATTCCTGCGCCGCGAACGCCGCCTCTATCAATAGGTGTGGGGCAGGTTGCCAACCTGCGGCGGGTTGTCAACCCGCCCTTCATCGAATTCGCGTAGCGTCCTCGAGCCCCGCTCCACGCAGCACCTTTCCCGGCAGCGCGTTGGTCTGCTTGCCATTCTCGATCACCGGAACGCCATTCACCAACACATACCGCATTCCCTCCGACAACTGATTCGGATTCTCGAACGTCGCCTTATCGCGAATCGTCGCGGGATCGAAAATCACAATGTCCGCCCACATCCCCTGCTTCAACACTCCGCGATCGGTCAAGCGCACCCGCTGCGCCGGCAGCGCGCTGAATTTCCGAATCGCATCCTCAAGTGAAAGCTTGTGTTCCTCGCGCACGTACTTGCGCAGGATATGTGGAAACGTCCCGTAAGCCCGTGGATGCGGGTGTTCGGTGCCCAACACTCCATCGGGCGCCGTACCCTGCGAGTCGTTGCACACGGCTACCCACGGTTGCTGCAACGCCAGCGTGACATCCGGCTCCGACATCCCGAAAACCGCCACCGAGCTCAGCGGATCGTCAATCAACAGATCGAAGATCGTATCGATCGGATCTTTGTCCTCGAGCTTAGCGATCTCAGCAATAGTCTTGCCCTGCAACCGAACCAGCTTGGGGTTATAAACCACGCTCAGCAGGATCGCCTCCGCCCCGTCGATCTCCTGCCACTCGTTGTCCCAGGCCGTGCTCGGCGTAAGCATCTCTTTGCGGATGCGGGCGCGCATGGCTGGATCCTTCAATCGCTCAATCAGCTTCGCATCCCCGCCAGCATGCGCCCACGGCGGGATAAACGCCGAAAATGAGTTGAACCAAGCGGTGTAAGCGTAGGTGTCGGCCGTAATATCCACGCCGGATTCGCGCGCCTTCTCAATCTTCGCCACAATCTCGGGCATCCGCCCCCAGTTGCTCTTGCCCGCCACTTTCAGATGCCAGATCTCGGCCGGAATTTTCGCCTCCCGGCTGATCCGGATCACTTCATCGATCGCCGCCGTAATCGCATCGCCTTCGCTGCGCATGTGGGTCGCATAAATTCCGCCCAGCTTCGCCGCCTCCGACGCCAGCGCGATCAGCTCTTCGGTGCTCGCATAAGGCGCCGGCGCATATTGCAGAGCCGTCGAAAGCCCCACCGCGCCATCCCGCATCGCCTCTCTCACCAGCCCCTGCATGCGCTCCAGTTCGCTCGCATTCGGCGCGCGGTCCGCATCCCCCAGCACCATCCTACGAACCTGCGTCGCACCTACATAGCTCGCCAGATTGATCCCCATCCCCTGCTTTTCCAAGCGCGCGAAATACTCGCGGAACGTGCCCCAATCCGGCCTGATGTGGTAATGATCGTAGTCGTCATGCGCACGGACCCGCCGCATCTCCTCACTCAGCGGCGCCACTGAGCCGCCTTCGCCGGTGATCTCCGTCGTGATCCCCTGATAAATCTTGGACGGCAGATGCGGATTCACCAGAATCGTCAGTTCCGATTGCCCCAGCATGTCGATGAACCCCGGCGCTACCACCAGGCCATGAGCGTCAATCGTTCCCTTGGTTTCCGCCAGCGCAAGCTGCCCGATCGCCGCGATTTTCCCGCCCTGAATCGCAATATCTCCCGAATACCACGGCGACCCGGTGCCATCGACGATCCTGCCATTACGAATCACAAGGTCATAAGGCTGTGTGTAGGCTAGACCAGCCACACCAAAGAGCAAAAGCGCGAAGTTCTTCATTTAAAAGGCATTATAACCCCTTTGTCTATCGCGCAAACAACTGTATTACCTGTACTACCATGTACTATTGACTTTCACCCCATTCCCAACCATAATCATAACAAGAGAGACACACGCACCATGCCCAGCCAAGCCGCCAAAATGACCCAAACGCTCCTAGTCGCCGATGAAGCTTGGTGTGCTCTCGCCCTCCTACACCGCGAACACGAAGACCGGGAATCTTTCTCGGCCAGGGAAATCCTGGATCGCGTCAAGGCCGAGCGCGCCAGCCCCGTACTGCGCCCCGGAATCCAGGCCCACATTTATCTGCACAACGTTGCGAATCTCGAACCCAACTCGGCCCGCTACCGCATGTTCTACAAGCTTTCGAACGACACCTACCGCCTATTCCGCCCCACCGATCAATCGCACCCCTCCCGCAAGGGAAAAACAAAACCGTCCCGGGAGGAACTTCCCGCTCAATACCATTACCTCCTCGATTGGTACGCCAACGAATACTGCAACAAGGAGACAGCCATGAAAGAAGAAGACGATCCAATCCTCCAGATGCGCGGCCTAGGCAAAGAAATCTGGGCCTCAACCGACGCGGACGAGTACGTTCGCGATCTGCGCTCCAACTGGTACGGCGATCAACCCGATAACAAGTGAAGAGCATTTTCTGGGACACCAACCTCTTCATCTACCTGCTGGAGGACAGCCCCAAATTCGGCCAGGCCGTCGCCGACCTGCGCCGCCGTATGTTGCGCCGTAACGACCGGCTTTTCACCAGCGCCATGACTGTCGGCGAAGTCTTGGTGAAGCCTCTCTCCACCGGCAACGCCGCTCTGGCGGACCGCTATCGAACCCTCTTCACCGGTCAGCATGTCACCGTCTCCTCATTCGACTTCGGCGCCGCGGAAGCCTACGCCAACATCCGCCAGAATCGAAGCATTCATCCCGCCGATGCCATCCAACTAGCCTGCGCCGAATCCGCCAAAGCCGATCTCTTTATCACCAACGATGATCGCCTCACGCAGAAAAACATCCCCGGCGTCAGCTTCTTCATCGCCAGCTTAACCCGCGCCCCCGTTTGACCCCCCAGCTACAATTAGGGATACGCAATGCACGCCGTAATCCCATTTCTGCTACGCCATGGGTATTGGGTTCTGGTAGCGAACGTGTTCGCCGAGAGCATCGGCCTGCCCATCCCCGCGCTCCCGGTTCTGCTCGGAATGGGCGCGCTCGCAGGATTAGGGAACTTCTCCATCTGGACCTCGCTCGCCCTCGCCGTCGCCGCGTCCCTTTCGAGCGATATCATCTGGTTCCGCTTGGGACGCGTCCGCGGCGGTTCCATTCTCAATCTGCTCTGCCGAATGTCCCTCGAGCCGGATTCCTGCGTCAGCAACACCAAGAGCCTCTTCGGTAGGCTAGGCGCGCGGGCATTGCTGATCGCGAAATTCGTTCCCGGCCTCGGAGCCACCGCCGCCCCGCTCGCCGGACTCACCCGCATGAAGCCATGGAAATTCCTCGCAGCCGATGCCACGGGCGCCGTAATCTGGAGCGCAACTTACCTGGGTGTTGGTTATCTCTTCCGCAATCAACTGGAGCTGGCAGCCGAACAAGCCGGCCGCATGGGTTCATTTCTGGTAATAATAATCGGCGCCGCACTGACCAGCTACATCTGTTGGAAATATTATCAACGCCGCCGCTTCATCCGCGACCTGCGCGTGGCGCGCATCACCCCCGAAGAATTAATGAAAATGATCACCGAGGGCGACGCCATCGCCGTCGTCGATCTCCGTCACGAATTGGAAGTAGAGGCCGACAAAGTCAAGCTCCCCGGCGCAATCTGGATGACGTTCGAAGAAATCGAAACACGTCACGAAGAGATCCCGCGCGATCGCGACGTGATCCTCTACTGTTCTTGACCAAACGAAGCCTCCAGCGCCCGTGCGGCGCTGCAACTCTTCCGCAAAGGAGTAATCAACGTCCGCCCACTCCTAGGCGGCCTGGAAGCCTGGCGAAAATGCGGTTTCCCCTTGGAACCAGTAAATTAAATTTGCGTTCATTCGCGTTCATTCGCGGCCAAAATCTCTTAGCGCCGGTCCTACTGGATCACCGGCTCCACCTTCATCCCACCCTTCAACACCTTCTCCGACGGCAGCGCCACTGCATCCCCCTCCTCGAGCCCCGCCAAAATCTGCGACTTCGTATAACTCGACACCCCCAAACCCACCTTCCGCCACGCCACTCGATCCTCCCGCAACAAAAAAACACCGTTCTCCGAACCCTGCCGCCGCAGTGCTTCTTTAGGTAGAACCAACGCGCCCGAAATCACCGCCGCCTGAATATCCGCATTGATATTGGCGTTGGGCAGCAGATCGCGATCCGGATTTTGGATAATGCAACCCACCTCGCCCACCTGCCGCGTCCCGAGCGGCACCACCTGCGTCGGCAGCTTATCCACTTCGCCTTTCCACTGATGCCCCGGCAACGCATCCCACGTGATGATCACCGCTTGTCCCTTGTGAACCTTCCCCACATCCGGCTCATCCACGTAAACCGTCACGCGCACGCGATCCAGCTTCCCAACTTTCGCCACCAAATCCCCGGGACTCAAAAACGCCCCCGCCTTTAGATCGAAATCGTAGACCGTGCCATCCATCGGAGCCCGAATCACACTGAGGTCTAGATTAGTCCGCGCCACAGTAGCCGACGCCTCAGCCTCCTGCAGCCTGGCTTTCGCAATCTCCTTATCGCTGCCGGTCACGAGCACTGCCTTGTGCTGCTCGAGCGCCCGAATTCTCAACCGCAATTGATCCACGGTCTGGCGCATGTTGTCCAATTCCACGCGCGTAGCGGCCTGCTTCTCCACCAGCCGTTCCAGCGCGGCCTGTTGCTTCTGCGCTACTTCCAGATCCAACCGCGCCCGCGCTAGATCCGCATCCACTTGCTGGCGCTCTGCAATCCGCCCGCCCTGGTCGAGCACCTGTTCCTGCGTTTTCGCTTCTTGGATGGCAGCCTGCGCCTTGCCGAGTTCGGCGCTCACCACGCGCGTATCCAATTCCACCAGCGGCGCGCCTTTCGAAACTTGCTGCCCCCGCGCGATCAACACTCGCGTGATCGTGCCGCCCCGCTCCGCCCGCGCCGGCAGCCACTCAATCGGTTCCACTTTGCCATTGGTCCCAAGCGAGCTGACAATCGTCTCGCGCGTTACCTTCACGAATTCCACCTCAGGCGGACGCGTCCGCCGCGAGAGGATCCACACCGCCACGGCAGTGATGGCGATCAGGACAACTGTGAGCCAGCTTCGCGCACGGCTCAAGATCGCTTCCTCGCGCAGTAATCAAAGAGAATCTGCCATTCCGCCCGCTGTATCTCCAGCGCCGCGGCTTCCGCTGCCGACCCCGGCTCACTCCGCGCGCGCCCGCAGAATTCGATAAAGAAAAACGGATCCCACTTCCCGCCGCTCCGAAACTTCGCCGCCGGATATTTCGCCGCTATTTCCTCAGCAGCCCGCCCCAGTTCCTCAAATATCGGATGCGCCCCGGTCTGCCGAAACCAGTACGAAGCATTCGCAGCATCCGGCTCCTGCCGATGCAGGATAGCGTGCCAGAAATCGCCCTCCGAAGAATTCAAGTTTTGCACCAGTTCATGACATTCCGCGGAACAGGAAAAGTACAGGAACAATCCGCCCAACGCCCCTTTGGGAGACCTCGCGTGCGCAAACAAATCCGCTTGTTTCTGTTTCTTTAAAAGCGAGCGCGCCTCCTCAGATGCGCACGCCCCGCTCACCAGCGGAATCAAACGTTGGCCGTCCTGATCCAGCGCCAGAACGGCACCCACGGCGGCTCCGTAAGCCTTTGAGTCAAATGGCAAATACCATTTTCGCAGAACTAACCCAACACCACCAGCACATCCCCCGCACTCACCGTATCCCCATCCCGAACCCGCACCTCCACAACATTCCCACCCCGCAACGCCTTCATCTCGTTCTGCATCTTCATCGCCTCAACCACCACTAACCCCTGCCCAACCTCCACGGCATCGCCATCGCGAACCAACACTCGAACAACCTTCCCCGGCATCGGCGCTGCAATATTCTGTCGCCCCGTCCCAACCGCCGCAGCGGATTTCTGCGCCCGATCCCTCGGATCGCGCACCTCGGCAGTAAACCGCCGCCCATCCAACTCCAGCCGCAAACCCTCTTTGGACCCAACCGCCCGCACCTCAAAGCTCCGCCCGGCAAGCAACACCGAATAAACGCCCGGCTCAACCTGCGCCACTCCACGCACGTCTTCCGCGTCCACCGGAACCGGCCGCCCATTCACCAAAATCTGCAGCTTCATCGGAGCAGCCCGCTCCGGCCCTCGGAAAGCCAGGCGCTCGTTTCTGGTTTCTCGTTTCTGGTTTCTGGTTTCTCGTTCTCCGAATGCGCCGCCGCAGCCAGCGCGGCCACTAATTCCAGCTCCTGCCCCGGCTCCGCCACAGGCTCCCTTCGACTGAAATAATCGGCGATAAATCGCGTGTTCAAACGTCCTTCCCTAAATTCCGCATCACTCAGAATCTCGCGGAAGAATGCCAAATTCGTTTCCACCCCAACGATCGAGTATTCATTGAGCGCCCGCAACATCCGCCGGATCGCCCCCATCCGATCCGGAGCCCAAGTAATCAGCTTGGCCAGCAGCGGATCGTAATCGAGAGGAACCGTCCAGCCCGGATAAACGCCCGAATCCAGGCGTATGCCCGGCCCCGCCGGCTCGCGCAATTGCACAATCTTGCCGGGCGAAGGAAAAAAATGCTGCTCCGGATCCTCCGCCGAGACTCTGCACTCCATGGCCCATCCGCGCCACTCCACATCCTCCTGCGCAAAAGGAATCGCCTCCCCATCCGCGATGCGCAATTGCAAATGCACCAGGTCCAACCCCGTCACCAGCTCCGTCACCGGATGCTCCACCTGCAGCCGCGTGTTCACTTCCAGAAAATAAAAATTCCCATCCCCATCCGCCAGAAATTCCACCGTGCCCAGATTGTGATACCGCACCGCCCGCGCGATTCGCAGCGCCGCCTCGCCCATCTCCGCCCGCATCTCCGGATGCGCGGCAGCAATCAGGGGTGATGGACACTCCTCGATAATCTTCTGATGCCGCCGCTGCAACGAGCATTCCCGCTCGCCCAAATGCACCAGGTGCCCATAGAAATCGCCCGCAATCTGGATTTCGATATGCCGCGGCTGCTCAATCACCTTCTCGATGTAAACTTCGCTCGAATGGAAAGCCCGCTCAGCCTCGCTCGATGCATCGCGAATAGCAGCTTCAAGTTCACTCTCCGCATCCACCCGCCGCATCCCCTTGCCGCCCCCGCCGGCCGCGGCCTTCAACAGCACCGGATATCCAATCTGGCGCGCCAGCTCGCGCGCATGCTCCAGATGCGTAGCCGGCTCTTCACTGCCCGGCACCACCGGAACATTCATCTGCTTAGCCAGCGTCCGGGCCGCCGTTTTCGATCCCAACCGCCGTATGGAATCGGCCGAAGGCCCAATGAAGACGATCCCAGCCGCCTCGCAGGCCGCCGCAAATCTCGCATTCTCGCTGAGAAATCCGTATCCAGGATGAATCGCCTCCGCCCCGTGCTTCTTCGCAGCTTCCAAAATCGATTCAATATTGAGATAACTCTCGACGCCCTCAGCCTCATCCGCAAGCCTGACATGCTGCGCAGCCCGATCCACATCGGAAAAGACAGCGACGCTAGTAATATCCAACTCGCGCAGCGCCCGAACAACGCGCACCGCGATCTCCCCGCGATTAGCCACCAAAACCTTCCGAAACATGCACGCCGATTGTAACGTAGTATGTGACTGATGCGCCGCCTCCTAACCATCACCCTCCTCTCCACCCTAACCGCCGCAAATCGCACCCCCGTCCCCGCAGTTGAAACAAAGCCCCACCCCTGCACCATCCCCGGCGTATCGAAAGGTGCCCTCTGCGCCACATATCCGGTCTGGGAAGATCGCGACCGCAAGACCGGCCGCAAAATCGGCTTGAACATAGTCATCCTCCCAGCCCTCCAGCCAGAAAAATCCGAGCCAGTTTTCGCATTCGGAGGCGGCCCGGGCGAAGCCATCACCGAAGCCGCTCCCGGCTACGCCTTCTTCCAAGCCATCCGCGCCCACCACGACATCGTGATGATCGATCAGCGCGGCACCGGCGGATCGAATCCCCTGGAATGCGATTTCTACGGCCATCCACCCGACCTGCAACGAGTGGTCGCCAGTTCATTCCCCGTGGATGCAATCCGCGCCTGCCGCGAACGCCTGGAGAAGATCGCCGATCTCAAGCTCTACACCACCGCCATCGCCACGGACGACATCGATGAAGTGCGCGAGTGGCTGGGCTACCCGAAAATCAACCTGGAGGGAGGTTCCTACGGATCGCTAGCTGCGCAAGTCTACCTGCGCCGCCACGGCCAGCACGTTCGCGCGGCAGCTCTAGGCGGCATCGTCCCACCCGACGAATTCCACCCACTGCACGCAGCCTGGGCCGGCCAGCGCGCCGTCGACATCATATTCGACAAATGCCGCGCCGACCCCGCGTGCCACGCCGCTTATCCCAATCTCAAAGAAGAATTCCAATCCATCTTCGCGCGCGTTAGACAGGGTATTGAAGTGGAAGTTCGCGCCCCCGACGGCCGCACCGCGCGTGTCCACCCAGGCGTCGAGGCTTTAGGCGAAGGCATCCGCCACTATCTCTATTCAACCGACGGAGCAGCCTTCCCGCAGCTAATCCACAAGGCCGCCGCGGGCGACCTCACGCCGCTAATCCAAAGAGCCGTCTCCGCGGAAATCGAGCTTGCGAACGATCTCGCCATGGGAATGCTGCTCTCAGTAACCTGCGCCGAACAAATCCCCTACATCGACGACGCGACCCTAGCCCGCGAAACCGCCAACACATTTCTAGGCGACCTGCGCGTCCAGGAGCAGC
>JBEKJJ010000019.1:0-52319 GCA_050011295.1 Bryobacteraceae bacterium
ATCGCGGCCGTAACCGCGCGCCGCGGATCTTCCGCCCAGCGATGGTACTCGTAGAAACCCAGCTGGTCTTGGGACTCCCAATAAGCAATGGGACCTCCCCTCAAAAAACGGGGAGCGTCAAATTGACGCACGGCAGCCGAGCCATGCGACGGCGCGGATTGGTTGGCCGCGGCCGCTGGAGCCGGAAGGTCCAGAGCATAGTAACTTGGATACCGGATCTTACCGGCACATCCAGCCAGCCCCACGACCGCGGTTATTAGCACCACCAGCGCTATCACTTTTGACTTATTCATCATTCACTTCCTTGAATCCTTGTCGCGTATCAAATGATAGGAGTGACTTGGCAGCCTCTTTGTTGGAACACCTAACGCAATCAACGTGAGCCCGAAAAATCCCCTGTCTGCGAGGAGCCCGGCGGCGAACGGTTTGTTGGCCTGAACCGTCCAGGGTTCCATCGACGGAACGCGTTGAAACACCCAGACGCGGGCGCGGCGTCATGAAATTCAAAAGCAACGTGGCCCGGAACCCGCAGCTCAACTTCATTTCCACCGCCCATGCGGCCCCGGACCTTGAGGCGGGCGCCAATTTTCTCGGCTCGCGCACGCACGCCAGAAAGTTCTCCGGGCCCCTCGCGACTGGGATCGCCGTCATCGCGGATGAGAAGCCGCAACTCGCTGACACTAAAACGCAACTCCACTTCCGCGTTAGCGGCCTTCCACCGGCGAAAAGCATTGATCAACGCTTCGCGCCCCAGCATGTAAAGTTCGGCGCAGACATTGGATTGCAGCGGACAAACCGGACCTTTAACGATGACGCGAACCCGAGCGTCTGCTTGGATATCGAGCTCTTGCGGGATCTGAGCAAGAGAGCGCTCCAGGTCATTAAGCCCCTGCATGGGGGACTGCAACGCGTGCAATGTATTCCGGCCTTCTTCCACCACCCGCCTGATGGATTGCAAGGTTCGGTGTAATGGCTGGACTACGGGCGAATCCGAAGGTAGTTGATCCACCGCAACGTGGAGTTGCATCGAGGCGCTGACCACGCCTTGCAAAAGGGTGTCGTGCAAGAGCTGCGCGACGCGCGTACGTTCGGCGAGCCGTTCTTCAAAGCGGACGTTGAGTTTGTCAGTCATCTGCTTTAGCCGAAGCAGATGGAACCCGAGTGCGACCGATAAGCCAGCAAACCCGCAGACGCTTAGGAACCACCACGTCTGCAAAAAAGGCGGCCGGCCTTTCGTGACAGCTATGGAGGCGACGCCTGCGGTTGGCAATGCACCGGTGGTTACTATGAGACGAAACTCGGGCCCCACCAGCAGCGCAGCATACTCCTGCCCCGGGTGCGTCGAGCTGGTCCATGTTGCATCGGGCTCAATCTTAGTGAATGGCTGGTTCGCAAATGGTTGTACCCACCAAGTGGACTCAGTTTTTGCATACAACACCACTCGCTGATTCCGCTGCGCGCCCGCGACTCTTCCTTTTACCACGGTCAGCTTGTTCGGATCGCCCGGTTGAGCCAAGGGGACGCTGGTGAATCGGATGGTCGGAGAGGAGCCCGGGCTTATCTGCCGGTTACAACTGCTCCAGAGCGCGCACCCGATGCCGAGCAGACCCACCCCAGCGGATCGTAGTCGGATCATGGCGTTTCACTGGAAGTGCTCCAAAGCGAATGATAATTCAACGTGCGGCCACACTCGTAGAGAGGTTACAGCCAAAATAAACTGCCCCGAATCCCTCTTTCTTGGAGTTTTTGATTACCACTTTCGGGCTATTAAGATCGCGGATGAAGCCGCCCCGGCTTCGTGGGCGCCGCATGTTTAGGCGGACGTGCTCGCCGCCACGAAGATGCGCTTCTGCTCGATTCCGAGCTTGCGCATCCTATAGTGCAATGTGGTGCGCTTGACGCCGAGCCGCACTGCGGCGCCGTTCGGTCCGCTGATCACGCCCCGGCTGTTCTGCAGCACTTCCACGATGTGGTCACGCTGCGATTCCGCCAGTGTGCGGGGCGAGGCACCTTCCGGATTTCCCTCCACTGGCTGCAATGCACCCAAGGGCGAATCAAGCACCGGACCGTCAGAAAGAATCACGGCGCGCTCGATGAGGTTTTGTAACTCTCTGACGTTGCCCGGCCAATGGTAAGCTTCGAGCGCCTGCATGACTTCGTCCGGAATCACATCAATGTTCCGGTCCATCCGGGCGGCGAACTTTTTGACGAAATGCCAGACCAATTCAGCCAAGTCCTTGGAACGTTCCCGCAGCGGGGGAAGAGAGATCGGGAAGACGTTGAGCCGGTAGAACAGATCGGCCCGGAAGCGCCGGTTGCGGACCAGTTCCATCAGGTCGAAATTGGTGGCCGCCACGACGCGAACGTTCACGCGAATGGTGCGCGCGCTGCCCAGCCGCTCGAATTCTTGTTCCTGCAGGACGCGCAGCAACTTGGGCTGCAGTTCGAGCGGCAGGTCGCCTATTTCGTCCAGGAACAGGGTCCCGCCATCGGCCAACTGAAAGCGCCCGGTGGTCTGGGTAACGGCCCCGGTGAATGCGCCTCGCTCGTGCCCGAACAGTTCGCTTTCCAGCAATCCAGCCGGTAGGGCGGCGCAGTTGATCTTTACGTAACGGGCCTGCCGGCGTTGACTCTGGTTGTGGATGGCGCGGGCGATGAGCTCTTTGCCGGTGCCGGTTTCGCCATGAATCAGAACGGCTGCATCGGTGGGTGCAACCAGGCGCACCGCATTGCAGGCGTGGCGCAGGCCGCCGTCGGCGCCAATGATGGGTTCAATCTCCGCTGGAGGCGGGAAGCTGAGAATCGCTTTGGACATTATGGCCGTCATTGGTTTCCTCATTTCTATCAACTCCGCCGTTACCCATCTCGACAACTCGAAAGGAGTAGCATCCAGCGCCGTGTTTTAAAAGTGAATGAATCCACGCCGCGAGGCAATCGCGATGGCATGTGTTCGATCGCTCGCGCCGAGCTTTTCCAGGATGTGCTTTATGTGAATCTTTATGGTGTGCTCGGAGACAAACAACCTCTTTGCGATATCGCGGTTCCGATTTCCCTCCGTGACGTGGCGCAGAACGTCGAGTTCGCGGCCCGTCAGTGGTTCGTCGCTAAAGTGCTCGGCGAGATGTGAAGCGATCTCGGGTAGAACGCGTTTTTTGCCGGCATGGACTTGGCGAATGGTCTCAACCATCTGATCTCCGGACATGCTCTTAAGCAAGTACGCTTGCGCTCCCGCTTCGAGAGCGCGCTGTATCACGACATCGCCCGCGAACATCGTCAATAGGATTACGCGAGCATCGGGAAACTCTGCCCGGATTGCCTTCATCACATCGATCCCACTGACATCCGGAAGGCGAAGATCCATCAGGGTGACATCCGGCTGCACCTCATGATATTTCAAAATCCCTTCCTTGCCGGTAGAGGCCGACCCCACTAGCTGCATGTCGGGCTGGCCGCGAATCATGGTCGCGATCCCCTCGCTCAGCAGAGGGTGATCATCGATGCTGAGTACGCGTATCGGTCGACCTGTGCTCATATTGTGATCCGGCGTCCTTTGGTTGAGTCAAGAATAAGCGATGCGGCGATCGATAGCCATCCCCAACCTCGTCTGTCTTCTACTGACCTTTCTAGGGAACATCGGACCCCCTGGAATCAGGGGGGAGTGGAACCGGTCAGATCAATCCAGGTGCACGATACCGCGGCGAATCGCGACCGCGACCGCTTCCGTACGATCGTGGACGGACAACTTGGCTAGGATGTTCTTCACATGTCCTTGGGCGGTCTCGTCGCTAATCTTGAGCTCCGCCGCTATCTCCTTGTTTCGCATACCGCGCGCTACAAGCTGCAAAACTTCAACCTCGCGATTGGTCAGCGCGGGCTGGAACATTCGGTCGGTCAGCCGCTCTGCCACTTCAGGCGGGATCGGCCGGCCGCCGCCCGCGACTTCGCGGATCACTCCGATCATTTTCTCAGCCAGCGTATCCTTCAAAAGATAGGTGACCGCGCCAGCCTCCATCGCGCGATAGATGTCCTCATCGCCCTGGTAGGTGGACAGGACGATAATTCTAGCGGATGGGAATTCCGCGCGGATGGTGCGAATCGCCTCCACGCCGCCCATCTCCGGCATCTTCAGATCGATCAGCAGGATCTCCGGCTGATGTAGGCGATACTGCTCCACGCCTTCCCTGCCGTTCGACGCTGAAGCAACTACCGTCATATCCGTTTCCGGGCTGATGGTTGCGATCAGACCGGCTCGGATCATCGGATGGTCATCGACTACGAGAACTCGAATTGGCATGTTTGGCAAAGGCGTTCCTCAAGGACCAGGAGGATAGCGGAACGTGGACTTCAATTTTCGTGCCTTGTCCCGCCGCGGTTGTGATCTTGCACGTACCGCGAATTTGCGCGGCGCGCTCCTCGATGTTTTTCAATCCCCAGTGACCGGTCTTTCCATATCCTTCCTCGAAATCGAATCCTTGTCCGTTATCGGAAATGGAGAGCGTCAGGGAACCGGTGCCGTAGTTCAAAGCGATGCGGAGCTCGCTCGCCTGAGCGTGCCGATTGGCATTATTGATCGCCTCTTGAGCGATGCGCAACAGTTCTTCCTCGATCTCCGGCGAACATGGATGCGGATGGCCAGAGACAGTGACGCCGCAACGCGCATCGGTTGCCGTCCCGGCTCTTTCGGCAAGTTGGCGCAAAGCCTCCTTCAACCCCTGAACCTCGAGCGAGGTCGAGCGTAGATTCCAGACCTTGCCCCGCGCCTCGCGGAAAGCGGAGTCCACCTGTTCCCGAACGCGCCCGATCAACGAAGCCGTTTCCGGGGCGGCTCGCTTCGAAATCCCATCCAGTTGCAGCGACACTCCGGCCAGGCTTTGCAGCAGCGTGTCATGCAGGTCGCGCGCGATTCGCGTTCGCTCGTCAAGGCGCTCGTTGTAGAGCAGGTTGACTCTGGCCGTCACCTGCCGCAATCGCAACCGGTACAGCAGCCACAACAGCCCAGCGCCCGCGAACACCGAGAGCCCTTGGAACCAAATGGTCTGGTAAAACGCCGGCACAATGCTGAAATCCCATGCCGCGCCGGCTTCATTCCAGACACCATCGTTATTGCAGGCCATCACGCGGAAGCGGTACCTTTTCGGCTTGAGACCGCCGTAGTAGGCCTGCCGGCGGGTTCCCACGTTCTGCCAATCCGTATCCTTGCCTTCGAGCTTGTACCGGAAGCGCACGCGTTCCGGGATCGTTAAGCTGAGAGCCGTGTACCCGATCTCGATGTCGTTGGCGCTGTGCGACAGCGCGATCCCGTCGGCCGCCGCTAACTCCTTACCGTTGACCTTCACGGTTTCGACGTGCACCGAAGGCGGGAGTTTGTTGAAGGGAAGATGGCTCGGATCGAGGACGCTTAAGCCGTCCACAGGCGTGAACCATAGTTTTCCATCCGGGGACTTGACGGCCTGCGGGCTGTAACCGCCGGCAGTGGCGCGGCTTCTCACTCCGTCCGAACTGTCAAAAACGGTGGTCAGGATCGTCTTCGCGTTTTCCCCTTTGTCCACTGCGGAGGCCCAGTCGTCCAATTCCGATCGCGCGATCCGGACCAGGCCGCAGCCCGTGTACAGCCAGATCGAATGGATGTCATCTTCCATCATCCAATGGACCGCATCGCAGGGCAATCCGTTCTTGCTGGTCAACGTGGCGATACGGCCGTTTTTCAACCGGCTGAGCCCGCCCTCGGTGGCGGCCCAGAGCGTACCGTCCTGATCGAGCCGAAGACCGCCCACGCGGCCCTCACCGAGTCCATCGGCGGCCGAGTAAGATGCGCGCACGTGACCGTCAACGAAATATGCAATGCCACCTTCATAAAATCCAAGCCAAAGGCCGCCGCGCGCAGGATCTGTGGTCAGAACATCAGCAGAGTCCTTACGGCCCAGGCCGGCCCAAGGAATCTGTTGGACCTCCATTCCAGGGGACACACGAAAAAGGCCGGAAGTCTGGTTGGCGATCCACAGATTCCCCTGCGTGTCCTCGGCAATAGAAAGCACTCCGCCGCTGGGAACTCCCCTTATCGAAATAAACCGGTCGTTCTCCAGGTAACCGGCGCCGTCGAAGGTAGTGACCCAAACTCGCCCGCGACTATCTTGAAAAAGAGACCCGACGCCGCGTTCTGATAGTCCGCTCCCGACGATCTCGCGCACGACTCCTTGCTCAGCCGCGCGTGTCAGCAAGCGGTTGCGCCGCTCCCGATAAGCCGTAACTTCCCCGTGATTCCATCGCTTCAACCCATCGGAAGTGCCAAGCCAGACGCCTCCATACCTGTCGGCTAGAACGGACACGACGAGATTAGACAAACCTTGTTTCACAGAAAATGTGGCGACGGCATATTCGCGAAAACGGTCCAGGCCGTCCGTGGTGGTTACCCAAATATTGCCTTCACGATCCTCAAAGAGAGTCAAAACGTAATCCCCCGAGAGGCCCTCCGGCTGCCCAAACACATCCTCCCTTCCATCGTGCAAGTGCACAACTCCTCGGTCGGAAGTTCCGACCCACAGACCGCCCTCCCGGTCACGCAGAATCCTCCCAGCCCCGAACTTCGTAATGGAACCTAAAACGGCGTACGCATCGGTTTTACCATCGGCGAAGCGCAGTATCCCTCGGTGCGAGCTGATGAGCAATGCACCGTCAACGTCTTCACCGAAACCTTGGATTCCGTTCTCCTGATCTGGCATTGGGTAGAATTGTGGCCGGCCAGGTTTCCATCGCCACAGCCCGTACTGTACTCCCACCCAGAGATTGCCCGCGCGGTCCTCATACAAACCGAGCACTCCGCGGCCAAACCCGCCGTCCTCTCCTTGGCAGTGGACCCCGCCATTCCGAATCGCGCAGAGCTTTCCGTGGCCAGAAATTGCCGCCCCGCCGGCCCATACCGTGCCTTCCCGATCCTCGACGAGGTTGGAAACAGTCTGTCCAGCAAGCTCCGGGTACTGACTAAGCTTGCCGCCCTTCCAGCTTGCCAGCCCCTTCCTAGTGCCAATCCAAAGAGTCCCGTCGCGCGCGGCGAGCAGGCCCGTAATGTAGCTGGAAGGAAGATGCTGATCCGGCGGCGGCTGCCATGCGACGTTCCTGACGCCATCGAACCGAAGCAAACCAAATTCCGTAGCCAACCAGAGATAGCCGTCGGGCGTTTGGGCAATCGAGTTGATGTAGCTCTTGAAGTGGCCATCGCGGATCTTCCACGCCGTGTGCGCGCATTGATTGATGTCGAGCGCCGGGTCTAGGGCGAAGCCAAGAGAGCAGCACGACAGAAGCATGATGGCGGCACAGGTTTTAGCCCGTTTTCCGACTACGGCTCTTCGTTTTCGGTCCGCTCTCTCCACTGAAGCACAATTATCTCGCACCATCAAAGCCAGTCAGGTGGCTCTTGGCAGCCTGTCATTCCTGTCGCGCCAGCCAGAAACCTGGCGCGAAGGGCAAGCCCGTATGCAGGAGTTCAACACCGGGTGGATTACAGCCGAACACCACAGACTCTACAACGTCGAATAGTGCCTGTTAGTCCTCGCAAGCAAGCGGCAATAGCTGCAATCCAATCAACCCTGGATAGCCTTTCGAGCTATCCGGGAATGGCGCAAGCAAAAGACAAACCTGATTGTTCTATTGAACAGAACCCCCGAAATCAGGGGTGAGGGAGCGCCCGCTTTCCGGCGTTTCCAAATTAACTCGATATTGCGAAGATCAAAAGAGTGGAAGCACGCAAGATTCGCGTCCTCGTAGTGGATCATAATCCACTGCTGCGCGAAGGTCTTTCGCTTTTGATTCAGCTCCAGCCGGACATGGAACTGATTGCCACAGCGGCGCACGCTGAAGACGCTGTTGAACTTTTCCGCGAGCGTCAGCCAGACATAACAATCATGGACCTGGACCTCCCGCTCGGCGCCGGGGTCAAAGCGATTGAGCAGATTCGGAGAATCGACGCCAACGCCTCCGTTCTTGGATTGCTGACCTACGAATTGGACAAATCCGGGGAACAAGCCTTGCAAGCTGGCGCGTGCGGCTATCTGCCCAAGGACCGCTTGAATCAAGAGCTTGGTCCGCTGATTCGACAGTGCTTGGCTTGACCCTCGGAAATCAGACCTCAGTCCAACAAATACCGCTAAGGCGAGGCTCCTTTACTGTGGAGGCTGCCAAGCCCACCTACTGCGCCGGACCAAGTCGTCGTGCTGTGGGCGCTGGTTGTGTATTTCGTTTTCGTGGTTTTTCTGGTCGCCGCTGTTCTCGTCGTCTCTTTCCTGCTGGGGCAAAGACATTCCGAACCCGCGACGGCTGAGCCTTACGAGGGCGGCATCGTTTCGGAGGGCTCCGCACGGGGTACACTTCTCCGTACGCTACTACCTGATTGCCATGTTCTTCGTCGTCTTTAATTTGGAAGCCGTGTTCCTGTTTCCGTGGGCCGGACCAGCTCGCGAGCTCGGCTGGGCTGCCGGAACTGCGGTCTCCGCCTGGCTGCTGATCGTCGTCCTCGTGATTACCAGCGTCGCAGGCCTTTTCTATTACCTGCGTGTACTGGTCACGCTGTACTCAGCTCCAGCAGAGCACCCTGCTCCGATTCCGATCATGGCTCCGGGCAGCGCGTTCATTCTCGGCACGCTCACGATTCTGTTGATCTGGTTTGGAGTTTATCCGACGCCATTGCTCAACTTGATCCGAGCAACAATGGGCGGGCTCAACTGAATGAGGAGTCCACTTCTCTATCCGTATTGAGCTAACGAGTCGTTTGGAGTCGGCGATTGTGCTTCGGCAGGTTCCGCTATAGGGACCTGAAGGCGACTTCGCCAGTCGACGAAGTTCTAAGCCGATTTCGCTAGAACTCCTCGCATGCGTAGCGCAACCGCTTGCGATAGATTGGAAGCTCATGAAAAAAAGTCCGAAAGCGCCGGCCTACCGGAACCCGAAGCTGACGCCGCTGCGACGAACCAAGGATCTTCTGTCGAGGATGACTCTCGAGGAAAAGGCCGCGCAGATGATCTGCATCTGGCGCGAGAAAGCGGAGACATTGGTGGATACGGACGGCCAATTCTCGCCGGCGAAAGCCAGAGCCGCGTTCAAGGAAGGCCACGGGCTTGGGCAAGTGGGCCGTCTCAGCGACGCGGGCAAGGGCCTGGATGCGCGCCGCATGGCCGAGGTTGCCAACGCCATCCAGCGCTTCTTCCTGGAAGAAAGCCGTCTGGGCATTCCAGTGATAATCCACGAGGAATGTTTGCACGGCCACGCCGCGATCGGCGGCACCAGTTTTCCGCAACCGATCGGGTTGGGCGCGACCTTCGATCCGGACTTGATCGAGTCGCTCTACGCGATGACGGCTTTGGAAGCCAGGACGCGCGGCGCGCACCAAGCGCTCACCCCGGTGGTGGATGTCGCGCGTGATCCGCGCTGGGGCCGCGTCGAAGAGACTTTCGGCGAGGACCCGTTTCTGGTGTCGCGCATGGGAATCGCCGCGGTGCGAGGGTTCCAGGGCGACGCCACTTTCCGCGACAAGACACGTGTAATCGCGACGCTCAAACACTTCGCCGGACACGGACAGCCTGAATCCGGGATGAACTGCGCGCCGGCCAACGTCAGCGAGCGCGTGCTGAGCGAGACGTTCCTGTATCCCTTCGAACAGGCCATCCGGCATGGTGGCGCGATCTCGGTCATGCCCTCCTACAACGAAATCGACGGAGTCCCATCGCACGCGAACCGCTGGCTGCTCGGCGACGTGCTGCGCAAGGAATGGAGCTTTAAAGGCTACACCGTTTCCGACTATTACGCCATCTGGGAGCTTTCCTATCGTCCTGATACGCACGGCCACTTCCTCGCCAAGGATAAAAAGGAGGCGTGTGCGCTGGCCGTGCAGGCCGGAGTGAATATCGAACTGCCGGAGCCGGATTGCTATCTGCACCTGGTGGAGTTGGTCCACAAAGGCGTGTTGAAGGAATCGCGACTCGACGAACTTGTAGCCCCGATGCTGCTGTGGAAGTTCCGCATGGGTCTGTTCGATGATCCTTATGTCGACCCGGAGCACGCAGCGGCCGTCTCCGGTTGCGATGCGCACCGCGCTCTGGCGCTCGAAGCCGCGCGCGAGACCATCACGCTGCTGAAGAACGAAGGCGGGCTTCTGCCTTTGAACGCAAGCGCCATCCAGACAATTGCGGTCATCGGTCCGAACGCCGATCGTCCCATGCTCGGCGGATACAGCGGCCAACCTGCGCACTGCTCTACGGTGCTGGATGGGGTCCGGGCGCGCGTCCCAAAGAGCGTGAAAGTTCTTTACAGCGAAGGCTGCATGATTACGCAGCCCGGGTCATGGAACCAGGACGAAGTGCTTCCGTCCGATCCCGATGAAGATCGCAAACTCATCGCGGCCGCGGTGCGAACCGCGCGCAAGGCGGACGTGATCGTACTCGCAATCGGGGGCAACGAGCAGACCTCGCGCGAGGCGTGGTCATTGAAGCACATGGGCGACCGGACGAGTCTGGATCTGATCGGTCGCCAGGACGAACTGGTGCGTGCCCTTCTGGCAGTTGGAAAACCGGCGGTAGTCCTGCTTTTCAACGGCCGCCCGTTATCCATCCGCGACGTGGCAGAATCTGTGCCCGCAATTCTGGAGTGCTGGTATCTGGGCCAGGAAACGGGCACCGCGATCGCCGAGGTTCTGTTCGGAGACATCAATCCCAGCGGCAAATTGCCGATCACGATTCCTCGCTCCGTAGGTCACGTGCCGGCCTACTACAACCACAAACCATCCGCCCGGCGCGGATACCTGTTCGACGACGTTTCCCCGTTGTTCGCATTCGGCTTCGGGCTGAGTTACAACACTTTCGAATTCTCCCCACCGCGGTTGTCGAAGACGCGCATCCGGCGCGACGGATCCACACGCTTGTCGGTGGATGTGACGAACACCGGGACACGCGCAGGCGCCGAGATCGTCCAACTCTACATTCGCGACCTGGTCAGTTCGGTTACGCGGCCGGTGAAGGAACTGAAGGGTTTCCGGCGCGTTGTGCTGCAACGGGGCGAAACGCGCACGGTTGCTTTCGAAATCACTCCGGAACTGCTCGCATTCTGGGATGTGAACATGCGCTACACGGTGGAAGCGGGCGACTTCGAATTGATGACGGGCAATTCGTCGCGGGATTGCGACCTCCAAAAAGTCATACTTCGAGTAAATTGATTTGATCCAGGAAAAGAGGCCCACGATGGCTGATAGCGCACAGAAGCTCCCGGTTCGAGAGAAGCTCGGATACGCCTGCGGCGACGTCGCAACGAATTTCTTCTTCCAATCGATGATTCTCTACCAGACCCGTTTCTACACGGACACGGTAGGGCTATCCGCGGTCGCTGTCGGATCCATGTTCCTGGTGCTCCGGCTTGGCGATGCTATTTTCGACCCGCTCATCGGCGCACTTTCGGACCGCACACAAACCCGCTGGGGCAAGTTTCGGCCGTGGATACTGGGAACGGCATTGCCATTCGGTCTGATCTTCTGGCTGGTCTACGTTGCACCCGACTTCGGACCGCACGCGAAGCTGGTTTACGCTTACATCACTTATTCGCTGGTCATGCTTCTATACTCCGCGAACAACACGCCGTACTCCGCGCTTATGGGCGTGATGTCGCCGGATGTGAGCGAACGAAACAACGTAGCGCGCTATCGCTTCGTCGGCGCACTCATCGGCCAGTTCGTGATTCAAGCGCTGCCGCTGCCGCTGGTCGCAAAACTGGGCGGCGGCAATTCCCCGCGCGGTTGGGCCATTACCATGGGCATTTTCGGCGGCCTCATGGTGCTATTGAACTTGGTCACCTTTGCTACTACGCGCGAACGCGTTCAGCCCGATCCTCGGCAAAAATCATCTGTGCGCTCCGACATCAAGAACGTCGTCACCTGCGGCCCGTGGTTCGTGATGTTTATCCTCACATTGGTGATGTTCACCATGCTGGTGGTGCGGGGCAGTTCCTCGAACTACTTTTTCGCGTATTACTTGGACCAGCAGCAGATTCGAATATTTCTTTCCAGCTTCGGCCTGGCAGGTTCGGCCGGTCCGGTAACCGGCTTTAGGACTGTCCTCAATGCGCTGGGCCTGCTGATAAATCCCGATGGCTCGAACGCCGCCGCCGTCGGGCTGAGCCTGTTCTTCGTGGTCGGCAGCCTGGTTCAGATTGTGGGCATTCTATTCTCGAAGCCGCTGGCGGACCGTTTCGGCAACAAGGCAGTCTTCATCACCGGCATGTTCGTGACGATGGTTGCCACATTCCTGGTCTTCTTCGTCGATCCGGCCGGTATCCGCCTGATGTTCGCGTTGAGCATCCTGTGGGCGATCGGATGGGGTCCCACTGTTCCGCTCCTTTGGGTGATGATCGCCGATGTCGCCGACTACTCCGAATGGCAGACTTCGCGCCGCGCCACCGGATTCATGTTTGCCGGCGTCCTGTTCGCTCTGAAGGCGGGACTCAGCCTGGGCGGCGCATTGAGCGCCTGGGTAATCGATGCATTTGGGTACGTCCCGAATGCGGTACAAACAGAGCGGGCGCTGCTTGGGATTCGCCTCGGCGCGAGCGTGTATCCGGCCATCCTGATGGCACTCTGCCTGATCTGCCTGGCGAGCTACAAGATCGGGAAGAAACTCAATATCCAGATTCACGAAGAGCTCGCCGAGCGGCGGAAGAAGTTCGCCCCCGCGTAGCGGCAACGGAGATTCGATTTATGAGACGGCCTCTTCCTCTGGTCCTTACGAGCGCACTCTGCGGGATAACCACCGCAGCAGCGGCCCCAGCGGGCGCTTTTGCGACACACAGCTACCGCAACCTCTTCCTGGAAGCCGGGCATCCTCAGAAAGAGATTTCGGCGAAGATACAAGCCGCGTTCCAGCAGTTGTTCCACGGCGACCCGGAAACGCAGACGGTTTATTACTTGTCCGGCCAGAACGCCAACGGACCGCTGGCCTACCTCAGCGACATCCACAATCACGATGTGCGCTCGGAAGGTATGTCGTACGGGATGATGATCGCGGTCCAGATGGACAAAAAAGCCGAGTTCGACGCGCTGTGGAACTGGTCGAAAACTTACATGTATCAATCGTCGCCGGCGCATCCTTCGTACGGTTTCTTTTCGTGGTCGATGAAGGTTGACGGCACGCCGAACAGCGAGTCGCCGGCTCCCGACGGTGAGGAATACTGGGCCATGGCGCTGTATTTCGCCTCCGGCCGATGGGGCAACGGCAAGGGCATCTACGACTATCGCGGGGAAGCCGGCCGGCTGCTGGACAGCATGAAGAACCGGAAAATTATCGACGGCCCAACCAACAATGGCGCGGAGACAGGAGGCCCGGAATTTCACCCCGAACACAAGATGGTTCGTTTCACTCCGAATCTCCGGCGGCCCGACCACACAGATCCCTCTTACCACCTGCCGGCGTTCTATGAACTCTGGGCGCGTTTGGGTCCCGAAGCCGACCGGCCGTTTTGGGCGGCAGCGGCCCAAGTCAGCCGTGATTATTTCCAGAAAGTCACCAACCCGCTGACGGCACTCGCGCCGAATTACGCCAACTACGACGGCACGCCGGTGCCCGGCCCCGGAGGGAAGAACGAAAACTTCGGAGCGGACGCCTGGCGCACAGCGGCAAACTGGTCGGTGGACTGGTCCTGGTGGGCCGCTGACCCGCGAGAGCGGGAGTTGAGCGATAAGATCCAGACCTTTTTCGAATCGCAGGGCATGGATGCATATGGGAACGCGTACACGCTGGACGGTAAACCGCTGGGCGGCTCGCACTCTACCGCACTCGTTGCGGCGAATGCAGTAGCGAGCCTCGCGGCCACGAACCGCGAGCCTGCCGCCAAGTTTGTCGAAGCGCTGTGGAAGGCCGAAATACCGTCCGGCCAATATCGATACTATGACGGCATGTGGTACCTCATGGGCCTGCTGCATTGTAGTGGGGAGTTCCGGATTTGGCCGCCGAAGTAGCCTTAGATAGAACGGACGGCGTGCTGGTTCAGAAATCGGAAGACGTCTGGAGCCCAGACGGCGGATCCAAAATAGCCAAAGGCATGGCTGTGAAGAGGAGTCGCCATTTGGGCGCAACCAATTCGCGCACACTCCAAACGTGACCGATCAGATCCGAACTATTTAGTTTTACCTGTCACCATCCAATGCGATAGACTTGGGCGAGTTTTCTATGCTTGACGACTTCTTTCTTTGGCTGGTCAACAGTCCGTTGTCCCATGCGATGAACGCTGCCGAATGGGTCTTCCCCACCGTTCAAAGCCTGCATTTTATCGGCTTCGCGATGTCAATTGGCACGATTGCAATTGTCGATTTTCGGGTACTCGGCTTGGGCGGGTCCCGCTTCAAGGCCGCCGGGCTGTCTGCTGATCTCACGCGTTGGACGCGCGCCGGCATCGCGATCATGCTCGTCACCGGGTTCCTGATGTTTTCGACAGACGCCGTCGGGTATCACAACAACCCAGCCTTTCAGTTCAAGATGGCATGTCTCGGCGGGGCGATTCTGTTTCATTTCACGCTGCATCGAAAGGCCGTGAGTGCGGCGGTACCGCGGATAGCAGCGAAACTCGCGGCGGTGACGTCGCTGTTGCTCTGGACCGCCGTCGTCGCCGGTGGCCGTATGATCTCGTTTATCTAGGCGCTCCATGACGATCCCATCGATGCTCGAATGGATTCAGGGGACGGCGTTGAGCGTCGCGATCCGCGAGGGCGGTCTTCCCTACCCAATCATCGGCGGTGTGCATCTGTTATCCATTGCGTGGTTCGGGGGCATGCTGCTGGTGACCGACCTCCGCCTCTTAGGCTGGGCGATGAAGACAAGCACAGTCAGCGACGTCTGGGCAATGGTAACGCCATGGAAGCGCATAGGCTTTGTCGTCGTAGTCGTGACCGGGTTACTGTTGACATGGGCGGAACCGATCCGTCTTTACGAAAGTCCGTCGTTTTGGGTCAAGATGGTACTTTTTGCTTTGATTGGAGTCCATGCGCTGGTTTTTCGCCGAAGCGTCTACGAGCATCCCGAAAAGCTGGACGCAGGTATAACGCCGCAGGCAAGACTCGCGGCGGCGATTTCCCTAGTCCTTTGGGCTGGAATCATCTTGGCTGGCCGTCTCATCGCCTTCGATGCTTCCTTCGATCAGTAAGGACTACTACGCCGGGCCACGATCTCGTTAGCGCTCCAACTTTTAGCGCATCACCCAGTGTTGGCTAGCTCGCCGATTTCCGCTAATCTTACAGGCAATGAGAATTGCGAAATGGCTCGGCGCGGTGCTGATATGCGGCGTCCTTCCTCGTTGTCAGACGGCCGGCGCACAAGACTTGCAGGCGACTGGAAAATCCATCGGCACAGTGACCACCCGGGGAAACCTCATCGTGATGACGCTGGACGAAAATGCTTTAGGAAAAGTGAACCTGTTCGACCTCGCTCACCGCACCCTGCGGTTTACGCCCGATGGTCCGGGATATCGCATCGCTAACCTGCCGGTGGAATGGGACTCGGATTTCGGAACGGAAATGCAGACGACACAAGTCACGCTGCACAATTTCCAGTTTCCTTTTTCGGAGCAGAACTGGGATGCGTTTTCGGTAGGCGCCACCGGCTCGATCCGTTTCGGGGCTGCAGCGGGCGGACGAGGCGGCAGGGACGGCGGCATTTCCATCGGACGATTTGACCGTTTGCAGTACGCCGCGCACAACCTGATCGACACCGTGCCGGCCATCTGCGTTTTCTTCAAGCCGCGAATGAACGGCAAGCGCTACGTAAAGGAGCTGGCGGACCGAGTCGTGATCACGTGGAGCTTGAGCGAACCCACCGGCAACATCCAGGACTTCACATGGACGCCCACCGTTAACCGCTTCCAGGCGGTCCTGCGCAAAGACGGATCGGTGGATCTTTCCTATGACGAGATGGCGGCCAAGGACGCCATCGTGGGATTGTACCCGACAATTGACGGCAGGCCACAACAGGAACTCGCCACGCTTCGCGGTGAAGAGCATCCCAATATCCCCGCGCATCTGGACCTGACGAGCGTGAAGCTCACGGTGACCGGCGGAGTGCTGCTGAAGACCACGCTCGAAACCAGGGGCCCTGTTCTCCCGGAAGGCGGACCGGACCTGGTGGGCGTGACTTACCGCATCGTATTCGGCCAGCCGGACGCTGCATGGACCGTGCGCGGTGTGGCTCCATCGGATGAAGCGGGACCGCGCTCGCGGTATATGGCGGCCGGGCCGGGAGTGGCTCAGCGGGTCAAGGTCGACAAGAACACAATCGTGGCGCAAGGAATCCTGCCGCCCAGATTGAATCCGGGGACGAAGATTTCGGTGTACGCGGAGACGGAGGCGCCCGGAAAGCCGAACATCCCTACAGTGCGGATGCAAGCGAAAGCGATCACGCTGGCGGACGTTCGCAACCCGGAGCTTCACTTCTCGACGGTGAAGCGCGAGGATGGACCCTACGCGATCGCCTTCGAATCGTTCCACTACCTGACCACGCCGAAGATGCGCGACCTGGCCTGTACGGTGATCAAAAGCCTCGGCGACAAGTTCGACTTCCTCACGTATTACTCGGACTTCCGCATCGACAACCAGGAAGCTGGAACCCCGAGCGACGGCCCCCTCGGCGGCAAGATGACCGGCAAGGTGACCGGCATCGGACAGGTGGAGTCGGGTCTGGAAACCTACTGCACCGCGGGCCGCTTCCAGTGGGAATTTATCCAACCCGTCTACGCCGGCTCGATCCAGGCGCAAGCGCAGCCGCCGACGGGCCTCGCCGATACCAACACGCACAATATCGGCGCTTATGCCAGGCAGCTTGGCGAGCGGTCGACGGATGGCAAGATGCTGGATTACAACTACGCGATGTCGCAAGTGGGCCACGAGATGGGGCATCGCTGGTCCGCATTCGTATCGGCGAAAGTGGGGAACGAAACCATCCACCTGGGCGATGGAGCCCACTGGGTGCAGGGCCTTCAGGCACAGGTAGCGTTTCCGTATCAGCGGCCGACCGAAGCGTCGGCAATGGGCGGCGGCGTGTGGCAGGACAACTTCGACGGAACGTTCACGCAGTTGGACGATAACTACTATGTGCCGGCCACCGGGTGGTCGTACCTTGACCTGTACCTGATGGGACTGATCAGCGCGCAGGAAGTGCCGGATTTCTTCATCCTGCGAAGCCTGGTTCCAGCGGGGCGGGACCCGCAGGGACATCTTATATATGAAGCTAGCCGGACGAAGATAACCATCCAGGATGTGATTGCGGCGGAAGGGCCGCGGTTGCCGGACGTCTATCATTCGCAGCGGGCATTCAATACCGGGATGGTAGTGATGGTGGAACACGGAAAGAAGCCCAGTAAGGAATTGATGGAGCGCGCGGACGGGATACGGCAGAAGTGGATAGATTATTGGTGGAGGACAACGGGCGGAAGGTCGACTATGACGACGAATCCACGGTGACCATGGCTCACGCTACCATGGCTCATGCGAAATAAAGCAGCGGCACTCACCCTGTTTTTCGGCATCCTCAGTGCCTCTTCCGCACCGGCCGCTAGTCCGACGAACGCCCCGCCGATCCCCATCAAAGTCGTAATCGTGACGATGTTCGAAGTCGGCTACGACACGGGCGACCGCCCCGGCGAGCTGCAGTATTGGGTGGAACGCAATCATCTCGACACCATCCTTCCGTTTCCCCAGGCCTACCACCACCTGCGCATGAATCGCGACGGAGTCCTCGCCGTACTCACTGGCATGGGGACAGCCAAGGCCGCCGGCAGTATCATGGCCCTCGGACTCGACCCGCGCTTCGATCTGCGCAAGGCCTACTGGATCGTCGCGGGCATCGCCGGCGTCAATCCCGCGGATGCATCGCTCGGTTCAGCCGCGTGGGCCGAATGGGTGGTGGACGGCGACCTGGCCTACGAAATCGACGGCCGCGAGATCCCCGCCGATTGGTCCACCGGCTTCGTGCCGCTCGGCAAGTCCAAGCCTTATGAACCTCCGCGCACCGAAGATCGAGGTGAAATGTATCATCTTAATGCCGCGCTCACCGATTGGGCCTTCCATCTCACCGAGCACGTGGAACTTTCCGATACCCCCGAAATGCAGAACGACCGCGCCCGGTACGCTTCCGCCAACGCTCGGCGCCCTCCCTTCGTGCTGAAAGGCGACACCATATCATCGAGTACATTTTTCAGCGGCGTCAAGATGAGCGAATGGGCCAACCAGTGGGTCAAGTATCACACCGGAGGCCAAGGCAACTACGTCACCACCGGAATGGAGGACACCGGTACTCTCTCTTCGCTCCAGATGCTGGCCAAAGCCGGTCTCGTGGATTGGAATCGCATCCTGGTGCTGCGTACCGCGAGCGATTTCGATCAACCTCCGCCCGGCATGAGCGCGGCGGAAAATCTAGCCCGCAACTCCGGACGAAAATACTCGGGCTACCTGCCCGCGCTCGAATCCGCCTGGCGCGTCGGCAACACCGTGGTCCAGGAAATCACCACCCACTGGAACAAATACAAGTAGGGCAGGATGCCATCCTGCGGCGGATTGCCAACCCGCGTTCAGTTGATCGGCCGAATCACCTCAGCAACAACTCCACCGATCGCATCCGTATCCATGTACGCATAACGCCCGGAACCCTTCTTGCCCGTTTCGCCCCACGCCCCGGATTGTCCAACAGCGTAGCCCAGCTTCTGATAATCGGCGATCGATTTTTCCAGATCGTCAACCGGCACGCCCAGATGCTGGACGCCCTCGCCGTGCTCCCTGAGATAATCCGCATAAAGATTGGGAGGCTCGGCCGGCGGAATGATCCATTCGTAAGTGAACTGCGTGTGCCTCTGCCAGCAAACATCGAAGTCCAACCAAAGAGGCTTGCCGTGATAGCGGGAGTCTTCGCGAGGACTGGCGTGCGATTTAGGCATGGCCGGAAAAGCGAGCTTCTGCCAAAAGGCCGAGGGCCCTTCGCTCTCGCGTACCACGAAACCGAAGTGCGATATTTTTCCCGGCGGTCCGGCTGTAGGCGCGCCACCCGGCCAGTAGATCAAGCCCAGGACGTATTTCCCCTGACCTTCCGTATCGAAGTAAGTCAAGGTAACGGGGCCAGAATCGCTCTTCCTGATTATCTGTTCGAGCACACCTACGCCGAGCCCACGCAGGCGCTCAGTCTCTTTCGTCATGTCTTCCACGCTCGGCACTTCATGCACGATGGAGAAAATTCCATCCCCGTGACGCGCCAGGAATTCCGTGAACGCGTTATCGCCGCCGCCCGCGATTGGCTGCAGCATGTCCACCGTAAGATTGCCGAGGCTGCCTGTGGCGCTTCTGGCTTTGATGGATACAGCCTTGCCGCGGTACTGCCCTTCGAAGACGATCTCGCTATGCTCCTGGATGCCGGACAATCCGAGTTGCGCCCAGCCCTTCAGTGGCTGGTCCAGCGATTTCACCACCCATGTGACGCGATTCACTCGCTTATAGAAATCCGGAAGTTGGGCGAAGCAAGTGCAGGCCAGGACGGTGCACATAACCAAACAGCGTAGGAATCTCGAGTAGCGTACTCCGAGCATGCTTCTACCGATCATACATCCGGTGCCGCAATCTGCTTTGACCAAGCCGGCTAGGCCAAAACGCGGGCTTCGAGCGCGGCAACCGTGTCGCCACAGATTTCGCCTGGAGATCCGGCAGCCACAACTGAGACCAGCAGGCCAATATCGTTGTAAAACTGGATCAGGGGAGCGGTGCTGCGTTCGTAGGCTTCCATGCGTACAGTGATCGATTCAGGCCGGTCATCTTCGCGCTGAAATAACGTGCCTCCACAGCGATCGCACAGGCCCCGCTCTTTAGGAGGCTGTTGCGTGACATGGAACACCGCTTTGCACTTTTCGCAAGTGCGGCGACCGCTCAAACGCGCCACAATTTCGGGCAGGGGCAATTCATAGTTCACCACGGCGCTGAGCGAAAGGTATTGGCTTTCCATGTACGCTTTCAATGTCTCGGCCTGAGCCAATGTGCGCGGGAAACCGTCCAGGATGAAGCCCCCTCCGCAGTTGATACAAGCGCTCCGTTCGCGGACCATCTCCCACACCGTTGCATCCGGGACCAGCGCACCACGGCGCATGTATTCAATGGCGGCCTGCATCGCTGGTGTCTGCTCGCAGGACCCTCGGCTCCCCGCCGCGCGAAATACATCGCCGGTCGAAAGATGGCAAGCGCCCAGGCGGTCACCCAGCAACTCGGCCTGCGTACCTTTGCCAACGCCCGGCGCACCCAGCAGCACCAACCGCCACGGCGACTGCGTCTCGACGGGAGGCGCGGAGCACTCCGCCTGCGGACCCTGCAGCCATCGGGCCCGGTCATTCTTAGTTTGTTCGCTCACGATTTAAACTACCCCACCCATACCATACTGCCGAACATCTCAAAAGGCAATCATCCCTTGGTATTAGTCGTAACTCGCCGCTTCGCTGCGCGTTTGGATTTCGCCGGGCTCGCGATCTCCGCCATGTCGAGACCGAAAATGGAAAGGTCCTCACTTCCCAGCAGCTTGCCGGCGGATGGCGCACGTTTCGCTAGCGGCGTAGCGCTGCCGGCGCTCGCGATCAATTCCATTTCGTTCACTGCACGCAAGCGGAAAAGAAGCTCGGGTTGATGATCGAAGCGCGCGCCGATGCCATACAGAACCGCCGCTACATGCTTGCACATACCCGCCCAATCCGGGCAACTGCACGATATCTGGATCTCAGCCGGTGAAGGAAACAAGCCCTGGCTCTCACGGCAGATCCGCTCCATCACGCCCTTGGACAATCGTCCCTGTAGCAGCTCCACCAGCGAATCAATAGCGCCCGAACAGTCCTTGCAGATGGATTTCCAACGCGCTTTCGCGACCGGCGTGACCTTCAGCACCACCTCATATAAACTCGATCCGCTGACATAGGCATGGATCGCGCCGGGTGCAATCTGCAGATCCACCACCGATCCGTTGCGCACATAGGTCCGCCCGCGCGGCAGACGGTTGGCAAAATCGCTGTAGCGTTCCAGGTTCTGGCACCAAGCTTTGCCCCAGAACGTAGTGGCGATGGCGCGGCCTTCGATGTGGACCGGCGAAACGGCATGCCCCTGCTTCTTGCGCTTCTCCATCTCGCGCGCGGCTTTGTGCCGCCGCTCCGCAACCGAAACATAGGGCCTGAATCCCCAATCGTCGTACCTTGCCAATCACGTCTCCTTGAGCGCCTTATTCAGATCCAGCGCAACCAGCTTTAATAATTCGTCGTCCTTCAATTCCGTCAGCAGCAGGTCGGCCCCGCCCTCCAGTAAATCCTTCGAGAGTTGCTGCTTAGACTCGATGAGCTGATCGATTTTCTCTTCTACGGTACCGCGGCACACGAACTTATGCACCAGTACATTTTTTGTCTGTCCGATTCGGAAAGCTCGATCCGTGGCCTGGTTCTCCACCGCCGGGTTCCACCATCGGTCGAAATGCACCACGTGCGATGCGGCAGTCAGGTTTAGTCCCGAGCCTCCGGCCTTCAGCGACAGCACGAAAAAGCCCACGCCTTCGTCTTCTTGAAAGCGCCGCACCAGATCCTGACGCTTCTTCACTTCGGTTTCTCCGTGCAGCACCAGGCCGGCCCGTTTGAAAACCGAGCCGAGGAAATCGGCCAGCGGCGCGGTCACTTCGCGGAACTGGGTGAACACCAGCATCTTTTCTTGTTTTGCGGCCACCACTTCGGCGATCTCGCGCAAGCGCGCCCATTTGCCGCTGTCGGCTTCGGCCCAACCGCCGTCTCTCAGCCATTGCGAGGGATGGTTGCAAATTTGTTTGAAGCGCATCAGAAACGCGAGCACCAGCCCCTTGCGCTGGATGCCACTTGAATCCTCGATTTGTTCGGCTAACTCCTTCACCGCCTGCTGGTAGAGCGCGGCCTGTGGACGGCTGAGTGCGCAGAATGCCTTGATTTCGGTTTTGTCCGGCAGGTCGGCGATCACCGTTTTGTCCGTCTTCAGCCGCCGCAATATATAAGGACGCACCAGCTCGCGCAGCGGTCCATAAGAGCCGTTGGCGCGATCACCCAGGCGCTTGGCGAAACTGGTGAACTCCTTCGATGTTCCCAGCAATCCCGGATTGACGAAGTCGAAAATCGACCACAGATCGCCCAGCCGGTTCTCCACCGGAGTGCCGGTGAGCGCCAGTCTGGCTCGAGCTTTGAGCTTTTTGACGGTGCGGGTTTGTTTGGCATCCGGATTCTTGATGGCCTGCGCTTCGTCCAGCACGGCCAGCCGCCAGGGAATCTCGGCCATCCACGGAACGCGCAGCAGCGATCCGTAGCTGGTGATTACCAGATCAATGTCGCGCAGCCGTTCTGGTTCCATCGACTTCAGCTCAGCCGCCGGCAGAACCGACGGATGCGCGATCATCGCCCTCAACCCCGGTGCGAAGCGTTCGATTTCCGCCGCCCAATTGCCGAGCAGCGATGCCGGCGCGACTAGCAAGCTGGGATGCGGCTCGGCCTTTTCCTCGCGCTGGAGAACCAGCAGCAGCGAGAGCACTTGAATGGTCTTGCCCAATCCCATGTCGTCGGCGAGGCATGCTCCGAGACCAAGTTTCGTGAGGAGATAGAGCCAGCGCACCCCCACTTGCTGGTAGGGCCGCAGTACGCCCGCGAGCGCATTACCGGGATCGATTTGCGCCAACCCTTGCGGACTGCGTAGCGCATTCAAAGTTTCAGCCAGCCATGGCCCGGCCGTTACCTGCGCCCATTCGGGGTTGGCCGCGGCCTCCGTATCCGCGGCGTTCACATCCGCGCCGGCCAGCAATCGCATGGCTTCGCTGAATGCCAGCCCATTGTCCTTGGCGGTGCGTTCCACTTCACGGAAGCGCGCGATCATGCTTTCCAGATGCTCGCGGTCGATTTCCACCCATTTTCCGCGCACCAGCGCCAGGCCATCGGTCTTGGCCAGCAATTCGCGGATTTCCTCAGCTGTGAGCGTCTCACCGTCGAGCGTCACTTCCATCCGGAAATCGAGCAGCGCGTTTTGTCCCAGCCCCGCCGGCGCCTTGGTTCCTACAGTGCCGGTCACGCGTGGCCGCGGCGGGCGACTGCCTCTCCATGACGCAGGCGTCCGGACCACCACGCCCGCAGTTTCGAGCTGCAGGACATCGCCCAGAAGTTGCAAGGCTTCGCGCGGTGTCCAGCGGAGTGGATGAAAGATCTCGCCCGCATCCACCATTTCTTTCAGCCACGGACATGTTTCGGACGCGCGTTGCACGGGAACCAGCAGCGACAACAGGCGTTGCTTGTTCTTCGCGCCTGCATACTCACGCAACGCCTGGCCCAGCGGTAGATGCTGCGCCTTGGCCTGGGAGGAAAGCCGCGTGGTATACGTTGCGAGAAATGCGAACGGAGCGTCCGCATCCTTGCGATTCTCGGCAATGTTGAAATGTACCCGCCCCACCAGGTTCCAAGCCGGATTCCGGCGCTTCAGAAAATCCTGCACGCTGCATTTGGATTCGGACAACTCCAGGCGGAAGGCCGCGTCCAATTCGCGCCAAAGCGCTTCCAACACAGCGGCTGTCAGATACTCCGCGCCCAGCATCGGCGGGGCTCCGAACGCCATGCGCCCCAGTTCCTCATCGGGAGGAACGGCCATGTCATCGCTATCCTCGCGGGTGCAGAGAGTGGTGACGTAACGCGCAGCGAACTCGCGCCAATAGGAGAACACCGGCGGCAGCGTGGCCCCAACTTCATCCGCTCCCAGCGACAGAAGCCCGTGACCCGATCCGCGCTCGAAGGCGGGCTGCAGACGATCGCTGAGGGCGCCGTCCAGATTCGGCGCGTCGGGATCGTGAGTCAGAATCAGCCGGCCATGCGGAGTGAGGCTGAGGGAAAGCGAGGAAGGCTCCATGCCGCGAACCCTCAGGTTAACAGGACGTTGGTGGCTGCGTTTTGGTTGGCTCCGCCTCATGCCAACAGTTCGGCGGAGCCGCTGCTTTGCTCCAGCTCTTCATGGTCCGGTATTCGCACTTCCCCAACGTGACCGCGAAACCGGATTCTTCGCATCGGACCACTTTGCCAACCGAGACCAGTTGAAGCTGTACGGCTCCATCCAACAGCGCGGGCCAATCGATGCTTACTTCCATATGGGTACCCATTGGGACGTCGCACCGTGAGGCGATGAAGACGCCGTGGCTGCTCATGTTCTTGGTGTACCCAACACCGGCAAACATGTGTTTTTTGCAGAGTGTCCGGTAGCGGACTCTCAATTCAACGGCGTAGCGCACCTTGGCACGCCGCTCGAGCACCGCATCCGCGACGGGATGAAGCGCCGTAGTAAAACTCACCCCATGGGGACACCTCGCCTAGATGGCACTAGGAATAAGTGTTGCAATATGGTTGCCAGAACGCCGAGACATTCTTCGAGAAGGAGATTGTGCGATCCAGTTGGTCCAGTTGAGTGACTTCACTCACCCAACCTGTGGGAATGTGCCACGATGAGAGGGCCAAAACAAACGTGAACAACGATAGGCAGTTGCTCGGCAGCGGAATTCGGGTTCTGTTGCTGATCGTAGTCGTGGTGGGAGGCGTTCTCTTCATTTTCATTCCCGGCGGCTTGCCACCTGGCGCCGTCACTTTCTCACAATCTTCGGCCGATTTGGATGCTTACGACTTCGTAGAGGTGTCAGCCCATGTTTCGGGACGTCGTGCGCGAAATCCTTTCACGGATGCAACGCTCTTCGGAACGTTTGAGACAGCGAACGGCGTTCAGAAATGGCATGTGGAGGGGTTTTCCGACGCCGAGGATGGAAGCATATACCGCATCCGATTCATGCCGTCGGCTCCAGGCGACTACAAGTATGAAGTTCAATATCGCCAAGGATTGTTCCACAAAACGTTCGCTGGCAAATTCCACGCCCGGAGCGCGGGGCGGCTCGGTCCCATTCGGATTGATCGTGAAAATCGCTGGCACTTTATCTGGGAAGGCACGGGCGAACATTATTTCTTTAATGGCACTACCGCATACTGGTTGATCGGTTGGAAGGACGAACACGTAATCCAGTCCAGCATCGAAAGGCTTCACCAATTAAAGATCAACCGGCTGCGCGTGACCATCGCCGGCAGGACCAGCATGTATTACGGCGAACCAGTGATGGCCGGAACCAGTTGGACACCTTTTATTACCGCCTGGCAAAGCCGCGCGGGAAATTTCGGCCGACCGGATGACATCTACTATCCAGGATTCGATTACAGCCGCTTTCAAGTGTCCTATTGGCAGAAGTTCGAGCGCGCGCTTCGTTTCGCCCGGGATCGCGACATGATTTTTTCGCTGGTCCTGGACATGAATGACAGCCGCGTGCATCCCGCGCCTGCGAGCGACGACGAACGCCGCTTTATCAGCTACGCCATCGACCGCTTCGGCGCCTTTTCGAACATCACGTGGGACCTCGGCGACGATTTGGATCAATATCGCGATGACGCGTGGACGCATGCCACCGGAACGCTGATCAGGCAGTGGGATCCGTATCAGCATCTGGCTACCAGCCACCCGGTCGACAACGTGCATCAGGATCGCACCTCACCCTGGTTCGACTTCACATCGTTTCAAGAGTGGTCCAGGACGCAGCACGCCTTCATGCTGGCCCAGCGCAAGCAGCAACAGAGTCTGGGCCGGATCATTCCGCAGACCAATGAAGAATACGGCTACGAGGATCACTACCCGATGTGGGCCAAGGGTCTGGGATCGGAATCCGCTGATACGCTGCGCAGGACGGCGTGGGAAATCGTGATGGCCGGCGGATATCAAACCTCGGGCGAAACCGCGCGGCGAGGAACCAACGTCTGGCCGGATACGGGCGGCGGTTGGATGAACGGCCGCGGCGACGACACCATGACCATGTTTCAAGGCTACGCACACATGGTCGATTTTTTCGCCAGCTTTGAATGGTGGAAGACCGAGCCGCACGACGAGCTTGTCAACAATGGGAATTACTGCCTGGCAAAACCGGGCGAATTGTACGCGATCTATCTGCCGCGTGGCGGGAGCGTCACAGCTCAGCTTGACCCGGGCAAGTATGCGGGAGTCTGGTGGGACGCTTCGACCGGGCGAAAAATCGCTTTGGCATCTCTCAACGTCACGGCCCGTTCATGGACTTCGCCTGCGGCGTCTGGCAGCAACGATGGGGCGCTGCTGTTAACGAAGAGCCGCGATCGTTAGCGGCCGGTTGGGGCTGAGCAACACTACAGCGGCGGTTGTGGATCAGGCCGCCACGGTAGTGCGGAGAATAATTGCGGGCGCGTTAAATTCCGAAAAAAGATGAGGCAATCGATGGAACAAATACGCAACGTAGTTTGACGATGCTAATTCCGCGGAAGCGCGGGACACCATGGTGATGTTCCCCGGATTGGCTTTGGTGCTGTTAGGCACCGGCATGATTTTGAGCAGCCCGGCGATCCGGAAGTATCTGGGCGGCCTGAACGTGGGCAACCTGCTGCAGACCGCCGCGCCTGATTTTGAAAGGTATTTGAAGCTGAAGGCTATGTAAGTGACCACCTCCGCAAAAGTCGAAGTTTACTCCATTGATTCCGGCATTAGCCGGTTCACCGTCCGAGCTTTCGCCAGCGGGATGTTCTCGGCCTTCGGCCACAATCCGACCTTGGCCATCCGAGACTTCGAGGGCGAGGCGAAATTTTCGCCCGACGCACTGGATGAGGCTCGGCTTGTGATTAGGGTCAATGCCAAATCGCTCGCCGTGACTGACAACATGAGCGACAAGGATCGCCGCGAACTGGAAGCCACCATGAACCAGGACGTGCTGGAGACATCGAAGCATCCGGAGATTACTTTCGAGAGTACTCAGGTGTCGGCAAACAAGGCCGGGGATGGGCGGTACTTTGTCAACCTGGTGGGCACTCTGATGCTGCATGGAGTTTCGAAAAGTCAGGCCGTCGCCGCGCAAATCTCTCTCACCGGCGATATGCTGCGCGCGCACGGGGAGTTCACGGCGCTGCAGAGCGCGTATGGGATTAAACCTGTTTCTGTGGCTGGGGGTGCGCTCAAGGTTAAAGACGAGCTGAAATGCTCATTCGACATCGTAGCCCGGAAAAAGGTAGACAATAGTTGAAGGTGTTCTAATGTGCTTGGCTATTCCTGCCAAAATTGTTGAATTATTTCCGGAAGAACAAAATCGTGCGCTGGTGGAAGTGGTGGGTGTGCGCCGTCACATCGACACCGGACTGCTGGCTGACGATCCTCCCAAGGCTGGCGATTGGGTGCTGATCCACGTGGGCTTCGCGATGAGCAAGATCAGCGAAGAACAGGCGCTGGATCAGATTCAAACCCTGACCATGCTGGGCGAGCAGGAAGCAGCCATGCAGGAAGTTGAAGGTTATGGGCTGGGCGAGACATGAAGTTTGTCGATGAATTCCGTGAACCCGGCGTCATCGGGAAAGCGTCCGACGAGATCCGCCGCCTGGCTGATCCCAAACGGCATTACCGGTTTATGGAGGTGTGCGGCGGCCACACGCACGCCATCTATCGTTTCGGTCTGAAAGACCTGCTTCCATCCAATATTGAGCTGGTGCATGGCCCCGGTTGTCCGGTGTGCGTGCTGCCCATGGGACGCATCGACGATGGTCTCTCCATGGCTCAGGATCCGAACGTCATCTTCACCGCGTTCGGCGACATGATGCGGGTTCCCGGCACCAGCGGCAGCCCACTCGAACACAAGGCGCGCGGCATGGATGTGCGGATTATTTATTCACCCTCCGACGCGCTGAAACTGGCACAGAAGAATCCCGACAAGCACGTAATGTTCTTCGCGATCGGGTTTGAAACCACCGCGCCCTCCACGGCCCTCACTTTGATCCGCGCGAAGGAGTTGGGGCTTCGCAACTTCTCGGTATTCTCAAATCACGTCACCATCATTCCGGCCATCCGCGCCATCCTGGATTCACCGGACATGCGTATTGATGCCTTCATCGGTCCCGGACATGTCTCCACCGTCATCGGCTGCCGTCCTTACGAATGGATCGCGAGAAACGAAGGCAAGCCCATCGTGGTATCCGGTTTCGAACCGGTGGATGTTCTGCAATCCATCGTGATGCTGCTCCAGCAGCTCAAGGCCGGTGAAGCGAAGGTGGAAAATCAATACAAGCGCGTGGTCCCGTGGGAAGGCAGCCGGCCGGCTCTGAGGGCCATGGCCGAAGTGTTTGAGCTGCGTCCCTATTTCGAGTGGCGCGGCATGGGATTCATCTCGCAGTCCGCTCTCAGCATTCGCGATACGTACGCGCAATGGGACGCGGAGAAGCGCTTCCACGTCCCCGGTGTTCGCGTCACCGATCCCAAGGCGGCTCAGTGCGGCGAAGTCCTCAAAGGAGTGCTTAAGCCGGCGCAATGCAAGCTATTTGGAAAGGAATGCACGCCTGAACGTCCGGTGGGTGCGCTGATGGTATCGTCGGAAGGCTCGTGCGCTGCCTATTTCAATTATGAGTATCGAAAGGCGGCTGTACTCACCAGCATTGGCGCTCCCGCTTGATCCCCGTGCTCCCTAAAATCCGCTTCCGCGATCCGCAAATTGAAATGGCCCACGGCGCTGGGGGCAAAGCCAGCCGCCGCTTGGTGGAAGGCCTCTTCGCCCCGCTGCTGTTCGGCGCATCCACCGAACCTTTGAGCGATGCGGCTCACATCAATCTGAACGGAACATGCGTCGCCATCACCGCGGATAGCTTCGTGGTAAAGCCTCTTCGATTCCCAGGAGGATCCATCGGCGAACTCGCCGTAAATGGTACGGTGAACGACCTAGCAGTTTCCGGCGCGCGCGCTCAGGCGCTGGTAGTGACGTATGTTCTGGAATCCGGACTGCCCACGGAGATCCTGGAAGCCGAAGTTCGCGCCATGGCAAAGGCCGCCGAACGCGCCGGAGTCAGCATCGTCGGTGGCGACACGAAAGTTGTGGAGCATGGCAAGGCCGACCGCATGTACATCACAACGGCGGGCATCGGCCTTCCGATTCCGGGCATCGCGCTCTCGGCCGCATCCGTCCGGCCCGGCGACAAAGTGCTTCTCAGCGGCCCCATTGGCGATCACGGCATCACCATCCTGCTGGCGCGTGGTGAACTGGAAATCGAGGCGGACCTCTGCTCCGACACGCGCTCCGTGCTTCCTCTGGTGGAAGCGCTGGCTCGCGCCGCGGCATCCGCCATTCGCTGGATGCGCGACCCCACTCGAGGCGGCGTCGCCACGTCCCTGAACGAATTAGCCCACGACTGCGGACTCGGCGTTGTGCTCAGCGAGGATAAAATCCCAATCCGCGACACCGTGCGCGGCGCTTGTGAGCTGCTAGGCCTTGATCCCTTGCACATCGCGAACGAGGGCCAGTTCCTGGCGATTATTGCCGCCGAGCGCGCCGATGTTGCGCTTCAGGCGCTCAAGGAAACGCCGGGTGGTCACGAAGCAGTCATCATCGGTGAGATGTGCGAGCAGCCTGCTGGAACCGTTCTTGGCGCTACCAGTTACGGTGGCACACGCGTAATCGATATGCTGGTAGGAGATCCGCTCCCGCGTATCTGCTAGCCATGCCATCCAGCACCGTCACCCTCGCGAGCCGCGTAGAAGAGGCGCTCCTGGAACGGAACCAACTCTACGGAGAATTCTTCGCACGCGAAGCTCCGCGGTTGGCATCGGCCTGTCGTGACATGTCGGATCGCTTCCTTAAAGGTGGGCGCCTGCTGGCCTTTGGCCGTGGACCCTATGCCACCGACGCTCAACACGTATCGGTGGAATTCGTGCATCCGGTAATCGTGGGAAAGCGCGCCCTGCCGGCACTCGATTTGTCCATGCTATTCGCCCCCTGGCTTCGCGCGATCGTTAAGCCCGAAGACATCGTGATGGGGTTCGGTCCTCCCGAAGGTGATCCGGAAGTACAGTCGGCTCTGGACGCGGCCACGGAGCGCGAAGCGATGACATTTGCGCTGCCGGGCGAGCGCGGCTCTTACGCGTGCACGGACCTCGCGTCGGATCCCTTCCAACATCAGGAAATGATCGAGATCCTCTATCACACGCTTTGGGAAACCGTGCACGTCTTCTTCGAGCATCGCGAATTGGGGCACGATGTGGGCGACGCCGGATTTCTCTATCCGTTCCTGGGGCAGCAGAAACAGGAGACTGGAGGCCTGCTGGAGCAAGTGGCCGCGTCGATCGAAATGAAAGTTGAAGAAGACGCGAAACTCCGCGCGCAAGTGGCCACCGAGCAATCTGAACAAATCGTCAATACCACCGTCGCCATCCACGATCGCCTCCTCCGTGGAGGCAAGTTGATTCTTTTCGGAAACGGCGGCTCGGCCACCGATGCGAATGATTGGGCGCTGGATTGCGTTCTTCCACCGGACGGCCTGCGTCCTGTTCCGGCAATTTCTCTATCGCTCGAACCGGCCAACATTACCGCACTTGCGAATGACGTCGGAACCGAAGTGATCTTCCTCCGCCAGCTTATCGCGCAGGCGCGCCCGGAAGACGTCGCCATCGGGATCTCCACTAGTGGAGGATCGAAGAATATTATCATGGCGCTGGAAGAGGCCCGCAAGCGAAATCTGCTGACCGTGGCGCTGCTGGGTTATGATGGCGGCGAGATCGTGCGCCGGGGATTAGTGGACTGGCCGCTGGTGGTCCGGTCTGACTACATCCCGCGCATTCAGGAAGTGCAAGCGTCCGTGTATCACATCATTCGCCAACTTTTGGGGATCGCCGGTCATGCCGAAAACTGAACTTTACGGCACAGCCAGTTGCCCTTACACGTGCGAATTGCGCGAATGGCTGGAGTGGAAGAACCGTGATTTCGAGGAGTACGACGTCGAAGCGGATCCAGAAGCTTACGCTCGAATGTTAGCGGCCACCGACGGCCAGCGCACGGTCCCAGTATTGATCGAGGACGGGAAGGTCACTCAGGTAGGTTGGCAAGGCCGCGGATGTATTACCGGAGCGTCGAATGCATGAACTCTCCATCGCCTTGAGCATTTTGGATGTCGCGGGAGAAGAAGTGGAGCGGCGCGGAAACCCTCAACTCGAAGCTATCCATCTGCGCCTCGGACCATTATCGGGCGTCGTCAAGGAGGCGCTTCTGTCAGCCTACGAGCTGGCGCGTGAGGCAACGCCTTACGCGACCACCCGCCTGATCATCGAAGAAGTTCCCATCGTGGTCTTTTGTTCCAAGTGCGACGCGGAGCGCCCGGTGCACTCCATGCAGGATTTTTCCTGCGCGGAGTGCGATACTCCAGCTTCTAAGCTAATTCACGGCCGCGAACTGGAACTGGCCGCTCTGGAGCTGACTGAATGAGCACTCAACCTCCCACTCAACCCCGCATCGTAGAAGTCCGGCGCAATGTCCTGAAGCACAACGACCAGGTAGCTGCCGAGTTGCGCGAGCGCTTCAAAAAGGCTGGTGTCTTTGTCGCCAGCCTGGTTTCAAGCCCTGGCTCCGGTAAAACCGCATTTCTCGAAAAGACCCTCACGCGGCTCAAGGAAAAAGGCTATCGCCCCGCGGCGGTTGTCGGCGATCTCGCAACAGCAAACGACGCCGAACGTCTGGCGCGCAGCCAGGCGCCCGTGAAACAGATCACCACCGGAACGCTCTGCCACCTGGAAGCCGCCATGGTTCAGAACGCCATCGAAGGTTGGAATATCAATGAACTGGATTTTCTCTTCATTGAGAACGTCGGCAACTTGGTGTGCCCTTCCTCCTACGATCTGGGCGAGAACATCCGCCTGGTGCTGCTTTCCGTGACCGAAGGCGAAGACAAGCCACTGAAATATCCCACCATTTTCAATAGCGCCGATCTCGCTGTCATTACGAAGATCGATCTGGCGGAGGCCGTCGAGTTCGATCGCGCCGCAGCCAGATCGAATATTCAATCCGTTCGTCCCGGAATGCCCATGCTGGAACTTTCCTCAAAGACCAGCCAAGGCATGGACGAATGGATGGCATTGCTCGCATCCAAGCAGCGCCGTTAACGTTTAGCAACCGTGACAGTGCGTGACATCGCGCAACGAAAAACCTGCTCCGGATTCTAACTCGTGGAGGTAATCATAGATGGACACCCAAAAGAAGGAACAGGGGAACCAGCAGCAGAAGGACTTTGGTAATCAACCAAACCGGGGCCAGCAGCAACAAGGCAATCAGCCCGGCCATCAGGGAGGCCAACCGGGTCACCAAGGTCAGGATCCAAATAAGGGGCAGCAGGAACAGCAAAATCAGCCCCGCAAAGAGCAAGAGCAACCCACCAAGCGATAGCCCCTAGGGCACAGCGACAGGGCGGTTGGTGGGTCAGACCGGCCCACTGCCGCCCTGTAAGATTTGAGTGCCGAAAATCTTCATCCTAAATCGCGCGCCGGCCGCTAACCCATTATTTGTTGTTCACAATCAAGCAATCACAGCATACAGTGCACCCTCACCATTGCCTGCCACGTCCAATGGGTAGGAGCAAGTTATGTTAAAGAAATTTGGATTACCGGCGTTGGTTCTTGGCGCTGCACTTACGCTATTCAGCCCGATCGTGGCGTTAGCGCAAGGCCGTGGCGGTGGCGGACACGGCGGTGCTGGCGGCCACGGATTCTCCGGCGGTGGAGGCCATGCGTACTCCGGCCGATCGTATTCAGGCGGCGGCCGCGGATATTCTGGCGGTGGTGGACGTAGCTATGCTGCCCGCGGATACGGGTATGGTGGCGGTGGCTACTACGGTGGCGGAAGCTATTACGGCGGTCGCGGCTACGGTGGATATTACGGCCGCGGCTTGGGTCTCGGAATTTACGGCGCGCCCTACTACGGCTATGGATACGGCTACGCGCCCGGTTATTGCAGCCCGTCAGGCTACTACGATCAGTGGGGCCATTGGGTTCCGACAGGGTGCGCCGCGTATCCCTATTGAGCGCGTGCGACGTTCCCTCAGATTAGAAATTCCTTTGCCGATGAGCGGATAGATGGGCGAAGATCCAATCGGCAAAGGTACAATCTCAATAAGCACCGCCAAGTTGACCTTCGGCCAGGTGCCCTCGAAGAGGACAGGTTTGAAGAGGAGAGGTTTGAGGATAAAACCCACGGGGCATCCGCTACAGGAAGATTTATTCGCGAACGGTCGTCCGAAGAGAATTCCACGCCGCGCCCCGTCCCTGCCGTTGGAAGATAACACCCCCGAAGGCCTGCAAGCCCTGCTCGCCGCAAATCGTCATTACCGGCAGATCGAATGGCCCTCGCCATACAACCGAACCGTGCACCGCCTCCATCAGGGCGACGCGCGAGACCTATCGTGGATCCCAGATGCTTCGGTCCAATTAGTCGTTACATCACCGCCGTATTGGACCCTAAAGGAATACACTGCCGGCAATCCCGATCAAATGGGTCATTTCGACGACTACGATCGATTCCTGGAAGAAATGGATACTGCGTGGAAAGAGTGCGCGCGGGTTCTGGTTGGCGGCGGACGCATTTGCTGTGTCGTTGGGGATGTCTGCATATCGAGAAAGCGCGGCGGGCGTCATTACCTTGTGCCCCTCCACTCTGATATTCAGGTACGGGCGCGCAAGCTCGGCCTGGATTGCCTAATGCCAATTCTGTGGCACAAAATTGCCAACGGGGCTACTGAGGTGGAGGGTAACGGTGCGGGATTCTACGGGAAACCCTACCAACCCGGTGGAATCATCAAGAACGACATTGAGTATATTCTCTTCTTCCGTAAAGGCGGCGAGTATCGATCCGTTCAAGGGCTGCAAAAGGCCTTGTCGATGCTGACCAAAGAGGAAATGAAGACCTGGCAGCGGTCTATCTGGACTGATATTCGCGGCGCATCCACGCGCGATGGACATCCGGCTCCCTATCCTGTCGAGCTAGCCGAACGCCTTATCAAACTATTCTCCTTTGCGGGCGATACGGTCCTTGATCCGTTCGCGGGTACCGGATCTACGTCACAGGCTGCTATTATGGCTGGCAGAAATTCAATCGCCAACGAGGTAGAGCCGGCTTATACCGAGATTGCAAAGGAGCGGATCTCCAAGCTCATTAAACAGCCCAGATTTGTTGGCGCGGTAGAAGCTGAGTTAATTCTTGACCCAGTCACCTCAAAAACTCGAATATCGGCTGCTAACGGAGTTCCGGCGGTTATTTGAAACTAAGCTTTATAAGCACCGCGCGTCCAATCAAGGCGACTTCGTGGCCATGCATCTCTACGAAGACCTGGTCAGCATTAATCGTTCACCCAAACTGATCGCGGCCACGGTCGAGCGCAAAGACCGCGTTCTGAATGTACAGAACACGCGGAGAGGCGTTGCGGCCAGACGCGGCGATGCAACCTTTGGTGAACTCATTCCAGGCGAGACTGCTATCGCGGATTCCGGCTACCAAGTTCCGAGAGGACCGATCGCAACAGTGGAAATCGGGGTGGAAGTGAAGATATTAGCCAAGGCCATGATCAAGCAAATCGACCGCGTGATCAACGATTTGCGGAATCAGGTGGTGCAATTCAAGCGCGGTGGCGGCAATCCCATTTGTATCGCGGTGATCGGGATCAACCGGGCGGAAAGCGTCGTCGGATACGAAGGAGACCGCGCGTTCCCCACGACGGGCACGGGCGGCTTCCTGCACCCATTCCAGGAAGCCCCGGAAGCGGAACGCCGTCTGCGGTCCGATGCCCAGCCCCAGTTCGATGAGTTCCTGGTGCTACGCTTCAAGGCTACGAACGTGTCGCCGTATCCTTTCGAGTGGGTCGATCTTCGGGAAACTGAGTTGGATTACGCCGCCGCCTTATCCAGAATCTGCTCCAGATATCAACAGAGATTCTAGAACGCGTCAGGCTTGTTGAGGACGTTTCCGGTCGAACGCTCGTGACACCATAACACCCACCACAATCACTACAACGCAGCCCACCACGTTGTACCAAAGGAACGAAATCTTAGTAAATATATTGGCGGCGAAGATGGCTGCTTCGCCTGCCACTACGCCAAAAAATGCGCCGTTCGAACCCACGCTCTTGAAGAAGAACGCGAGCACGAAGACACCCAGCAGTCCGCCGTAAAATAGCGAGCCGACAATATTCACCGCTTCAATCAGCGCGCCGAAATTCCTGCCGTATTGCGCGAACCCCACTGCGTACAATCCCCAAAAGACCGTGGCGAAACGCGACGCCATCAGGTAATGACGGTCGGATGCATCCTTATTGACGTGCCTCCGATAGATGTCGATCACGGTCACGGTGGCGAGCGAGTTGATCTCGCCCGAAGTCGACGACATGGCGGCCGAAAAGATCACTGCGATAATCAGTCCCACCAGGCCCGCCGGCAGATAGCGCGTCACGAACGATAGAAAAATGTAGTTGGTGTCGTGAAAATCTTTTCCCACCAGGTGTTCGCTCGCCAGATGCGCATCATTCAATTCGCGTTGTGCGCTCTGATAGTGCTCCAAGCTGGATTGCTTCAAAGCTGGATCGGCCGAAGTCTTCGCTTGCAGGTACTCTTCGGCCGCTTGCTTGCGATTCGCGAAAGCCTGTTCGTAGCGTCTTTCGACACTGGGGAAACGTGGATCGTTGCGAACCCGCGCCAGCTCCACTGGCTGGAAGAGCACCGGCGGCCGCTCGAAGATGAAAAACACAAATACCATCGCACCGATAAACAGGATGAAAAACTGCATCGGGATCTTCGCCATGGCGTTGAATATCAGGCTCAGGCGGCTCTGCTCGATCGATTTTCCGGTAAGATAGCGCTGAACCTGCGATTGATCGCAGCCAAAATATGCCAGCATCAGGAACATCCCGCCGATCAGCCCGCTCCAGACGTTGTACCGGTCGTTCCAGTCGAAATGGAAGTTAACGGCATTCAGTTTTCCGGCCGCGCCCGCCAGCGAAACCGCGTTCGCGAACGACACATGGCCAGGAAGCAGATGAATTGCCATCACCAAAGAGATCACCAGGCCGCACAAAATCAGCATCATTTGTTGCACGTCGGCCCAGGTGACCGCTTTGATGCCGCCGAGCGAGGTGTAAGTCACCACCAGCGCACCCATCATCACCGTGGTCAGCCGGTCCGGCCATCCGAGAATCACCGAGAGCACCACCGCCGGCGCGTAAAGGGACAAGCCCGCGGCCAATCCGCGCTGGATCAGAAAAATTCCGCTGACTAATGCGCGTGTCTTCGCATCGAAGCGCTGCTCCAGATACTCATATGCCGTATATACATTGGCGCGATGAAAAATCGGGACCGCTGTCGCGCAAAGAATCACCATCGCGATGGGCAATCCAAAATAGAACTGCACGAAGCGCATCCCGTCCGTGTAACTCTGGCCGGTGGTGGATATGAATGTGATGGCGCTGGCTTGTGTCGCCATGATGGAAAGCCCCATGGCATACCACGGCATGCTTTTGCCCGCCAGCAGATATTTGTTGACCGTGGTGCTGCCGCGTCCGCGATACAGCCCGTAGCTGACAATGAACGTCAGCCATGTGAACATCACCACCCAGTCCAGCGGTCTCATGGGGCGTAGGCCCGCGAGAAAACATAGAATGCCGCAATAACAAAAACCAGGTAGCAGAGCACGAAAATATAAACTCGCCGCCAGGTTCCCAGGAACGGCGGCGGTTCATCGATCACAACTTTATGGACTGCTTCCGGCGGCTGCGGCAAACCTAAAGCATAACGCGAAAACCCCGCATGCGATTTCAAGACATGCAAAAGCCAGACATGCGAAAGTATGTTCGATGCCACTGAAACACATCCTCCTCTCTTTGACAGCAATCGCGGCGTACGGCCAGGCTCTCAAGGTGCAAGTCGACGGCAAACCCGTGGGTGTCGAGAATAACCTGAACCTAATGTCGGGCAACGGAATCATGCATGTCTGCGTGGATAACCCTGGCCAGCAGCGTGTGGATTGTACGCCGTCGTTCAACACCGCTCTCATCCCGACGCATGATGCGGTGCACGCCAATGAGAATTACTGCGAATCCACAAACGGAACGCCCGCCTATACTTGCAGGTTGCGGAATAAAGCGCTGACGTCATACAGTCCCGGCATGACGTTCGTCTTGAATGTGGACGCCACTTGTACCGCCTTCTGCTCTCTGAATATTGACAACGTTGGGCTGAAGAATATCAAGAAGATCGATGGCGCCACCGATCCCGGCGGCACGTTAGTAGCCAGCCAACCGCAATGGGTATTCTACGATGGCAAGGTGTTCCGCTTAATGGGGGGCGGAGCGGCATCGAGTTTAACCGACTCACGCGGTGATGTTCGGGCACGCCGTGTTATATCCACCATGGACAGCACGCCGTATCAAGCCGCGATGACGTTAGATGTCACCGCTGGCGATGTGCACAAGATCCGCACCAATCCGAGTGGAGGGAATGCCACCCTCACTGCCGCAACAGCCGGCTTGCCGGGGCAGCATATGATTGTCATCATCGCGAATGACAATACCAGTGCGAAGACCATAACGTTCGGCGCGAACTTGCTGAGCGTAGGTCCGCTCGTCGGGGTCACCGGCAAATCCGCCACCATTCATTTCGTATCGGATGGAACCGCCTGGTACGAGGTATCGAGAACGGTAGGTTTGTAGACGTTCCTGAATTCCGCCTCAACTACGCCGGCTGCTGCATGGTCATGCAGTGCAGCGTGCCCAACCCCAGCACAAGGTCCAGACAATGGATTCCAACGACTTCACGATTCGGGAACAGCGCGGCCAACTTAGTAAGTGCCACTCGATCCATCGGGTCATTAAACGTGGGAACTAATACTAAATCGTTGGCGATATAAAAATTTGCGTAGCTCGCGGGCAAGCGTTGGCCCTCGAAGTAGACGGGCGCAGGCATGGGTAAAGTTGCGATGCGCAGCCCGGTCTGTTCAAGCAATTGAAGATTTTCCCGAAGCACCTCGTAGTTAGCTTCCGATTTATTCAGCTCCGTGACCGTCACAATGGTGTTCTCATCCACGAACCGAGCCAGATCGTCAATATGCCCATGCGTATCGTCGCCAACGATTCCACGCTTCAACCAAATGGTCCGTGTGATTCCAAGATAGTCGGCAAAGTATCGTTCCAGATCTGCGCGGCTGAGGCCGGGGTTTCGAATCTGCACTGTCTCGCTCAGCAGGCACTCTTCGGTGGTGAGCAGAAAGCCCGCGCCATTTACGTCGATGCTGCCGCCTTCCAGCACGATGCCCGGCTCATACTGCGCAAGCTTTAGGCGCTTGGCCACATAATCAGGAATTTTGTTGTCATCGCGCCAGTTCTCATATTTGGCCCAGCCGTTGAAAATCCAATTGGTGATCGCAATCTCGCCTCTCGGATTGCGAATAAAGATAGGACTATAGTCGCGGGTCCAGCTCCGATTCGTGCGATGACGGTAGAACTCCACCGCCTGCATGTCGGCGCCGCATCTGTAGAAAACACGCCGCGCGCTCTTCTCGGCCGCGGCGCTCTCCACCAGAATGCGGACCTTTTCCACGCGGCTCAGTCGCCGCACGATATCGCCGTAAACCCACGGGATGGGCACAAATTTCCCCGGCCAGTCCGAGCGCTCATGCGGCCAAGCCAACCAGGTAGCCTCATGCGGCTCCCACTCGGCCGGCATTCGGAATCCACGAGCGGTTTTCAATCCAGCCACCGCTTCAGAATTGGCGAGTAGGCATCGATGCGCCGGTCGCGCAGGAAGGGCCAATTGCGGCGGACTTCCTCCACGCGGTGTGGATCGCACTCGGCGATCAGGATGGCTTCCTCACTGGAGGGCGCTTCGGCGATCACCTGACCAAATGGGTCGGCCACGAAGGAAGATCCCCAGAATTCGAGACCGCGATCGGCGGGCCCTTCGAAACCCACGCGATTCACCGCCGCCACATAAATCCCGTTGGCGATGGCATGGGAGCGTTGGATGGTTCGCCAGGCATCCAACTGGGCGGCGCCATATTGCACTTTTTCCGCCGGGTGCCAGCCGATTGCCGTCGGATAGAAAAGAATATTGGCGCCACCGATACTAGAAAGCCGAGCGGCTTCCGGATACCATTGATCCCAACAGACCAGGACGCCGACACGCGCGAAGGCTGTTTCGAAATTAACGAAGCCGAGATCGCCGGGCGTGAAATAAAATTTCTCGAAGTACAGCGGGTCATCCGGGATATGCATCTTGCGATAGATGCCGGCGATCTCGCCATCGGTCGAGATCACGGCCGCGGTGTTGTGATACAGACCCGCGCCACGGCGCTCAAATAATGACGCGATGATGACTATTTCGAGCTCTCTCGCGAGATTTCCAAGCGTCTCAGTAGTAGGTCCGGGGATGGATTCAGCCAATGCAAACAGCTCCGCGTTTTCTTCGCGGCAGAAATACTGGGAACGAAACAGCTCCTGCAGACAAACAATCTGCGCGCCTCCCGCAGCCGCCTCGCGAATCCGCCACCGGGCTTTTTCGAGATTCTCGTTGGGGTCGGGCGCGCAGCTCATCTGGACCAGACCGACACGAAATTTCCCGCCGCTGCTCGAGGATTGCATAGTTCCTATTGTGCTGGCTCGGGCCGCGGTTCGCAATTACTTTTTACGTGCGGTTCTTCTCGGCCCAAACCAGAAACCGAAGAGTCATCTTACTCTTGGTGCCGATCAGGCCCAGCATGGCGGAAGGCGGCATCAAGCCGTAGTCCTTGAGACTGATCTCCGCATCGCCATCGATCTCCAGCCGCTCGATGCCGGACGGTTTTGCCGCAGTCACGAATGTAATGGGTTTGGTGATACCCCGCACGGTGAGGTCGCCTTGAATTTCGAACTGGCCTTTCGACTTGCTGGTGATGCGCGTGGATGTGAACGAGAGCCGTGGGTATTGGCTGGCAGCCATCATATCGGTGACCGCTGCGTCCAAAACCTTTTTCCGCTCTTCTTTTTTCTTCACCCAGGCGTCCTTGCAGGTTACGCTTTTCGCCTCTACGGTCAGCCGCACTTTGGAATTCTCGGGGTGCGCCGAGTCGTAATCCACTTCTCCGGCGTACTGTTCGAAAAACAGAAAATGTTTCTTGCCAGCCATCAGCCCGGTCTTCGATACCTCCAGCGTAAAGGTGCTTTCAGCCGACGGGCGAATCTGATAGCGTGTAGTTTCCTCAGCCACTCGCGAGTTCCTCCAATTAGGTTCAGACGTTTCTAATTCTGTTTGGTTTGTCCGCGAGAGGTAAACTTGAAGTGTGAGGGAGCTGCGAGCGTTGACACCGGAGGAGTTTGAGCGTGCCGCGGAGAAACTGCGGAATCCCGCGCCCGGCAGCCGTATCGAGGCCGCGCAAAAGTTCGGGATCGATCTAACGCTGCTGATCGAGCAGCTCCGGTTGACGCCGGAGGAACGTGTGCGGAAATTGCAAGCAGTATCGCAAGTCGCGGAGCAAGTCCGCGGAGCTGCACGCCGCAAACCATGAGCTTCAACGCCATGATTCATGCGCTGGTTGATTCTGAGGTGGAGTTCATCATCATCGGCGGCTGGTCTGCAATCTTGCATGGCAGCTTCTCACCGGCCACATATGACCTGGACATTTTCTATTCAAGTCGTCCGGAAAATCTCGGCCGACTCGTCGCGGCGCTGCGGCCTTTCCGTCCGCGTCTGCGTGGACTGCCCACGGATGCAGCGTTCATTTGGGATGAGGCGACGCCCCGAAAGGGTTCGGTCCTCAGGCTGACCACGGATGTGGCAGATTTGGACCTGGTCGCCGAGGTCAGCGGCCCGGGTTCGTTCGAAGAAGTCAAACAGACCGCTGTTACAGTGGATGCTTTTGGCCGTTGCGTCCAAACATTGGATCTAAAGAGCCTCATCAAAGCCAAGCGCGCTGCCGGCCGGGAAAAAGACCTGCGCACCCTACCGGAACTCGAGAGCCTGCTCGAAGCCGGAGAACACTAACTACTCACATATAAATTCCGCCGTTCACATCCAACACGTGCCCCGTGATATATCCCGCCTCCTCGCTCGCCAAAAACCGCACTGCGGCGGCGACGTCCTCCGGACGCCCGATCCGCTTGAGCGGAATGTTTGCTAGCATCTTGGCTTTCAACTCCTCGGTCAAGCCTTGCGTCATGTCGGTCTCCACAAAACCCGGCGCGACCGCATTCACGGTGATATTGCGGCTGCCCATCTCCTGCGCGATCGATTTCGTAAGCCCGATCAGCCCGGCTTTCGACGCAACGTAGTTGGCCTGACCCGGATTACCCATTTCGCCAACCACGGAGGAAATGTTGACGATCCGCCCCCAGCGCTCGCGCATCATGCCCTGCAACACCTGTTGGATCGCCAAGAATGCCCCGGTCAGATTGGTCGCGATCACGGTGTCCCAATCCTCTTTTTTCATTCGCAGCGCCAGACCGTCCTTGGTGATGCCGGCATTGTTCACCAGAATCGCGATCGGTCCAAAATCCTTGGCCGTTTTCGAAATCGCCTCCTTGATGGACTCCGGGTTGGCCAAGTCTAGCGAAACCGGAAAGGCGTCGTGCCCTTGCGACCGGATCTCGCCTGCCAACGTTTCAAGTTGTTCGATGTTCCGTGCAGCTACGGCCACGCGCGCGCCAGCCTGCGCCAACGCCAATGCGCATGCGCGTCCGATGCCACGGCTTGCGCCGGTGATGAATGCGGTTCGATTTGTCATGCGGCCTGACTTTCCATCATAGTAAAACCTGGGTGTTCGACATTTCTTATGGCATACAGTGACTTGCGCGACTTCATCGCCGCTCTCGAAAAGAAGCACGAGCTGCGGCGCATTTCCTTCGAAGTTGACCCGTACCTCGAGATCACCGAGTTCGCCGACCGCGCGGTGAAGAACGGCGGTCCCGCGTTGCTGTTCGAAAAACCCAAGGGCAGCAGCATTCCTGTGCTCATCAATAGCTTCGCCAGCGCGCGCAAGATGCAGATCGCGCTGGAAGTGGATTCGGTGGAAGAAGTAGCTCGCCGGATCTCCGAGTATCTGGAAATGCGAATGCCCGAAGGCCTGTTGGGAAAACTCAAGATGCTTCCGAAACTCGCCGAGATGGGCGCGTTCTTTCCGAAGGCCGTATCCGATGGGGCTTGCAAGGAAGTGATCCGCCGCGAAAAGTTTTCGTTGAATGACTATCCCATCCTGCATTGCTGGCCGCAGGACGGCGGGCGCTTCATCACGCTTCCCATGGTGTTCTCGAAGAATCCGGATACCGGCAAGCGCAACTGCGGCTGCTATCGTCTGCAAGTTTATGACGAGCGCACCACCGGGATGCACTGGCAGACCCACAAGCAGGGCGCCGAACATTACCGCCGCATGCTGAAAGAAGGCAAACAGAAACGCATGGATGTCGCCGTGGCTATTGGCTCAGATCCCGCCACCATGTACTCGGCGATTCTCCCGCTGCCGCCAGACCTGGACGAAATGATGATCGCCGGCTTCCTGCGCGGCAAGCCTGTCGAAATGGTGAAGTGCGAGACTTCCGATTTGGGAGTCCCGGCCAATTCTGAAATCGTCCTCGAAGGCTACGTCGAGCTGGGCGAACTGCGCACCGAGGGACCTTTCGGCGATCACACCGGCTTCTATTCGCTCGAAGACGAGTATCCGGTATTTCATGTCACCTGCATCACCCAACGGAAGCATCCCATCTACGCGACGACAATTGTTGGCCCGCCCCCTATGGAGGATTTTTATATGGGCAAGGCCATCGAGCGCATCTTTCTGCCGCTGATGCGTCTGCAACTGCCCGAGATCCGCGACATCTCCATGCCCGCCGAAGGCATCTTTCACAATTTGATTCTGGTCTCCATTCGCAAATCCTACCCGCTACACGCGCGCAAAGTGATGCATGCCATCTGGGGTTTGGGACAAGCCATGTTCAGCAAATGCATTGTGGTGGTGGACGAGGATGTGGATGTCCAGAATGTTCGCGAGGTGGCGTGGAAAGCGCTCAACAATATCGATCCCGAGCGCGACATTCAATTCGTTCTGGGCCCGGTGGATTCGCTCGATCATTCCAGCCGCCTGCCGAATTACGGCTCCAAGATGGGAATCGACGCCACCAAGAAGTGGAAAGAAGAAGGCTTCACGCGCCCTTGGCCGGACGTGATTCGGATGCCGGACGAAATCAAGCAGCGCGTGGACACGCTGTGGAAGAAAGCCGGTCTTTAGCCCCGGCGAAACGAGGCCGGCCCGTCGTGTCGCCGGCCTCCAAGAAATCGCACTCAGGCCGTCTTCCGGCGGCGCTTCGTCTCCAGTGCGATGATGACCATCGCGATCATCGCCGCCAGCGGCAGACTGCTCGGCTCAGGCACCGTCCCCACGGTCCCCGGTAACAAACCCGAGGCCGAAGTCAGCGTCACCCCGGCCGGCGCCGATAAGGACACATTGATCGGGTCCATGAAGTCCGCCGACCAGGTTGGCGATCCGATGCCGGTCACCAGCTCGGCCGAACCGAGCACCAGCTCGATTTGAAAATTCGACCCGATCGTGTTGAACGGAATCTGCAATGGAATGGTGTTCGGGCCGTCGCCGAAGCTCCCGTCCACGGCCACGTTGTTATTGGTAAATAACTGATCCGCGATATTGGTGTTCGTACCGCCGCCCAGCAGATAGCCCCTCGAAATCAGAACGTTGCCCGGAGAGGTGAAGGTGCTCTGATCGAAAGTCCCCGGCACGAACATGTACACCCACAGCCAACTGAAAGCCCCGCTGGGATCGCTGTACGACGTGGTGCCGTTTTCAGTGATGTTAACTCCAAGATCTAATCCGGAGAGCCCGGACGCTGAGCCCGTGGCTGTAATGGTATCGCCCAGTTGAGCGATGCTTTCGTATACGCCGGGAGTGGTCGCGTCCGTGCCGGCGCTCAGTACGCCCAACATTCCGGTGGCCAGGTTCGCGGACGCGGAATTCGTTGCGCCGTTGACAGTCCCCGAGAACGACGCTGACGTCGTGCCCGCTGGAGGCGGAAACGCAGGTACATAGCTCGGGTCGAGTTGCACAGCGACGAAGCTCAACGTGTCGCCGGCCGCGTTGAACGTGAATAGAGCGAACAGGATCGGCAGGAGCCATACTCCGCCGTTTTGTACCCGCCCAAATTGAGACAAATTGTTTTTCATACTTCGTTCCTTTTCAAACTAAGTTTTGATCCGTTACTACTAGTACTTTTTCCCGCAGAGCCCGCGATCTCCGATATTTTGCAATCGAGAACCACACGCACTCTCACTGCTACACCGCGCTAACGCGTGGGAAAATGCACCAGAGTAATTTCGCGCGATGTGGGGAGGGCCGAGGCGGTCGTTAAGACTCAGAATGCAAGCGCCGGTACAGCCAGGTTTTGGCGAATTGCAAATCGCGGTCGACGGTGGATCGAGTGACGCCCAGAAGCTCGGCCGTCTCTTCGTTAGTGCAACCCAGGAAATAGCGCAGCTCGATGATGCGAACCTTGCGTTCGTCCAGGAACTCCAACTCAGCCAGCGCCTGGTCAAGCGACAACATCTCTTCGCCAGCCGCGTCGATCCAGGCCAGATCCGGGTGCAGCGGAATTCGGCCGCCTGCCCAGCCGGGACGTTTTTGCGCGTGGGCGCGGCGGCTAAAATCGTTGAGGATCCGGCGCATCAGCATGGCCGCGAATGAATAGAAGTGGCAGCGGTTCGAAAGTTGAGCGCTACGCTGCCGCGCCAGGCGCATATAAAGCTCGTTGACCAATTCAGTGGCTTGCAGCGTGTTTTGGAGGGTGCCTTGCCGGAGATAGGAGGCTGCGATGCCGCGCAGGTCTTTGTAGGCGACTTCTACCAGATCATCGAGCGCGCCGGTATCGCCCCCGCTCCAACGCTGCAGAAGGCTGGTAATATCTCCGGGGATCTCGCTGTCGGAAGCCATCCTCTAGGCTCTCGGGTGGGGCGGCTGGTGGGATTTGTTCCCGGAGCGCCGAAATACAATCTTCAAGTAATAGATACCACGTTACCATGGTACCCAGGAATGCCAGGGTTGCCGGGGCTCCTTGTACCATATTGCACCACGGAATTACTTCGTTGGCCGAGCCCATTAAGAGTTTTCGACGGGTCTGGATCAACGCTTGTCACGAGGCTGGCATCCCTGATCTGAAGTTCCACGATCTCTGCCGAACTGCGGTCCGCAACATGTGTCGCGCGGGCGTGCCCAGGTCGTCCGCATGAGAATCACCGGCCATCGAACCGATTCCATGGAGCGCCGATACAACATTGTGAATATCGACGACATAAAATCAGCGCGCGAAATGATGCAGAAGCGCCGAAAGGACGAGGAGTGATGCCAAAGGCTGCGCACCGCTATAATTAGGGTGCTATGTCTAGACACCTAGAGGCCATTTATGAGCAGGGAGTTCTCCGCCCTCTTGAGCCCCTAGCCCTGGCCGAGCATCAGCGCGTTCGATTAACGCTGGACGAAAAGCCTCTGAGTTGGCCGTCGACCGAGCCGGTGAACGAACGACGGGAAGAGATGCAGTGGCTTGCCAAAGAGTCGGGATTTTATGCGGGGCAGTGGGTTGCTCTTGATGGTCCGCGCCTGGTTGCACATGGGGCCAAACTTGCCACGGTCACCGCGGCTGCCAAGGCGGCGGGCGTGGAACGGCCGCTCTTCGCCAGTGTACCGGATGACGATTTGCCATTTGGCGGCTGGTAGACCATGTACCAGCTCGAATTCACCACCGCCCATTCCTATGGCAGTGACCGGGGCATCTCCGTTCCGGTCCTCTTGAAGTCGGGCCCAAACAGCGTGCGCATCGCGGCAAGCATTGATACCGGTGCGACGTTCTGCGTCTTCAGGAATGAGCTGGCCGAGGCCCTTGGCCTGGATCTCGCGAACGCTACCCCGAAGCGCTTCCATACCGCCACCGGCAGCTTCGAAGCGTTCGGGCACGATGTCGAAATTTCCGTCCTCGGTATTACAACGTTCTCAACCGTTTACTTTTTCGCGGATGCGTCGATCAACAAGAATGTACTCGGGCGAATCGGGTGGCTGGATCGCGTACAACTGGCGTTGGTAGATCATGACAGCACCCTCTACGTAGCTCCATACGGCAACGCCTGAAATCTGCAGACACTGCGAAATCACCCTTTGTTGGCTTCAATCCAGCGATCCAGATCGTTGCGATCGAGATGGACGCGACGGCCTTTGAGGACGACGACAATTTCGCGTTTATGGATGACCCGGACGCAGGATGACCCAGACGATTTTTCGTTAAGGACAGGGCGATTACTGATCGCGTTCAGCCTGGTATCGCTGATCGTCTTGGCTCCGGAACCGTGATCGGCTTCGTTCCGGAATCGTGATCGCCCTCGACCGGATTCCTTAGAACGCATGTTCCCATTGGCCTCGGCCCGCCCTAGCTGCGTTGCTTCAATGGGGCCGCGATGTTAGCGCCGGTCTAAAACAACCGCAGTTTCGCCGGTTTTGACGACGGCACCCACCACCAGTTGCGCCGTCGAGGCACACTACCACGCGGGCCAGCCGGTGCCGACTTCGGCGACCGTGGCGAGCGAGTGTCGAATTCCCAACCGGCGAGTGTTCAGAACAAGCAGCTAGCCTCCCCGCGCATTCAGCCTGAGCATGAGCAATGGCGGATGGGTTCAGGTTGGAGATCCCGCGTCATGTTCTTGGTCGCCCGTCCGGCTATCGGGCGCTTGTGGCCCGGCCGGCGCATTGAGTGCCGCAATGCGCAAGGATCTTAACCTGAACCTGTCCGCCGTCCACGAGAGCATCCGCAGTCGCGCGTACGGCCAACGATTTAGAAACTGGTTTAGAGTGAAGGCATCAGGATCTATCGGTCCGATGTGTTTCAAGTCGGGCGCAGTTGCCTGCGCCCCACCCATCGTCCGCGATGAGTCCAGCCGGGTATTCCTTGGCGGTGCTCTCCAGCAATCGCCTCCGCTTCGCCGACCGTCTTCAATGGTGGGGCAGTTTTCGCCTGAGGTCAACAGGAAAGACGAGCCAGCCGTCCGCAGGAGGGCGCTGCTGCCGTCGTCAAAACCGGCGAAACTGCGGGCGTTTTATTCCGGCACTGACACCGCGACTGATCAGTCGCGGAAATATCACACGCTCCGAAAGCGTCAACCAGCAGGGGCGCGCTTCAATGGGGCCGCGACTGATCAGTCGCGGAAATCGACACCCCGGTACGCGCTCGATACCCCGATGCCTCGCTTCAATGGGGCCGCGACTGATCAGTCGCGGAAATCCAAGAACTCCACCAACTTAGGAGTCGCCTGTGCCAGCTTCAATGGGGCCGCGACTGATCAGTCGCGGAAATGATCGCTCCCCCAAATGATTCCTCCAGCGCGTTTCGCTTCAATGGGGCCGCGACTGATCAGTCGCGGAAATGCGCGGATTCCCCATTGCAGCGCATGGAGAGGATCCAGCTTCAATGGGGCCGCGACTGATCAGTCGCGGAAATTCAAATGCGCCAGAAATCCTCGTTGCCGCCGTCAAGCTTCAATGGGGCCGCGACTGATCAGTCGCGGAAATAACGATCTGCGCTGTTACCGCAAGCACAGCCGCGAGGCTTCAATGGGGCCGCGACTGATCAGTCGCGGAAATGTACCGGTCGCGAAGTTTCCGGTAACGAGAAGCCGGCTTCAATGGGGCCGCGACTGATCAGTCGCGGAAATGAGAAAGCCCAACCCTTCGCGTCCCCGGATCGAAGGGGCTTCAATGGGGCCGCGACTGATCAGTCGCGGAAATGACCTGGACTTGGCCGAGGAGGGCGGTCGCCAATGCCGCTTCAATGGGGCCGCGACTGATCAGTCGCGGAAATGCTCACAACCTAGTCGTCCCTATCGCGCAGGGATTGCTTCAATGGGGCCGCGACTGATCAGTCGCGGAAATATGGCCAAGCGCGCTCACGTCGCCCAAGGCATCCGGCTTCAATGGGGCCGCGACTGATCAGTCGCGGAAATCCTTATGGCCGCAAAGTATCCCGCCGCCGACCCCTGGCTTCAATGGGGCCGCGACTGATCAGTCGCGGAAATGCCCTTCATTCGCCGAAAGTATCGGGTACGGCTTCAGGCTTCAATGGGGCCGCGACTGATCAGTCGCGGAAATGCACAAGCGCCCCGGTAATTGTCGCGGCCGATCCTGCTTCAATGGGGCCGCGACTGATCAGTCGCGGAAATAAGGCAATCGATCCGCGCCTGATCGCGCAACGCGAGCTTCAATGGGGCCGCGACTGATCAGTCGCGGAAATGGAGTCGAATTTGGCGTATGTCGTGTCCTTCCGGCATGCCTGCGTAAGTTAGGATTTCCTCCGGTCCAGGATGCGGCGAACGGACGTACGACCGATTTTTAGCTGTCGCGCGATTTCAGATTTGCTGAGGCCGGCACGATACAGCCTTCGAACCTGATCGGCTTGGTGGGCTGCTGAGGGCGGACGCCCGAGGCGCTTGCCGTTTTGGCGAGCATGGACCAAACCGGCTCGGACGCGCTCACGCAGGATCTCGCGCTCAAACTCGGCAAACACCGCGAGCAGACCAGCCATGGCGCGGCCGGTGGGCGTGGTTAAGTCCAACGCTTCTGTGAGTGACACAAAGCCGACACCCAGATGTTGAAGTTCCTGGAGCGTCCCCACCAAGTCCGCCACGGACCGGCCCCAACGGTCCAGCCGCCAGACCAGGACGACATCGATTTCACGGCGGCGCGCGGCCGCGAGTAACTTCTGTCGCAACTGGCGTTCGGATGCGCCTGAGCCGACCTCTTGGATCTGCGCGACGAGGCTCCAGCCGCGTTTGGCCGCGTAGTCTCGCATGGCGTGGATCTGTAACGGAAGCGTTTGTTGATCGTAAGTGGATACGCGGGCATACAGTCCGACGCGGATGGGGTGGCCAAAAACCCTGCGGGATTGCGCTTTCGGAAAGGCCTGTTTTGTGGGCATTCCCGGAGTGTAGTGGAAGGTGGCCAGAAACTAATGATTTTGGCCGGCGGACGTCTGTTCCAGATAGTTCCAGGGCATCCACGCCGAGGGATTCGCCGCCAGTTCTCGTGCGTGCCGCTGAAGCTCGGTGAGGTAATCGAAAGGATTGGTATCAGCGAGTTCACAGGTGTGGATCAGACTCATGAACAGATCACCGGCTTCGGCGCCGTGCAGCGTGCGATAAAACAACGCGTTCTTGCGATGCAGTACCGCACGTTTTAGCGCACGTTCGCACAGGTTGTTGTCCAGCGGCGCGCCGGCTTCGCGTAGAAACGCCGTCAGTCCTTTCCAATGCCGAAGCAAATAGGTGATCGCTTTACCCAAGCCGGAGTTCGGCTCCACTTGCTTGAGTGCAAACTGCGCTTCCAACCACTGATGCAACTGCTTCATCAGCGGAGCACTGTGCCGCTGATGAAACTCGAGACGCTCCGCTGGCCCCTGCTGGCGCTCGCGCGATTCCGCATCATACTTATAGACGTGGCCCAGCATCTCCAGAACATAGCGGCATTGTTCCGGGAAGTTCGCCGCCACTTCGATGAACTGTCTTCTTCCATGCGCTAGACAGTTGGCCAGCAGGATCTCGGCGCCGTCACTCAGTTTCGGCGTGTTGCGTGATAGAGCATCACACATCTGAATGGGCCGGGCGAGTTCCGCCGTGCGGTGTTCGAGCACATCGCGCAGATTTTCGCCCGCATGCTGGCGGCCAGTGAAGTACAACGCGATCCGCTGTCCTTGCTTTGTGGACACAATGCCGGATGTGAACACACCGGTGCGTTCGTCGGATGGCTCACGCGCCAGGCGCAGCACGCGCATCGAGGTGTCGTCGTTGTGCAAAACTTCGCCCTGCGCCGCTTGCCGGATGAGTTCGTCACGCGCCGCTTTGATTGCCTCCGCGCCTTCTTCCACGATCTCCCACTGCGTCGAGGCTGGCAGGGGGATGCCCAATAAATGCTCCAGCTTTTCCAAACGATAAAACGGCATTCCGCTGCCGTACTTCAGCAGCGCGATCATCGCCGCCGTGGTCTCGTCATATTTTTCGGCTCCGACGCCTTCCGGCTCCGGCGCAGTGAACACTTCCCCGCACAGGTTGCAGCGCAGACGATCGAGCTCGTACACGGTCGCTTGAAGCGGGGCTTGTCCGATGATGCGCACCAGCGTCCGCGGTTCTTTCTGCGGATAGACTTTGCCTTTTTCGCAGCCCGGGCATGAGTCGCCGGCGTGTAGCTCCGGATGTGGAACGGCAACTTTCTTCGCGCCGGTGTAGGACGAAGCTCCGTTGCGCCCGTGGCCCGGCGTTTTATCAGAAGGGGGCCCCGAATCATTTTCAGGCGCGGGCGTTTCCGGCTGTGCCAAAACGTTCTTGGTCTTTTCCGTGGCGCGTGGTGCAGGCAGCATTCCCGCCAGCGCATGCAATACACGTTTCAGCTTCTCGCCTTCCGATTCGCTTAACGGCGCGTGCGTGCCGCGATCGATGATCTGGTCCAGCTCCTCCAGATTCACATCCATTCGGGGACGTTTCATGCGCCGAGCAACTCCCGGAACTTGCGATGAAGTGGCAAGCCCAGCATCTGCTTCACCGGCCGTGTCTGTTCGAAGGTCGGCGCGCGATGCCCGCGGCCCGCCGTCGTGCCGATCACCTGCCAGTTAGCCGCGCGATAACAAGTCCCACCAAAGCGCGCCGGATCGAGAAACGTTTCCAGCCAATAAATCGGATGTGCGTACAGCCGCTTCCAGTCTTGCGGAACAAGCTTTGCCATGCGGCCCAGAATGTGCGAGGCCAGATGATCCACTCTCACCCACGGCAGAATCAGAAAGCGCGTGTTGTAGGCCAGCAAGTGCACGTTGCGCCGCCGCGCCTCGTCACTCCAGCCCAAGTACCGGTCGCGCAGCTTCAGGTGACGCGGCGCGCTTTGCCAGGCCAGGCACGCCATCGCTTGCCCCTCGGCTTTCACCAGGTACTTCAAGTGCTCGCCCACCGGCTGCTCGTAGCCCAAGTAGTGATACTGTTCCATCAGGCTGTTGAACAACGGTTCTTCCGGTGTGCGGCGCACTTGCACAAACTCCAGCGGAGAGATTCCGCCCAGCGGCCCACACACCGGACGGTTGTCAGCGATCACAGGCTCGGGGCGTTCGCGCTCTGCTAACCGATTCCGCACAACGCGCCGCACCGGCGGCAACTGGATCTCACCCGCGCGATCCAGCATCAGTAGCAATCCGCGGCAGAGCATGTCGCGCAACGCGCCGTTGGCTTGCTTCCACTGCCAGGCTTCACACAGTTGCCGCGACAGCTTCCAGCGGCTCAGCTCCGGATGATCGGCAATGAGCTGCCGGATGAACGCGATCTGTTCGCCGCCGATGCTCTGGCCCCGCCAGTGATGTGCGATGGTCACAACCGCAGTGTGGCAGAAAGAGTTTCGGAACGCAAGTAAAAAATGATCGGCTTACACTTTGCGCCACACCGGAGCCGCATCGATGTCCGGATTACCGGCCGCCAGCAGCACCTGTGCTTGATGCACGCGCAGCGCCCGCGCCGGTTCCTCGCCCTGCGGCCACCAGCGAAAGCGCCCTTTGGATAAGCGCTTGGTCGCCAACCAGAATCCCTGCCCATCGTAGACCAACACTTTTATAGAGGTTGCTCGCCGGCTGCGGAATACAAACAAGCAACCCGAGAACGGATCGGCATTCAGTTTTGCGCGGCACAACTCGGCTAATGAGTCCATGCCCTTGCGGAAATCGACCGCCTCCACCGCCACCAGTATCCGCATCTGCGGCGTGATCTGCAGCATGATCTACGTCGTCGCAAACGTGCGGATCAGCTCGGCCAGTTGGCTGGTCGCGATGGCCTTCAATTCCAACCGCAACTTGCCTCCCCGCGGCGATTCGACTTCCACCAGGCAACTGGTCGCACCAGAAGAACCGGATGCGAGCAGTTCCACGAATGCCGGCATGGCATTCACTCTCCGTTTCGGTGGCGACCTGCGAGCTGTTGGCCGCCGCTGTGGCTGGAGTCGCTCGGACCACTTCCGCAAGCTCGGCTTATCCACATCCAGCGCCCGCGCCGTGGCATCCACCCCATCGCGCTGGACCAGTTCCACGGCCGCTGCCCACAACTCTTCCGGCAGCCGCGACCGCACCGCATGCGTACTTCGCCACTCCGCAAATCGCCGTCGCACCTGCTCCACCTCGTCTCGATAATGCGCCGTTTCCCGTGCCATCCGCCGGGGCCTCCCGCCCTTGGCACACCGTATCACCTACCGCTGACTGCAGTCACGCACGCTTACCGGAAACTCACAGCGCACCGCGTTCGCTCTCAGCGGCCACTTCCGTGCTGCTGACGCCGGGCTCAAACTCCAGCAACTCCAGCTGCAAATTGCTTAACTTCTCGCTGCCAGGGCCGTACTTGGCGATCCGCT
>JBEKJJ010000020.1:0-58949 GCA_050011295.1 Bryobacteraceae bacterium
CGTGTTAGGATGACAAAAGAAATGAAGAAGTTGTTGATCTTGATTCCCATGCTTGCCCTCACCGCCGCAAATGTTCCCGATCTCGCCCAGCTCGATCAGATGATTGCCAGGTTCGCGCCCACCGAACTCCGGGCCGATATTTCGCATCTGTCACCCGGCGATCGAGCCGCGCTTGGGAAGTTGATCGAGGCGTCGCGGATATTGAACGACATTTTTCTGAAGCAGATGTGGAGCGGCAATCCGGAGCTGTACGAGAAGCTGAAGCGCGATAAAACTCCGCTGGGGAAAGCCCGGCTGCATTATTTCTGGATCAACAAAGGGCCCTGGTCGGACATCGACAACCACACTGCGTTTCTCGCGGACGTTCCTCCCAAGAAACTGCCGGGCGCGAACTTCTATCCGGAAGACATGGCCCGTGAGGAATTCGAGAGCTGGGTGAAAACTCTTTCGAAAGAGGACCACGAACAAGCCGAGGGCTTCTTCACGGTGATTCGCCGCGATGCCGGGGGACACTTGAAAGCGATACCCTACAGTCAGGAATACAAGAACGATCTGGCCAAAGCCGCTCGATTGATGGAAGAAGCGGCCGGACTCACTGGCAACGCGACATTGAAGAGGTTTCTGCTATCGCGCGGCGCGGCGTTTCTTTCGAACGACTACTACGCAAGCGATCTCGCGTGGATGGACCTTGACGCGCCCATCGACATCACCATCGGGCCATATGAAACCTATAACGACGAAGTATTCGGCTACAAAGCCGGCTTCGAAGCCTACGTGAATCTTCGGGATGAAGTGGAAACCGCGAAGCTCAAGTTTTTCGGCGACCAGTTGCAGGAGATCGAAAACAATCTGCCCATCAATCCGGAGTATCGGAATCCGAAACTCGGCAGCCAGGCGCCCATCCGCGTGGTGAATGAGGTTCTATCGGCCGGCGATGGCGATCATGGCGTCCAAACGGCGGCGTATAATCTGCCGAACGACGAGCGCGTGGTTGCGCAAAAGGGCAGCAAGCGTGTAATGCTGAAAAACGTTCAGGAAGCCAAGTTTCGCAGCACGCTAGCCCCGATTTCGAAGCGCGTTCTCACGCCTGCGAGCCAATCGGACTTGAGCTTCGATTCATTTTTCACGCACATCCTGGCGCACGAATTGAGCCACGGCATCGGGCCGCATCAGATTACCGTGAGCGGGCGTGCGACCAGTCCGCGCCAGGAGTTGAAAGAGCTGTACAGCGCTATCGAGGAAGCCAAAGCCGACGTGACGGGGCTTTTCATGCTGCAGTATCTCTACGACCACAAACTGATCGATGGCGGTGCCAGCGCGGAGCGGAAACTCTACACGACGTATCTCGCGTCGACATTTCGCAGCCTGCGGTTCGGCCTGAACGACGCACACGGAAAAGGCATGGCGATGCAGGTGAATTATCTAACGGACAAAGGCGGATTCGTCGCGCGGGAGGACGGCCGGTTTGAAGTGCACTTCGACAAGATCAAATCCGCGGTTCGGGATCTGGATCACGACCTTCTGACGATCGAAGCCACCGGCGACTACACGGGAGCCAAGCGGATGCTAGATGAATTCGGAGTGATGAGACCGGACATGCAGAAAGCGTTGAACAGCCTGAGCGACATTCCGGTAGATATCGAGCCGATTTTCGCAACGGCGGATGAGAAGTAAGCTCAGCCCGCCAACTTCGAAATATCGTTATAGAGTACGAAGGCCACCACCGCCATCAGAAACACAAATCCTAGCTTGAAAACTGTCTCTTTCACGCGCAGGCTCAAGTCGCGGCGCATGAACATTTCTACTAGCAGCAGCATGATCACTCCGCCGTCCAGGATTGGAATTGGGAGCAGATTGAAGATAGCCAGGTTCAGGCTGACCATGGCGGTCAAAGCGAAATAAGCCGTGGGGCCTTCGCGCGCCGCTTGGCCGGATAGCCGCGCGATTCCGATGGGGCCCTCCAGCGATTTCGGCGACATGCGGCGCTCCAGAATTCCTCTTAGGAACTGATAAATCAGCGTTGCGTTTTTTGTGTTGTAGCGGACTGATTCCACCAGTGCCTGCGGGAAAGACAGGCTGACCAACTCCACCTTAGGCCCCAGGTTCACGCCGATCATCCATCTTGGCTCCGCGCTGTCCATGGTGGTCATGACGGGCGTCACAGTCAACGTGCCTGGCTTGCTGTTTCTGGAATATACGATTGACACTGGCTTTCCGCCGGTATTGTTGATCACATCGTGGAGTTTAGGAGTGGAACGGATGGGCTGGCCGTTGACGCTGATCATGATGTCACCCGGCTCCAAACCGGCTTGGGCGGCAGGCTTGTCCGGAGGTGCACTGATCACTTCGATTTCGTTCTCCTCGCCCCAGCCCGCGAATCCGGTGCCGGTTTTCGGATCGAGAATCGGAGTGACGGTAACGTGTTTGCGATCGCCGTTGCGCGAAATCCACAGCGAAAGATCATGGCCGGCGCTGGCCACTTCCTTCATCTCGATATCTTCCCAATTGGGGTTGGCGGTATTTTCAATCTGAACAATGCGGTCACCCTCGTGGATGCCGGCTTTGGCGGCGGCGCTATCCGGCATTACATAGCCGATCACTGGTGAGGGAGAAGACGGAATCTTGGGGAAGCGAACCATGAAAAGTCCGGTGAGGATTGCCACCGCCAGAATAATATTCATGGCCGGGCCGGCAAAGGAAATGATCAGGCGCTGCCAGCGAGGTTTGGCGAGAAAACCGCGCGGATCGTCGGCGTTCTCTTCACCCGGCTCCTGGCCGGTCATCTTCACGTAGCCGCCGAAGAATATCGCGGCGACACGGAAATCGGTCTCGCCTTTCTTGAATCCAAATAGACGCGGCCCAAATCCGAAGCTGAAGGTTTCCACCTTGACGTCAAAGAATCGCGCTGCCCAGTAATGGCCCAATTCGTGGATCAAGATCATGACCCCGATCAGGACCAGCGCCCACCAGATGTTTTGTAGAACTAATAATGGCATTTTCTATGCTCTGACGGACACCTGTCCGCGCTCCTCGTATGTATTTTGTGCTCGGTCGTCAACAATCTGACGCGCCACGGAGCGAGACAGTTCATCGATCTCCAACACTTCCCGGACGGAGGCCGGTTCGTGACCAGGAACCCGCTCCAGCGTTTCCTCTACTACGGTCGCGATGTCAGGGAAGGCGATCTTTCCAGCAAGAAATGCTTCCACCGCGATTTCGTCCGCCGCGTTCAGTGTGCAGGTCGCCGATCCGCCTTGACGCTGTGCTTGATAGGCCAGGCGCAGGGAAGGGAATTTCTCAAAATCGGGCGCGCTGAAGCTCCAGGACCGCGCTTCGGTCCAATCCAGCCTGGGTACCGGCGCGGATTCTCTCGCAGGATAAGTGAGCGCATATTGAATCGGCATGCGCATATCGGTGGCCGAGATCTGCGCGATCACGCTGCCATCGGAATACTCTACCATGGCATGCACAGTGGATTGAGGATGGATCACTACATCCACTTCATCGGCTGAAAAGTCAAATAACCAACAGGCTTCGATCACCTCGAATCCCTTGTTCATGAGCGTGGCGGAATCGATGGTAATCCGCTGTCCCATCTTCCAGGTGGGGTGGTTCAGAGCCTCGGCCGGCGTCACGCGAGCCAATCTTTCCAGCGGCGTTTCACGGAACGGACCGCCGGAGGCCGTCAAGATCAGCCGCGATACCTCGCCGCGCTGGCCTGCACGCAGGCATTGGTGGGCTCCGTTGTGTTCGCTATCCACTGGAATTAGTTCGGTGCCGGACTTCCTGGCAGCATCGATCACCAGCTTTCCGCTAGCCACCAGAACCTCCTTATTCGCCAACCCGAGGCGCTTGCCGTGAACAATGGCTTCGTACGTGGCTTCCAGGCCCGCTACGCCGACAATCGCCGACATCACGAAATCTACATCCTGCTCGGTGGCCACCTCTACGCGCGCCTCGGGACCCCAAAGCAATTCGGGCCAATCTTCGGGCGCCAGCGTCGAATCCTTGAGCCTGACCATTAGACTCTCGCGATCGGCATCCGTTGCTGTCACCGCGACCTTAGGCCGGAACCGAAGGATTTGCTGGGCCAGCAGGTCGACATTGCGCCCGGCCACCAGAGCATGCACGCGATATTGTTCGGGGTGTCGCCCAACCACGTCCAAAGTGCTGACGCCAATCGACCCGGTTGAGCCCAGAATGGTGAGAGTCTTCAATTGCCCCATTATAACGTCAACAGACACTGTGAACCATCGGAAACTTGACCTGCGAAAAGGGCGCTGCGGAGTGGGTTAACTTTCTTGTTGAGCCCTGAACCTCTCAGCGAGTCGAACCCTTGCGGGCGCCGGGGAGGATTGCTTCAGGGGTCTTTTTTATGAGGTTAGTCTCGCTTTGGTGGGAGTTGCCTCCCCGGCTTACTTCCAATACTAATATATGATTTCCTGGAACGCAACAGTTTTTTGTATTTTTAATGTTCCTTAACCTGAATCCCGGCCCAGCGTTCCATGACCTGGATGGTCGAGCACATGTCCAATTCGCCGTAACCTTCTGAAATTGCAGCTTGAAACATCTGGCGAGTGAGGCTGGTCAAGGGCAATGGAACCCCTTGCTCCTCGGCTGAGTCCAGCGCCAGCCCGATGTCCTTGTGCATCCATTTTGTGGAAAAGTTGGTGGTGAAGTCCCTTTTGAAGACGAACGGCGCCTTGTAGGAGATCAATCCGGACTTGGCGGCGCTGTTGTTGAGGATCTCGAGCATCAGCTCTGGCGCGATGCCGGCCTTGGTGCTCAGCACGATGCCTTCGTTGAAAGCCTGCATGATATTGGAAAGAATCAAGTTTTGAGTTAGTTTGGCCTCCAGGCCGCAGCCAGCTTCGCCGCAGTAGTAGAACTGCTTCCCGATGATTTCGAGGAATGGCTTCGTTTTGTCGAATACCTCCCGCGCGCCACCGATCATGAACGTCAGCGTGCCGGCCGTTGCTCCTGGCGTGGAGCCCGTACAGGGCGCGTCCAGATAGTGAATGCCCTTCGATGCCAGCTTCTGGCCGATCGCGCGGCTGGCGGACGGGGAAATGGTGCTGGCATCGGCTACGACCGTGCCAGGCACCGCACCCTCAATTACGCCGCTCTCGCCAGTGAGCACTTCTTCCGACATCTTGGTGTCGCCGACGCAAAGGAATACGAACTCCGATTGTTCGGCCACCTGCTTGGGCGAATCGCAAGCAATCCCTTTCTCCTCTTCCGCGAGCTGCTTCGCTTTGCTCGCGGTGTTTGACCACAATGCAACCCGATGACCTGCGCGCAGCAGATTCCGCGCCATGGGATAACCCATCAAGCCGAGTCCTAGAAATCCGAGCTTTGCCATAAGAGAGAATGGTAACAATGAAACCGCGCGTCCTGGTCACCAAACGGATTTTTCCGGAGGCAATCGAGTACTTGAAAGAGCATTTTGAAGTGGATTACGAAGAGACTGACGACGGCCTTCCCAACGATCAACTGCTACTTCGGCTGCGCGGCAAGCAGGCTATCCTTGCGCAACTCACCAACAAGTTCACGCCTGAGGTGCTCGATTCGCTCGACGGTTTGAAGATTATCGCGAATGTCGCCGTGGGGTTCGACAATATCGACGTGCCGGCCGCCACGCGCAAAGGAATTCTGGTGAGCAACACACCCGATGTGCTAACGGACACGACGGCCGATTTCGCGTTCGCGCTTCTGCTAGCCGCGGCGCGCCGCGTGGTGGAAGGGCACCAGTTTCTGCACGCCGGCCTGTGGCGCAAATGGGCGATCGATTTGTTGGTGGGCCATGATGTACATCATCGGACGCTCGGGATTTTCGGGATGGGCCGCATAGGACAAGCGGTGGCGCGCCGGGCGCGCGGATTTTCCATGCGCATTCTCTACTACGATCCGGTGCCTGCGCCAGAGGCGATCTCGAAAGAGCTGCAGCTGGAGTTGGTTTCGAAGGAACAGCTTCTGCGCGAATCCGATTTCGTCAGCTTGCATGTCCCGCTCTCGGATTCCACGCGCAAGCTGATTGGCGAGCCGGAGCTGAAGCTCATGAAAAAGAGCGCGATCCTGGTGAATACCTCGCGAGGTCCCGTAGCGGACGAAGCCGCGGTGGCTAAGGCGCTTGAGGAAGCCTGGATTGCGGGCGCCGGCCTGGATGTTTTCGAGAGCGAACCCAAGGTGCATCCGGGCCTGTTGAAACTGACGAATGTGGTGCTGGCTCCGCACATCGCCAGCGCATCCATCGATACGCGGCGCGAGATGTCGATGTTGGCGGCTAAGAATGCAGTGGAGGCGCTGGAGGGCCGGCGTCCACCTACGCTGCTTAATCCTGAGTTGTGGGCGTCCCTTTCGAGCTCAAAAGGAGCTTGAGCACCAATAGATCCGAGGGATGAAAGCTCGCCATCGGCACGTTATTCAGATCCTCATCGCTTTCGACGATATGGCTTCGGATCAAGGTTCGCAGCTCCTCCAACGAGACCCCTAACTCCTCGGCAGCCTCGAGCTCGGAGTACTGCGTCTTGGATGGTTTGATGATAAGAGATCCCTGGTTCATGGTGCTTAAGTTGAATGCTAAGCGGTAATCAGGTTTTCACCAATCGGGCAAATCTCTGTTCTTTGGGTACTTGGTTCCTTAGTCCCGCGTAGTTCTTCGGTTCTCCAGTTACTCGGTTCTTTGGTTCGCCTGCGGATAAACTAGGACTGTGCGAGGCCTTAGAAGAAACATCGGGTTTTCTCTGATTGTAATTTCGGTGTTGGCGCTTGGGATTGGCGCGAATACCGCGTTGTTCAGCATCGTCGATCGGGTTCTGCTGCATCCGCTTCCGTTTCGCGGGTTGGACCGACTGGTGGAGATTCGGGCGATGGACGCCAAGGGCCAGGACACCAATGGAGTTCCCGATGACCTGAAGTTTCTCTCGGATCACGTCCATTCTTTCGAACGAGTGGAGATCTGGCGATGGCAGAATTTCGTCCTGACCGGCGTCGACAACACCGACTCTATTTTTGCTTTGGAAGTTGGCCAGCACCTTTTCGATACGCTGGGCGTGCGGCCAGCCCTGGGGCGGACATTTCTTCCCGGCGAGTTCGATTCCTCCGCGCCTCCGGTGGTTGTTATTAGCGATCGTTTGTGGCGCAAGCATTTTCACGCCGATCCATCCATCATCGGTCGGCAAATCCTGCTGGATTCCAAGGGTTATACGGTAGTGGGTGTCATGGGTCCGGGCTTCGTCTTTACTAACCCTGATCACCAGGCGTGGGTCCCGTACAAACCCGCCGCGGAACGCGGAGACACAACTTCTTCAGCAATCTGGCGCGGCTGCGACCCGGAATTTCGATGGTCGCAGCGCAAAAGGAGATGGATGCCGTCGCGCCCGGCCTGCCACCGAATCCGGACCGTGAGAAAGGTTGGCACGCGCGTTTGCGTCCCTTCACCGAACAATTCACCGGACCTTATCGGAACGCGCTCTTGATGTTGTGGGGCGCTGTGGGGCTGGTGCTGCTGATTGCCTGCGCGAACGGCGCGAACCTGTTGTTGGCACGGGCGTCTGAGCGCCGGCGTGAATTCGCAATTCGAGCGTCGCTGGGTGCGGATCGAGTGCGACTGGCGCGACAGGTGTTGGTGGAGACGTTGACGCTGGGCCTGGCTGCGGGCGCGGCGGGTGTGGCGCTGTCATTCGGCTTGATCCGTCTGCTGGTCAAATTGTTTCGAGCGAAGCTGCCGGTTCCGCGTCTGGACGAAGTATCCATCAATGGCTCGGTTCTGGCTGCCGCGGCTGGCCTGATTGTGCTCACTACGTTGCTGTGCGCGATCCCGGCGTGCGCCAGTCTGTGGCGAACTGATCTCACCGCCGGCATCCAAACTGCTGGACGCAGCGTATCATCCAGCCGCGCGGCCAATCGCACGCGAGCCGCGCTACTCGCCTTCGAAGTGGCGCTATCGGTGATGCTGCTGGTGGGCGCGGGCCTGATGCTGCATTCGCTCGATCGTCTGATGCGCGTGCATCTCGGTTTTGAGCCAGAGCACGTACTGGTGGCCCAGGTTTCCGCGCCGGCGCAGCTCGCGAAAGAGGCGAAAGCGAGCCACTATTCGCGTGTGCTGGATGAAGTGCGATCGTTGCCGGGCGTGTTGAATGCGGGCGTCTCCACCGTTCTTCCTTTTGGCGGGCTGTCGATCACCACATCCTTGACCGCCGAAGGCATCGAGGACACGAACTGGCACAGCTATAGCATTTACCTGCGCGAGATCAGTCCTGGATATTTCCCGGCGCTCGGAGTGCGGCTGCAGCGCGGACGCGATTTCAGCGCAGGCGACACAGCCGCATCGCCCCCGGTGGTGATGATCAACGATGAGCTGGCTCGTCATTATTGGCCGGGCCAGGACCCGCTGGCGCAACGCGTTTCGCGATCCGATCATCCCAAGCCTGGTGAGTGGGCTACCGTAATTGGGGTGGTGGAAAGCATCAAGCATCGGTCGCTCAAAGCCGGTGCTGACGCGGAGATGTATTTGCCGTACACGCAATCACTGATCGGTGCCAAATATACTTATCTGGTTTTGCGAACGCAGGGCGACCCTCTGGCGATGGTCTCTAGCCTGCGCAAACGAATTCACGATGTGGATCCGGGGCAGCCTGTGACTGCAGTGGATACCATGCAGATGCTGGTCGTCAAATCCGCTTCCGAAGTGCGATTCCATACGCTGCTTATCGAGATCTTCGCGGGTCTCGCGCTGGGATTAGCGGTGGCGGGCATCTTCGCCGTGGTTTCTTACTCCGTGTCGCGGCGTACGCGGGAGATTGGTGTTCGCGGCGCGCTGGGAGCGACACCGGCCGATGTGGTGCGGTTCGTGATCGGGATCGCTATGCGGCCGGTTGCACTGGGCGCCTGCGCGGGGATGGCAGGAGCATTGGCGGCGACGCGAGTGCTGAGATCGGAACTGTTCGAGACCGCGCCCGCTGATCCGCTAGTGTTGGCCGCAGTGGTTGTTGTGCTCATCTTGACAGCTTTGGCGGCAGCATCGATTCCGGCGTGGAGAGCGACGCGGATTGATCCGGCGGAAGTTTTGCGAGCGGAATAGAGTGCTTATTCCTGCCGCAATGCGATCATGGGATCCACCCGTGCTGCAGTGCGCGCAGGGATGAGCGCAGCCAGTAGCACCGCGCCCAATAGCACTAGAGCTGCCGCGACGAATGTGGCTGCATCCGTTGGTTTCACTCCATATAGCAGGCTCGAAATGACCCTCGTCAGGCCGAGCGCGCCCAAAATTCCGACGACGATTCCCGCCAGCGCCAGACGCGCACCTTGTCCCACAACCATACGCACCAGATCGCGCGGCCGCGCGCCCAGCGCCATGCGGATTCCGATTTCCTGCGTCCGCTGGATCACCGATTGTGCCACCACGCCGTAGATCCCGATGGCGGCAAGTAGCAGCGACAACGCAGCCAGGGCGCTCAACAACCGGGTTCGCAATCTCGGCTGCTGCACCACTTCATCCACCAGGTCCGGCAGGCTGCGCAGGCGGCCCAGGTGCAAATCGGGATCGACGGACTTCAATTGTGAGCGCATTGTGTCGGCCGTCATTGGCTGGCCGTGAACAATCAGGTAGACTTCACGCGCAACCGGCGGGAGACTCTCGTCCGGCACCTGCGTGGCTGGAAGGAAGATCCGAGGTCCCGTGAGCCACTCCAGCGTGTTGTAAAACGTGTACGAAGTATCGCCGACAACTCCAACTACGGTGCGCCAGGTTTTTTCGTCACGCAGCTTGATTCGAACGCCAATCAGTTCCCTTGTTCTGAACCAGCGCTGGGTGGCGTTGCGATTGATGATCGCTACTGGGCTCGAATCTGGTCTGTCGTCCATGGTGAAAGGACGGCCGCCAATCAGAGGGATGCCCAGCGTTTGAAAATATCCGGGCGTGACGGACTGCGTGCTGGCTTTGGGGGCCAAATCCTCACTCGGCGCCGGCTGACCGTCAATCGAAAAGAGATTCTCGACCCCATTGCCCAACGGCGTCATATTGGTGATGGCCGCGGAGTCGACTCCGGACGTCGACCTGAGTTTGTCCAACAATCGATCCCGCACGTTGTTCCAGCGTTCCTTAGGGATGCCAATGCTTGTAACCGTCACGCCGTTGGTGCGGAATCCGAGCGGCTGCGATTCCAATCTGAGGAGGGTCTCGGTCAGCAATGCGGCTCCCACAACCAGCATCATTGAAAGAGCCACCTGACCCGATACCAGAAATCCACGCAGGCGAAATGCGCCTGGGCCGCCTGCTATATTTTTCGTGGAAGCCCGCATGGCCTGATTCAAATCCACGCGAGCTGCTGCGAGTGCGGGCGCCAGGCCGAAGATCAAAGTGCTGGCCAAACTCGCGAGCAATGTGAACGCGAGCGCTCGCCAATGCAACGTGATCGCATTCGGAGGCATTCTTCCAAACGGGTTGAGCGCGGCGAACGTCTGAATGCCCGCGTAAGCGAGCAGCACTCCCGCGACAGCGCCCATTGCCGTGATTACCGCGCTCTCGATCAACAATTGGCGAATGATCCGTCGACGGCCCGATCCGAGCGCTGCCCGAATGGCCATTTCCCGCTGGCGCTGCAGCGTGCGCCCCAACAACAGGCTGCCTACATTGGCACAGACAATCAATAGAATGAATCCCAGCGCTGCGGCCGCGAGCGACAAAGAGGCTCGCACATTGCGCGTATTGTCTCGCTGCAGATTCGACACCAATACCGTATATCCTTTCGGATTGTCCGGATGGAGTTGGTCCAAAGAGCGCTGAATGCCGGCTAATTCCACCTGCGCGGCTGCGATGCTGACGCCAGGTTTCAGACGGCCGATTACTGCAATCGGCGCTGCGCCATCTCCGCGATAGCCTGCTTCGTCCTTTTGGATCAAGGCATAGAATTGCGTGTCGCTGTCCTGGTTGATCATACGGAGGCCGAAGCCGCGCGGCATCACGCCGATGATTTGATAGTTTTTCGAGCCGAGCGCAATCTCGCGGCCGAGGATGTCCGGAGCGGCATGGAACCGGCTGTGCCACAGATCGTGGCCAATCACGGCCACTGGCGGACCATCCATATCCTCCGCCCGAAAGGTTCGTCCACGCTCCGGTTGCACGCCCAATGTGTCGAAGAGATTGGCGGTCACAATCATGCCGAAGACCCCTTCGTCGCCGTTTCTCGACTCGAAGCTTCTCCAGAAAACGCCCGCGAGGTTGGTGAAGGCGCGCGACTGCTGGGTCCACGCTTCCCAATCGCGATAGCCATCGAAGATCTTGGGCTCGCGTGGGTTAGCGGCTTCACTCTTGAGAATGATGGTCAGCCGTTCCGGGTGCGGAAAGTGCAGCGGCCGGAGAAGCCACGCGTCAAAAATGCTGAACATCGCGGTGTTGGCGCCGATGCCCAGGGCCAGCATCAGCACTATCAGAAAAGTGAAGGCCGGGCTTTTGCGCAGCATTCGGGCGGCGTACTTAAGATCAGCGATCATCTGGCTGCAGTCCTCAGAAACATAATGACGCAGGACTGGGTGTTTCGTAACGCTCGGATAGTCTCCGAACAGTTACACTCGAAATGGGAGTCGAATCAATGTCCGATAAGAATAGTTCGGTACTTCGTCCGGATACTCAAGTGATGACGCGCGGTTTCGATCCCAGCCTCTCGGTAGGCTCGGCGAGACCGGCGGTCTTTCGCAGCTCCACTTACGTTTTCTCCAGTCCGGAAGCGGCCGAGCGCGCCTTCGACTTGATGGCCGGACGCGCCCAGCCAACGCCCGACGAACGGCCTGACCTGGTTTACTCGCGCTTCAATCATCCGAACGCCGAGATCCTGGAAGATAAGATGGTCCCGCTTGAAACGGGAGCGCATGCCGCGGTAGTTTTTAATTCCGGCATGGCTGCCATCATGACGGCGCTACTCACTTTCGTACATCCCGGCGAGAGCATTGTTTATACGGTTCCAATTTATGGCGGCACGCAGCATCTTATCCAGGATTTTCTGTCGACGCTCGGAATAATCGGTATTCCGGTGGCCGCCGGCGCCAGCCAGGAAATCGATGATGCGATTCGGAGCGCGAAGAATCTGGCGGTGGTTTTGATCGAGACGCCCGCCAACCCCACCATCATCATGACCGGGATCAAGCGGGCGGCGGATACCGCTGCCGGTTTGCAGAGGAAGCCACTGGTGATGGTGGACAATACGCTGATGGGCCCGGCATTCCAGCATCCACTGATGCTGGGCGCGGACATCTGCCTGTATTCAGCGACCAAGTACCTCTCCGGATTTAGTGACATGATCGGTGGTGCAGCTATCGCGGTGGATCCGGATCTGATCCGCCAGATGCGCTCAAAACGCAGCCTGTTCGGAAACATTCTGCAGCCGGACGAATGCTGGATGTTGGACGGGCGGTTACCGACAGTTGCGCTGCGAATGAACCGGTCCAGCAAGAATGCGGAGCGAATCGCCGAACGGTTGTCGCGGAATCCGAAAGTGGCGCGCGTGTTGTATCCGACGCTTTTCAAGGACCCCGAACAAATCCGCATCGTGAATGAGCAGTGCGATTTTCCGGGCGGGATGCTTTCGCTCGATCTCCGCGGCGGCAAGAGAGCGGCTTTCGAGTTTCTACGGAATCTGCGTATCGCACGCAATGCGGTATCGCTCGGCAGCGTGGAGACGTTGGTCTGTCATCCGAAAACCACCACGCATTCCGGATTTACGGACGCGGAGTTCGCGCAGGCGGGCGTGACGGATGGGTTGGTGCGAATTTCGATCGGGATTGAGGATTGGCGGGACCTGTTGGCGGATTTTGAGCAGGCGCTGGATTTGGTGTAGCGGCTATTTCACCTGAAACTTCAGCACGGCTTTGCCTAAGTGAATCTCGTCGCCAGGGAGCAGCCGCGTTCCGCGCGTGTCGCGATGCACCTCCTGTCCCATGCCGTCGCGGACGATCCATAAGCCGCAGTTCGATTCGCGTTTGTCGCCGCGTTTATACCAACGGTCATTGAATAGCCGATACTCACCGGTCTTTTTCTCATGCAGAATGTGCGCGTGCTCGCGCGATACGGTGCGGTTGATGGGATTGTCTTCTGCGAACGCGAGGTCGTTCCGCCGCGATACGCCCTCGGATTTATAGACATCCACCAGCCGGCCGATATTGGTGCGGGTCTTTTGCAGCGGGACTTCCGGTTTATTGGCGCTTCCGGCCGCCACCACCAACTTTGCGACGCGTTTCGCTCGCGCAGGCTCCGCGACAATTGGAACTTCCTCAGCTAGGGTTTCGATCAGCAGCCAGTTTTCTTGATCTCCGTCAGTGGCGCGAATCTCGACGCGCAAGTCCTCGGGATACCTGCACGATTCTTTCGAGATGCCCTTGCGTACTTCTTCCTCGAAAAACTTGCGAAAGAATTCGCGTTCGAACACTGCGGCGTCTTGGCCGCTAGCGCGAATCCCGATGCGGACTACATTGTAGGGGAACAGCGCCTTGCCGCCGGCGCGCTGAATCTTCTTTTTCACTTCATCCAAGACGGCGATCCGAATCTCCGCAACTTCTGGCGAATCGCCGATGGTTTCGGCCATCGCGCCGAACGGCGCCTCAAACACAGTGCGGCCGAAACGCTCAATGATCTCCGAAATTCTCATCACTTGCCTCCGAATAAGCCCAACTCAGCGGCTGCGTCCACGATGCCACGCGCGATGGGCGCCGCAGTGGTCCCGCCGTAGCCGCCATGCTCCACGACAACGGCAAATGCGATGCTCTTCGACCGGTCGCCATCATAGGGCGCGAATCCGGCGAACCAGGAGTGCGGCATGCCTTCATCGAGCTGCGCAGTTCCAGTTTTCCCGGCGACGCTGATCACTTCGCCTTTCATGGCTCGCCGCGCCGTTCCTTCCAGGACTACCGAGCGCATCGCGCGGGCCACGAAATTCGCGAGGTCCGGCGCGAGAATCGAACGAGGCGGCGCAGTTCGCGAGTTGCTGCTATCGATCACCCAGCGGCCCTGCGGCATATCACCGGATGCGGCGATGGTTGCGGCCACGCGAGCCATCTTGAACGGAGTCACCAGCACAGGCCCTTGTCCATATGCAGCGAACGGCATGGCAGCTTTCAAATCCGCGACACTGCCTGCCGGGATTTCGAGCAGGTTCGCGGTTTCACTCAGCGCCTTGGGCCCAACCGAGAAAACTCCCAACTGCGCGAAGTAAGCGTTGCACGAAACAATGATGGCGCGCTCCATGGACAGCGTTCCGTGGGCCGAATCGCCGACGTCGTCGCGAATCGGTTTCCGTATGCCGGGGATCTGTGTACCCGCGCGGCCGTCGGAAAGCCGCCGACAGGTGAATTTCTGATCGGCCAGCTTCGGATCAATGCGTAGCGCGGCCATCGCGGTGACCAACTTGAATGTGGAGCCGGGCGGATAGAGCGCGTAGCGCGCGCGGTCCAAAAGCTCATCCGGAGTTGCCTCGGCCGCCATCGGCTCCGGCTCACTCACCAGCGCGAGAACGTCGCCGGTCTTTGGATCCATTACTACGGCTGCGCCTTTATCCTTGTGAGCTTTTGCGAGATGCTCCCGGAGCAGTTTATCCACGCGGATTTGGAGGCGGATATCGAGCGACGTTTTGAGATTACGATCGCGCGCCATCAGCCGCTGGATGTCGGGATTTCCCGGATGATGGCGATAGCGAACCAGCGGGACTAGCTCGCTGTAATCGGTGAACCCCTGCAGCTTCACGTTCGAATCATGCTCGATTAGCGACGCATTGGTGGCGTGAAAATTATCGCCCGTGCGTAGATCGCCGAGGACATGCGTCGTCGCGCCTCCGAAGGGATAGTGCCGGTTATCGAGGCGTGAGCAAGCAGTATCGATGTTGATTCCGAGCTTGGCATAGTCCGCGCGGCTCTGTTCCAATTGGTTCCAGTCACTGGTGGCGAGCAGAACTCCGTTGCGGTCGAAAATATCTCCGCGATGGATTTCATGCGCCAGCGAATTCAGCCGGGGATTGTGCTGGGGCCGTTTCACGCCATCGTCTTCGAAAACCTTGGTGTCGCGGGCGAGAAATTCACGGTCGTGCAGGACTTGGTAATAGGCAGCCATGCAGAGCAACGTCAGCGCGCAGACGGCTAGCGCTCGTTCTAGTGATCGTACGGGCCGGCGGAACAGCTCGCCATCTACGGGCCCGCGAGAATGATTAGAAATTGCCAGCAGGATTCCGAAGATCAGGAAATTGGCGAGCATGGCTGTGTTGCCTGAGCTCAGGAATGGTGACACTACGCCCGAAAGCGGGATGGCGCCCAGCACGCCGCCGGAGATCAGTAGCATCTCGAAGGCGATCAACGCTCCCAGGCCGAGAGCGAGGAACATCCCATATTCATTGGGCGCGCGCAATCCGATTCGCAACGCGCGGTGGACCAAATACCCGAGCAGCAAAAGAACCGCGGCCACGCCGGCGAATCCCCACTCTTCGCCGATCGCGGGCAGGACGAGATCGGTATTGCCGGCCGGGATCATGGCAGGATCGCCCCAGCCGGGGCCGGATCCCCAGGCGCCGCCAGTGGAGAAAGCCCACAGCGAATGCGCCAATTGGTTGCCGCCGTGAACATCGTTGTCCCAGGGCGAGAGCCACATGTCGATGCGTTCCACAACTGTGGTTGGTTTCCCAAGCCTGTATCCGATGGTTACGCCACCAACCAACAATGCAATGCCGAGCAACGCCAGTCCGGGTCGCCCACGCGCTACCCAGAACATCGCTAGGAAAAGAAATCCGGTAACCAGCGCAGGGCCGAGATCCTTCAGCAGGAAAAACAATCCCAGCGCGCACGCTACTGCGCACATCACGGGCAGCACGTGTGAAAATCGCGGCAAATTGATCCAGCGCAGCGAGCGCGGCACCAGGCGTTTCTCACGCAGGTCGCGCAGACGCTCCCAGTTTTGCGCGAAATATCCAGCTAGAAAAAAGACCAGCAGAATCTTGATGGCTTCGACAGGCTGGAACGGACCGAGATTCACTTTGGCATCGTTGCCGCCAGGTCCGGAGCCGAAGCGGAGCAATCCGATGAATAGCAGGAAGGCCGCGAATAACGGCGTGTAGCACCACTTGGAGAATCGCTGATAGTTCGCGATGCGCAAGGCAGGAAGCAGAAGCACCAGGCATCCTAGCGCTACGCCCCAGGCAAATTTAGTGAACTCGAGGGTGTCGCGCAGAGGATCGCGCAGGCTGATGGAAAGGATCAAGCCGAGCCCGGTGAGCAGATGAAGCGCAGGCAGAACGCTGAAATCGCCGCGGAAGGCGCTCCATCGCCAGACCAGAAACACCACATAGAATCCTGCCAGGTAGGCCGCGATCCAGATCAGAAACTGCTTTTGGAACTCGCGCGGCGTGCGGACCGTAAGGGCGGGTTTCAGCTTTGCGATTGGCAACAGCGGGATCCGCAGTTCCGATCGATGCGGTTTCGCTTGTTGCCGCGCCAGTTGCTCCTGCAGTTGTTTCGCGAGAACGGTCCACTGCGGGTTGCTTTCGATTTCTGTTTTGCTCACACGCAGGCGGGCCAGCGCGCCGACGTTACGGATGGGCCGGTGCGCCGATAGGAAATCGAAAATCCTGCTCGCGGCTGCGTCGCGTTCGGATTCACTCGGGAAAATCTGAAGAAACGGGAGCAACTGCTCGGGCTTCGAAACGCTGTTCAGATCCAGCAATTCGCCGCGATCGAGACGAGTGGAAAGCTCCGCGAAGTTGTGCGTCTTGGCCGAGTAGACCAGCGCCAGGCCGATCGATACCAGCAAAGATGCGCCACCGAGCCACGCAAACTCGCGCCATCCGATTCGCCTCGGCACGCCGGATTCGCTGCCGACGGCGAGAACCTTGGCTTCCCAGCTTTTGGTTACTGCCACCGGCTGTACCTCCGAGCGGTTGTTCGATGCTGCCGCTTGACCGCCTTCACCGGTTTTTTCAGAACGTCGGCCAGCTCTTGCCTAGCTTCGTCGTCATCATCAACCTCGTGGAGGGCCGCACTGACGTTCGAATAGCCGAGAATGGGCTCGTAAAGCTGGCGCGCCCGATCGTAATCGCTCTGTGCGAGGCGAAGATAGCGCCCCTCCGTTGTCCGCGATTTTCCGCGAAACGCGCGTGCCAGGATCAGCTCCGATTTCGCACGAAAACGATAGCCGTCCGCTTCCTGCTCCATTTCGCGGGGGCCTGGCTGGAAACCCAGGCGCTTTGCCTCGTGCAGCTCAGCGACGGCCTTGCCAACGTTTCGCACCGAATAGATGTAGATTCGCGCCAGGCCCAGATGCGGATCCGCGGCGCGTGGAAGCAGGGAAACCGACTCCTGGAACTTCGCCTGGGCCGCTTCCACGGATGCGTGGCGCTGTTCCGGTTGATCCGCATTCGCACGGACCAGATCTAAATAGCCTTCCACCAATGCCAGCCTGCCTTGCGCCACGTGATCGGCATGGTCCATATCGAGGACATGCTGCAGACACACCTGGGCCTTCCGCCAATCGAAGTTTTCAATAGCCGGATCGGAGTTGTTGCGATAACGTTCAATCACGTCATCAGCGGCGCGCATCAGGTTCGCATGCATTGGCGCGGAAAGCTTTTTGGCCGGTGAAAGCTCGCCTAGGAACGCGTTGCGTTTTTCGAGCTCGCGAAAAAGACTCCAATCGGAATTGATGCCCGCCACGCTGAGGTGAGTGTAATCCGCATTGGCTCTGAGGGGCGTGCTCTGGCGCCAGAAACGATACGCGTAGCCGGCGGGAACGCATACCACCAAGCCGGCCAGCAGACCCCAGCACAGGGCCACCAGAATACTCATCACGGAGGCTAGACGCTTGTTTGGTGCCGGCTTCAACTTCACCACGCTCTGCCGCACCGTATCCGCCATGCTCGCGACGCTGCGGGGAATGGCGTGCAGGATACGCATGCGCTGTTTTTCCAACGTGGGATTGGTGTTCCAGGAAGTGCGCCGTTCCGTGAATGCGACCGTCGGACGGTTCTGCAGGAACAGCCTCAGATCGCTCTCGAATGCAGCGGCCGAGACGTAGCGCTGGTGCAGATCCCCGGCCAGCGCCTTGTTCAGAATGGCCTGCATCGCGTTCGGGCAATCCACCGGCAGCGCGCGCGGAGGACGCCGCGATTGGATCAGCTCTTCCAGCTTGCGTGTGTCGCGCGCCTGATAGGGCGGGGAACCGGCCACCATTTCGTACAGGGTGACACCCACTGCCCACAGGTCCGCGTGACGATCCACTTGGCCGCGGCTCAACCGTTCTGGCGAGCAGTAACCGGGGCTGCCCAAGTTCAAATGCGTCCGGCTATGCGTGAACGTCAGTACCTTGGCGATTCCGAAATCCAGCAGCCGAACTTCATCGTCGGCGCCGATTTGGATATTGGACGGCTTGATATCGCCATGCACAACGGAACGCCGCTCGCCGTCGATCTCGGCTTGGAAGGAATGCAAGTGATCAAGCTGGCTCAGGATCTCGATGGCGAATTTCGCCGCGCGCGCCGGTTCGATTCTCTGTTCAGTTTTCAGAATCTCCGCGATGGTTCGCCCTTCGATGTACTGCATGGCGATGAAGAAATATCCATCCAGTTCGCCGGATTCATAGAGCTCGATGACGCGCGAATCGGCCTGGTGCAGTTGTCTCTGGATGGCTGCGCCGCGGCGCTCTGCTTCCAGGATTAACTGCGTCAGCGGATCGGCGGATTCCTCAACAATTTTTAATACGGCGTGGCGCTTGGCGCCGGTGTCGAAAGCCAGATACACGTCCGTCATGCCGCGCGCAAGCTTGCGGATAATCTGATAATTTCCGAATTGCTTCGAACTGAGCACAAATTGCCTAGTGAGGTTGACGCAGACGCGGGCGGGCGGTTTCGCTTACCGCCATGCTAACGCCAGCGCCACCCCGATTGCAAATCCGTAGATTAAAAAAGCTACGCGGCTGGTGAGAATCCGGCGTACTCGGGAACTTCCCTGGTGCGCGACTTCAGCTGGGATGCTTTCGCGCGCTCTGGTGATGGAATGGCGTGCACGAGCCTCCGCCATTTGAGGCGAATCATTGCCCAGAAACTCGCTGCCGGCGACGAAAACAGCCGTGATGTTGTCCTTGCCGCCCGCGCGGTTGGCGGCGTCCACCAAATCCTGTGCTACTCGATCCGCATCTCCGTCGTAGCGTTCGATGATCTCGGCCATCTCGGCGGAAGTTAGCAGGTCACTGAGGCCGTCGCTGCAGAGAAGCATGGCGGCGTCTGGCTTAAATAAAAACTCCTTCATTTCGACGAATTCTTCATCGCCGGGCTCGCGGCGGCGGGTTCCGACGTCGCGGAACACCTCATGCCGGCGCGGGTGCGCCATAGCTTCGGACTCGCTCAGCTCGCCGCGATCCTCACGCTCGCCCACCGGGGAGTGATCGGAGGTGAGCTTGCGCATGGCGCCGTTCCAGATTAAATAGAGCCGGGAATCACCCACGTGGCCGACGATGACGCGGTCGTCCTCCATCACGGCGAGGGTGAGGACGCAGGCCATGCCGCGCCAATCCGGGTTTTCTTCGGCGAGATCGCAGATGCGATTGTTGGCCGCCGCGATAGCGGATCGAATGCGCTGGCGCGTGTCGCCGCCGGAAGCTTCCAGCTCGGCGCGAATCACATCGAGCGCTGTTTCCGCGGCTTTCTCGCCGGCTGCGTGACCGCCGAGTCCGTCGACAACCAGAAAGATGCCGAGGGTGTCGTCCACATAGCTACGGTCCTGGTTTTCAGCGCGCAGGCGGCCGGGGTCGGTGAGCGCGGCGGATCGCCATTTGGTAGTTACGCCCATGTTTAGAGCCGGCTCCGCCTATCCCTTGGCCTCGAAGTGGAGCGTTAAAATCTCGGCTACGCCGATCTCAGCTTGCGCCGGAAGTTTCTCTTCCTGGCCGCGCGTCAGACGCTTGCCATTCAGCCAGGTGCCGTTCATGCTGTTATCCACAATCAGAAATCCGCCGCGCGTTGGGTCGCGCCGAACGCGCAAATGTTCGCGGGACACTTCGTCGTTGGTGTACAGAGCCAGATTGACCAACACGTTGTCACCTCCGCGTCCGATGCTGATTTCATCCTGCAACATGTGATAGACCTGTGGGCCGGAGTCATCTTCGTAGCGAAACTCGGCCAAAACGCGGTCGCTGGATTGGCGAGTCTGAGTGCTGGATCCGACTGCAGGCTCGCGATCGAGCAGCGTGGTCTTGGTTCCGTGATAGCCGGGCTGCGGAACTTCATTCAGCTCGGAGTGGATTTCGACGTCGCCCAACGGCACCACACCTTCGGAATCCGGAAAGAATTCGAAGGTCCAATCCTTGCAGGCGATCTTGTAAGGCTTGCGCTCTTTGCCCGGACGGATGACGCTCAGACCGAGCGGCTTCGCATTCAACTGTTCCAGGCGCGCCGCGAGGGCACGCTTGGCGTCATCTTTTATGAGGTCGAAGACGCCAGTCAGCCGGGCGTAGTCATCCGGGTGTAAGTAGAGGCTGAAAATGCATGGCAGCAAGGTGCTGTACGCCATCTCGAACTGCCCCAGCTCCATGTTCCGGATGAGCTGATCGATGACTATGCGGCCGGTGATCCTGCCTTCGGCTGGGCCTTTCACCTTCGGCATCTTGCAAACCTCCACTTGGATATCGACGCGGCCTGAGGGCCCGCCGGTTTCGTTACTCGTCTCGTAATACTATGGCTGGATCCACCCGCAGCGCGCCACTCACTGCAACCATGGTCGCGGCCAGGGCAATGATCAAGACCGCGGCCACGGCTGAAACCACGGTGATTGGGTCGGTTGAGGAAACTTCATATAAGACGCTGCGAAATGCGGGGGTGGCGGCGTAGAATCCAGTTACTCCGAGCAACACCCCCAAGCCGGCGAAGCGCATGGGACGAGCCGAGAAGAGCCGAAGCACATCGGCCGTTCGCGCGCCCAAGGCTACGCGGATGCCGATCTCTTTCCGGCTTTGGGCGATGGCATAAGCTAGCGTGGCGTAGACGCCTAATGTTGCCAGCACCACCGCAGCCGCGGCGAATACCGACGATAACCACGCGAGCAAACGTTCGGCCCACAGCGTTGCATCCACTTCTTCAGCCAGCGTCCGGATTTCATAAAACGTCAATCTGGGATCGATTTCGGTCAGTGTGCGGCGGACCGCTTCGATGACAGCTTCCGGCCGGTTTTTGGTCCTTACGTGCAGGATGAAGCCCTCTATGTACTTTGGGTCGGAATACGCGAAATTGTAAATCGTTGGTGGAACCACCTCACGCAAAGAACGGTATTTTGCATCACCCACCACGCCGATGATTTCGTAATCGCCGGGAACAATCCTTTCGATACCGATTCCGAATTTTCGGCCGATGGGGTCCACCGTAGGAAAGAAGCGCCGGACAAATGCGCGGTTCACGATTACGTGGCGCGGTTTGGTTTCCGGTTCGTCGGCGCGGAAACCGCGGCCGGCTAGTAAGGGAATGCGCATGGTCTCAAAATACTCGGGCGAGACGAAATTCAAACTGCTGTTCAGGAAGTCGCGGCGCGGCACGGATTGGCCCTCGGGAGCAGCAGTGGTTTTTATTCCAGTGCCGCGCATCAATCCGAGACCTGCGGTTCCGGCTGATTCGACATCGGGCAGATTGCGTACCGCGGCCAGAAGACGCGAGCGCAAGGACATGGCTTGTTCCACGGTGTAATGCGCCATGCCTGGGTCAAGCGAAAATGTCACGATGTGATCGCGGTCGAAGCCGGGATCGAGCGCGCGCAGATTCCGGAATGTCGAAACCAACAATCCCGCGCCCGCCAGGAGAAACGTACACAATCCGATCTGAAGCGCCACCAGAATCCAACGCAGCGGTTGCCGCGAAGTGCCGCGCGCGGATTTGAGCGAAGACTGTAGATTTCCCCGAGCTGCCTGGAACGCAGCCGGGAGGCCTGCGAACATCGCGCACACGACGCAAAGCCCGATGGCGAAGGCCAGCATGCGGCCGTCGGGCCGCAGATCCATGGAAAGAGTGAGCACCGCGGCGCCGGCATCGCGCACGGTTGGCATTGCGCGGGCCAATAAAGGCGCAGCGGCGAACGCCACGCATAATCCCGCTGCCGCGCCGATCGAGGTCAGAACCAGGCTCTCCGTCAACCATTGCCGAATCAACCGTCCGCTGGTGGCGCCAATCGCAAGCCGCACAGCCGTTTCTTCCCGCCTGGCTGAAGCGCGCGCCAGCAAGAGCCCTCCGACGTTGGCGCAGATCATTAGCAGCAGCAGGCCTACGCCGCTCATCAATAGCATTAGCCCCGACGCGAATTTGGGACGGATCAGCGAAACGCCTTTTTCGATGGGCTGCAGTTCCAGACGCTCGTCGCGATTCATAGTGTCGGGTTGAGTGTCCAGGGTGGCGCGTACAATGCCGGCCGACTCCGCTCGCGCGCGTTCCAGATTCACTCGCGGCCGCAGGCGTGCGGCCAGCGAGTATTCAAATTTGCGAAATGAATTTGCGTCCGGATTGGTTCTGGATATCAGGCTCGCAGCCATCAACGGGACGAAAATGTCGGGCGAAGTTTCCGCCTCGAGGCCATTGAATCGTTGCGGCATCACGCCCACTACTGTGAAAGGACGATCCTCCAGCGTGATGCTCCTGCCCACAATCGCCGGATCGCGCTGAAGCTGACGCCGCCAGTATGGGTAACTCACGATCACAGGCGGCGCTGCCGCTGGATCGAGTGAATCGACCGAAGTAAGGACGCGGCCGTACAAGGGCTGCACTCCAAGAGCTGTGAAGAAATTGCCGGTCACGATCTGGCAGCGAATCCGGCTCACGCCAGTGGAATCGCGCACCGCGGTATTCGAATCGGCGTAACCGATGATATCGGTGAGACTGGTGGATTTGCGCTGCAGCGCTTCAAAGGCATCGTAGCTGTAGTAGCTGCGTGGTCCCAGATTCTGGACCATCTGCACCAACCGCACCAGCTCCTCCGGCTTCTTTACCGGCAGCGGCCGCAATAGCAACGCGTCTACCAATAGAAAGATCGCGCCGTTCAGTCCGATGCCGAGGGCGAGCGGGACAATCACGTAGAGCGAAAACAGCGGCGCTTTGCGAATGAGTCGCAAGGCGTAGAGGATGTCCCGGACGAAGTCGGTCACTATGTCACCATTATGTATCGGTGTTCCTCTTTGAGCTAGTTGGTGCGGCGTCGCTCGCGGTGTGGATCTACTTGCTGGTTGCGCGCGGCGGCTTCTGGCTGGTGCGCGCGGCGCCGATTCCGAAGCTGTCTGCTCCAGAAAAATCGGTGGTCGTGGTGATTCCTGCGCGCAACGAGGAAGCCGTGGTTGGGCGGGCTATCGAATCGCTTATCAATCAGGATTACTCCGGTTCCCTGCACATCATTTTGGTGGACGACCATAGCGAAGACGCGACGGTTGCAGCAGCCGGCACGCATGAACGGTTGAGCATCATCGAAGCGGGCCCGTTGCCGAACGGCTGGACTGGTAAGTTGTGGGCTGTTTGTGAAGGGCTGAAGCGCGCAGCCGAGCTTACTCCCGACTACATTCTGTTAACCGATGCGGACATCCTTCACGCATCTGACAATGTTGCCGGGTTGGTGGCGCGCGCTGAAGCCGGAAGGCTGGACCTGGTCTCCTACATGGTCAAGCTGCAATGCCGGACTCTGGCCGAGCGCGCGCTGATTCCAGCATTTGTGTTTTTCTTTCTTAAACTTTATCCGCCCTCGTGGATTGCGCGGCGCGATCGAAAGACCGCCGGCGCGGCGGGAGGTTGCATGCTGATCCGGCCGGCTGCGCTGGAGCGGATTGGCGGGATCGCTGCCATTCAAGGCGAGCTGATCGACGATTGCGCGCTCGCCCGCGCGGTGAAGCCGGGCGGCGCTATCCGGATGGGACTGACGGAGGAGACGCGCAGCATCCGCGAATACGCGACATTCGCAGAGATTCTGCGCATGATTTCACGCAGCGCGTTTACCCAGCTTCACCATTCGACGCTTCTGCTGGCCGGGACAATCCTTGGGATGGCTGTCATCTATCTCGCGCCGCCGCTTTTGATTTTGACCGGCGATCGCGTTGCGGCCGCGTGCGGACTAGCCGCGTGGATTCTGATGATGATCGCGTATGTGCCGACGCTCCGTTTCTATCGTCGTTCGATGGCGTGGGCGCTGGCGCTGCCGTTAGTCGCGCTGTTCTACATGATCGCTACATTTGATTCGGCGATCCGCTACTTCTTCGGCCGCGGCGGGTTATGGAAGGGACGCGTGCAAGACACGGGCCGCTGAAGTTTTTGCAGCGCACCGACGATGATAGAATGCACCAGGAAAGGAGCCCGATGAAGAATCTGCTCAAATCTCTGCCTTGGCTTGCTCTTATGACGCTGGCTCTGATTTCCGTACCTAGAAACGCGAATACCGCCTCGCCACCCCGGAGCCGCATCCGCATATTCATGCGGCGATCGGCGAACTGCGGGAAGCCCAGGGCGAGTTGCGAACAGCCGCGCATGATTTTTGCGGTCATCGCAAGGAAGCTCTGGAAGCCACCAATAGGGCGCTCAAGCAGCTTCAGCTCGCGCTGGATTGCGCACGGTAGTTATTGCTCCAGCTTGTGAATAGTCAGGCCGCTGAGTAGCTTCGGATAAAAGTCGGTCGACTTTTGCGGCATTACTCCGCCTGAGAAAGCCACGCTGGCCACCTGCTCCATGGTGGTGGGCTCGAGCAGAAACGCCGCATCCGCGCCTTCGCGAACCTTGGCGTAGGCGGCATCTAAGCCGCGCACATACTCGATGTGCTTCTCGTCGCGCACCGCTTCCTCGCTGATGCCGAGCAGGGAGCCGAGCAAGTATTGATGTAGAACGTTGACGTCCAACTCTCCGGGCTGGCGGTCGCGCTCGTACAAATGAATTTCGCCGGAACGCAGGGCAATCCCGATGCGGATTTTGGCTGGCGCCGGCACTCGAAAAATTTTCCGCAGTTCGTCCAGCAATGCTAGCCGGCGGGTTTGAAGTTTGCCTAGCAAACTGGCTGGATCAAAACCAGTCAAGCCGCGGACCACCCGATGCGTCGCCAAAATCTCCAGGCCCGGCGAATGCATGTTGACGAAAGTCATCGGGACGCTGGCGGCATCCGCCAAACCCGGATTCTCATTGCGAAAAGCCAGCGCCGTTTCGTAGCGATGGTGTCCGTCGGCAATCAGCAGTTTCTTGTCCGCCATGGACTCCTGGATCGCAGACACCGCGGCGGGATCGGAAATCCTCCAGAGGCGATGCACAGCGCCGTATTCGTCACTAATGACGACGCCCTGCGCGACACCTTGAGCGACACCTTGCGCGGCCTGGACGGCTGAATCCAGTATTTTGTCGATGGTTAAATCGGGATCGGGATACAGCAAGAAAAGCAGCTCGAACTGGGCGCGGGTGTGCCGCACCAGTTCTAAGCGATCTCTCTTTGGACCCGACAGCGTTTGTTCGTGCCGGTGCACTACGCCTGCTGAATACTCTTCCAGGGCCCCCAGTCCGATGAAGCCCTTACGTTCCAGAGTTTGCCCCGTATCGGGAACGGTGAATCGCTGGTAGTAGGCGTACAGGCTGGGCGCGTTCTCGCGTTCCAGGATCCCACTCGCGATCCAGGCGTTTAATGTGGCGGCTGAGCGTGTATAAACATTTTCGCGTTCGGAATCCGTGGGGAATCTCTCGCCCAGAATGAGCCGCACCAGATTGTACGGGCTCAGCGCAAGATAGCGCGCCTGCATGGCGGGAGAGATCTTGTCGTAGGGCTGGGTTACCAAGTCTTCGATAGCGCCCGCTTTCGGTGTATAGCGATAGGGTCGGAATGGGTAGATGCGTGCCAACCGATCAGGATAGCAAGTCTTGAAGAATGGACAAGTCAGGGACTTGTCCTACTTGCGGTGGAAGAACTTCTGCCTGATATCCGGCCAGAATTCCGGCAGAATATTGGCCAGGGCGGAGGCCACAATGCTGGTCCCGAATCGCTCCGCTACTTCAGTTCCGTTAACGCTTTTGTCGGGATAGTAGGCGTTGGAAAGACCAATCCCTAACGCCATTCCGCCAATATTGGAGTAGTTGAAACGCGATTTGCCCGCATCGGTTTGGGTCACCACCAAGCGGCTCACCGAATAGCCGAGCCGATACCAGAAACGATACCGCGGGCCTCTACGAAAGTAGCGGGGATCTTCATGCAATATGGACGAGAGCACTGCGTCGCTGAAAAAATTCTGGGTAGTGATATCGGCCACCGCCGCACCGAATCGCTGGGCATAGGGTCCACTGCCTTGCCCGTATTTTGGGTCGTCGTTGTGGGCCTGGGACAGCGCGGCACCCGCGGCGCCGGCGATGATCGTAAACGGATCCACGGTTTCTCTGAGAAAGAGCTGGAACTTCTGTTTCACGCTCAACGGCGTAACGATCTGGCTTGAATCGTTTACGGTTTGAAAGTTCGGAATGACGCCCAGAATATGGTCGTCCAAGATTGGAGGCGGCTGGGCCGGAGCGGCATTGGCGTCGTTAGGCGGTGGAGTCTGCGCCAGGGAGATTGCGGCGGCGAGAGACAAGAACGCGAACGATCGTTTCGCTATACGGACTGGGTACAGTTTTCCCTCCACGGTTCTAAGTATGGACGGCGCTAACGGAGCGCTGAGTTACAGATTAGTGTAAAGATTTGTCGGCAAGACTCAATACTGATTGGGGTAAAATATAGCTCTATGCTACGCATCAATGACGAAGCTCCAAATTTCACTGCCGAGACCACGCAGGGCAGCATCAACTTCCACGAATGGATCGGCGATGGCTGGGCTATTTTATTCTCGCACCCCAAGGACTTCACTCCAGTTTGTACCACGGAACTCGGCTACATGGCGCGCCTTCAGCCGGATTTTGCCAAACGAAACTGCAAGATTATCGGATTGAGCGTGGACCCGGTGTCGAGTCACGGTAAATGGGCGGCGGATATTGAAGAGACCCAAGGCCATAAAGTGAACTATCCGATGATCGGAGATCCGGAATTGAAAATCGCCAAGCTCTATGACATGCTGCCGGCGGATTCTGGAACAACTTCCGACGGACGCACCGCGGCGAACAACGCCACCGTACGCACGGTATTCGTAGTGGGTCCTGATAAGAAAATTAAGCTGATGCTGAGCTATCCGATGAGTACCGGGCGAAACTTCGACGAGGTGCTGCGAGTGCTGGATTCGATGCAGCTTACGGCGAAACATAAAGTGGCGACACCGGTGAACTGGAAACAAGGTGACGATGTCATCATCCTGCCGTCGGTGCCGGAGGAAGAAGCCAAGCAGAAATATCCGGACGGATGGAAGGCGCCGAAGCCATATCTTCGGATTGTGCCGCAGCCGAAGAACTAAGCGTTACGGACTCGCAACAGGTGCAGTTCATTCGCATGCACCTGCTCGGTGCGTCCGACAATCTCTTCCACGTCGTCGCTTATCGAAAACAATCTGCCGCTGAGCGAATCCGCCGCACCCGACGCGAGAGTGAGGACCAGCTTTGCCACGACATCCGGCGTAACTTCCAGGCCATCATCGAAAAGTTTCTGGAGAAATGGCAACTGATGCCGGGCTTCTTCCGACATCACTGTCCGGACCAAGCCGGGCATGATGGGAAACACGCTGATGCCGTGAGGCTTCAGCTCGAGCGCTAACTGCTCGCTCAGGCGGATTAGAGCAGTTTTGCTGGACACGTAGGCGGACATGTCCGGATAAGCCCGACACCCGGCCCCGCTCACAACATTGACGATGCGTCCTGCCTGGCGCGCGATCATTCCCGGCAATAGTTCCCGGCAGCACAACATCGGACCACGCAGATTCACTTCCTGGCAGCGCCACCATTCCTCAGGACTGCTTTCCCAAAATGGTCCCAGAGGGCCGGCCGTTCCGGCGTTGTTCACCAGCAGGCTGACTGGCCCCAACATAAATTCCACTGAGCGGACCAAGGCTTTCACGGAAGCTCGATCGGACACATCGGCGGGTACGGCAATCACGCGGCCCTCCGCCAATCGAACGGTCTCCGAAAGTTGATCCGCGGACCGGGCTGTAACGGCAACCTCCCATCCCTGCTGAGCGAGACCGAGCGCGATGCCCCGTCCGATGCCGCGTCCACCGCCGGTGACCAGTGCAACCATGGCGTTCAGTATACGAAAGTCATTAAGCCACGGATGCGCACGGATGGACACAGATAGAACGAACCCGGTTTTATCCGTGTGTATCCGTGTCCATCCGTGGCTAAATATTACAATCGGTTAGATTCCAAATGACACTGTCTTCAGATATCCTCACGCGCTTTGCGTATGAACTCTTGATCGCGATCAAGGTTCCGCACCCGAAAGCCGATCTTGTGGCGAGATCGCTGGTGGCCGCGAATCTGCGCGGCGTCGATTCCCATGGGCTGCAGTTGCTGCCGTTCTACATTGAGCTGATCCTGATGGGGAACATCGACATCAACACCGACGGGCGCGTGGTTTCGGAAAACGGCGGGTCGCTGGTATACGATGCGCAAAACGGAATCGGCCAATGGATTTCCGAGATCTGTTGTGACCATGCCATTCGCTTAGGCCGGGCGCACGGAGTGTCGCTGGTGGTGTCGCGGGAATCGAATCATTTTGGCGCGGCGGCGTTTTGGGCGCAGCGCATGTCGGCGGCCGGGATGATCGGTATGGTGATGTGCAATGCATCACCGTTGGTCGCGCCCTGGCAGGGGAAAGACCAGCGATTCGGCACCAATCCTATTTGTGTTTCCGTGCCGGGACCGGACTCCTGGCTGCTCGACATGGCCACCACAACAGTCGCGCTAGGCAAGATTTTGAACGCACAGTTCCACGGCCGCGCGACCATTCCAGAGGGTTGGGCGATGGATTCCGAGGGCGTCCCCACCACCGACACGCAAACCGCGCTTGGGGGGCTACTGATGCCACTCGGTGGCTACAAAGGCAGCGGCCTGGCGATGATGGCTGAGATTCTTTGCGCCGTGTTGAGCGGCGGGGCAATGTCGACGGAGCTCGGCGGGATACGGATTCAGGGCCAGCCGATGCGGACCAGCCAAATGTTTCTGGCCATCGATGTCGCGCGCTTCATGCCGCTGGATGAATTTTCGCGGAGCATGCAATCCTTGGTGGAGATGGTGAAATCGTCGCGAACGGCGAAGGGATTTGAGGAAGTGCTGGTGGCCGGCGAGCCGGAATGGCGCATGGAAGAACAGCGCCGTCGCGATGGAATCCCGGTGTCGGATGGCGCGTGGCAGAATCTGGTGCAGGCCGCGGAGAAGTTAGGCGTGGCAGTGCCGGTTAGAATGTAGAGATGCCGGAAGAAAAGCCAGCCGCCAGTTTTGAGAGCGGGCTCGCGGAGCTGGAACAAATTGTCAAGGAAATGGAGAGCGGCGATCTGCCCCTGGAGCGCGCGCTGGAGCTGTATGAGAAGGGGATGCGCCTGAGTGAAAGCTGCCGCAAGCAATTGGAAGCCGCCGAGACGCGGATCGAGATGCTGGTGAGGAAGGGCGACAAAGTAGTGCCCGAACCGTTCCGGCCCGACAAAGCATGACGCTCGCGGAATATGTTGCGCACCAGCAGCACAGAATCGATGACACGCTCGAACGCTGGGTCCCGCCCGAATCCACGCCGCCCGAATCCATTCACAAGGCGATGCGCTATAGCCTGTTCGCGGGCGGTAAACGCATTCGTCCCATCCTGTGCCTTGCGGCGGCGGAGGCTATCTCGGATTCGCCGGTGGGAATTGAGTCGGCAGCCTGCACGTTGGAACTCATCCACACTTATTCGTTGATCCACGATGATCTGCCCGCGCTCGATAACGACGATTTGCGCCGCGGTATGCCCACCTGCCACAAAGTGTTTGGCGAAGCGATGGCCATCCTGGCGGGCGACGCTTTGTTGACGCTGGCGTTCCAGGTGCTGGCGCAAATGCAGTGTGAGCCTGGACGGAAGACTCGGTTGATAGAGGAGCTGGCGGTGGCGGCTGGAACCGTAAATGGCATGATCGGTGGCCAGGTGAACGACCTGGAAGGGGAGCGCAAACATCCAACTGCGGCGCTGTTGGAAGCGATTCACAGCGCCAAAACTGGTGCATTGCTGCGGGCAAGTGTGAAGATGGGCGGCATTTATGCCGGGGCTGACATCGAGCAGGTGAACGCCTTGTCGAGCTACGGCGCGCATGTGGGGCTGGCTTTTCAAATTGTAGATGACGTGTTGGATGTCGAGCAGCCGTCGGAAGCGCTGGGCAAGACCGCCGGCAAAGATGCGCAGCAGCAGAAGATCACGTTCCCGGCGGTGTATGGATTGGAACGGTCGCGCGAGATGGCGGAGGAGGAGCGCATCGCGGCGCACCTGGCTCTGCGTCCTTTGGATGAGCGGGCCGAGCGCTTGCGTGAGTTGGCGGATTTTATTGTTCACCGAAAAACTTGATGGCCGCGAATGAACGCGAATAAACGCAAATGAAGGCGCGGTTGCGGTTGGATATTCTTTTGGTGGAGCGCGGATTGGTTGAATCAAGAGAGAAGGCGCGGGCGCTGATATTGGCCGGGCAGGTTTTGGTGGACGGGCAGAAATTAGATAAAGCTGGGCATGCCGTTTCGCCGGAAGCGCGCGTTGAATTGCTTGAGTCGCCGCGCTTTGTTGGTCGCGGAGGGCTGAAGCTGGAAGCCGCGCTGGATCATTTTCGCATCCAAGTGGCTGGCAAGGTGTGCCTCGATGTCGGATCGTCTACCGGCGGATTTACGGACTGTCTGTTGCAGCGCGGGGCTGCGCGCGTTTATGCCATCGACGTGGGGACGGGACAGTTGGATTGGAAATTGCGTAACGATCCGCGAGTAGTGGTCGAGGAGCAGGTGAATGCGCGTTATCTGACGCGTGCTGAGGTTCCCGAGCCGGTCGCACTCGCAGTTTGCGATGTCAGCTTCATCTCAATCACAATGATTCTACCGGCGCTGCCGGATCTTCTTGCGGAAAACGGGGAAATGGTTATTCTGGTAAAACCTCAATTTGAATTGGAACGGGAGCAGGTGGGTAAAGGGGGGATCATTCGCGATCCCCGGCTGCATCAACAGGCCTGCCATCGCGTGGAAACAGTGGTCCAGCGGCTGGGCTTTCAAACTGATATCATTCCGTCTCCAGTGCTAGGAGCAGAAGGGAATCAGGAGTTCCTCTTATATGCCCGACATTAGAGTGGTCGGCATTATGGCCAAGCCGGGAATCCCGCACGCTTCGGCCATCGTGTCGGAGCTGGTGGAATGGTTGCACGCGCGCGGTGTTGAATCGCGCCTGGACCCGGAGACGGCGCTCTACTTGGGCCATCCGAACGCGCTACCTCGAGAGAAAGTGGCGGAAGGCGCGCAGTTGGTGATCGTGCTGGGCGGCGATGGAACATTGCTGGCGGCGGCGCGCGCGGTGGCCGGCCGCGTGATTCCGCTTTTCCCGGTGAATCTGGGCGGCTTGGGGTTCCTCACCGCCATTACTCTGGATCAACTTTATCCGGAGCTGGAGCGCGCGTTTCGTGGCGAGCAGCGCGTGGTGCCGCGGAAAATGCTGCACGGGGAGCTGGTGCGCGACGGGCAGACTATCAAGTCCTACGAAGCGCTCAATGACATCGTCATCGCGAAGACCCAGATCGCCCGCATGATCGACCTGGAAACCCAGGTGGATCAGCAGTACATCAGCACGTTCAAGGCAGACGGATTGATAATCGCGACGCCCACGGGTTCCACGGCGTATTCACTCTCCTCCGGTGGGCCGATTGTTTATCCGTTGGTGGCGGCAATTTGCATTACGCCGGTTTGTCCGCACATGCTGACCAATCGCCCCGTGCTGGTTCCAGATAACATGGTGATCCAGGTTGTTTGCCAGGCTGAAGATGGGCAGGCGTTCCTCACCGTGGATGGACAAGTGGGCGAGCCTTTGCTGCGTGAAGACCGCATCATCTGCCGCAGCTCGGAACACAGCGTGCACCTGATTCGTCCGCCGAAGATGTTCTTCTTCGATGTGCTGCGCCAGAAGTTGAAGTGGGGCGAGCGGTGAAGCGGCTGTCGCTGACAGCCTGGATCTTCATCGCAATGGTGCTGGGTGTCGCGTTCGGCCTGCTGCGCCCGGACGTAGCGAAAGCGGACTGGGTGGCCGCGCTGGCCAATGTCTTCCTGCGGCTGATCGCATCCATCGTGGCGCCGCTGATCTTCGGCATGTTGGTGGCGGGCATCGCGAGTACCGGCAGCGTGAAGGCTATGGGCCGCATCGGCGTGAAAGCCATTATCTATTTTGAAGTGCTCACCACTATCGCACTGTTTCTGGGATTGGCTGTGGTGAATCTTGCGCGACCTGGCGAAGGAATGAATCTTGAATCTACCTCCCGCGAACTCGCTTTGCCACAGGTGAATCCAACTCTTTCCAGCACGCTGGAGCATACTTTTCCGGCCAGCGTGATCGATGCCATGGCGCGAGGCGACGTGTTGCAGATTGTCGTGTTTGCGTTTCTGTTCGGAGCCGCGTGTGCAACAGTCGGAGTGAAAGCCGCGCCGGTAGTTGAGTTCTGCAAGTCGCTATCTGAGGTGATGTTCCAGTACACGAAGTACGTTATGTATCTTGCGCCGCTGGGTGTGGGAGCAGCCATGGCGCATACCATCGGCGCGAACGGCACCGGGGTTCTGCTGGCGCTCGGTAAGCTGGTGCTGTCTCTGTATGCTGCGCTGATTGCCTTCATCGTTGTGGCGTTAGGCGCGGTGCTGTGGATCGCTCGGATTCCGTTGCGTCCGTTCGTTCGCGCGGTCCGCGAGCCATTCGTGATCGCGTTTTCCACCGCCAGCGGCCAGGCAGCGCTGGCTCCGGCTATCGAGAACCTAGAGCTGATGGGCGTTCCCAAGCACATCGTATCGTTTGTGCTACCGACTGGCTACAGTTTCAACTTGGACGGATCGACGTTGTATCTTTCGATGGCATCTATGTTCGTGGCGCAGGCCGCTGGAATCCACATGCCGCTCGGTCAACAGTTGCTCATGATGTTAACGCTGATGCTCACGAGTAAGGGCGTGGCGGGAGTGCCGCGGGCGGCGCTGGTAATCCTGGCTGGAACGATTCACACCTTCGGATTGCCGAGCGCCGGTATCGCCGTGCTTTTCGGCGCGGACGCATTGATGGACATGGGGCGCACAGCGGTGAATGTACTGGGCAACTGCATGGCGACGGCCGTGGTGGCGCGCTGGGAAGGCGTAGAATTCGCGCCTACCTCAATCCTGCCGCAGCGCTAACAACGGATCGATCCGCGCGGCGCGGCGGGCTGGAACATAACAAGCCAGCAGGCTGATGGCGGCCAATAGCAGCGGCACCGCAACGTACACCTGAGGATCGCGCGCGCTGACCCCTACCAGCAGACTGCCCAACAATTGTGACGCTAGCAGCGATAGCGCCAAGCCGATAGCCGCGCCGATCCCTGTTAGCAGCATGCCTTGCCGCAAGACCAGGCGCGCGATGGAACCAGGGTCCGCGCCGATGGCCATTCGAATGCCGATCTCGCGCGTGCGCCGGCTCACTGAATAAGCGATTACGCCGTAAAGCCCGGTGATCGCGAGCAGCAATCCGAACAGGCCAATTGCCGTGACCACTTGCGTGATCAGACGGTTTCCGAAAAGCGCGCCTTCCCGGAAAAAGTGCTGCATGGTCTGGACGTCCTGCACCGGCGTGGCTGCGTCCAACTTGCGGATCTCAGCCAGAACCGGCCCGGCCAACGTAGCGGGATCGACGGCAGTTTCCACATGCAATGTCATCAGCGATTCGTATTGCTGCGAGAACGGCAAATAAATAAACGGCAGCCCGTGCTCCGACAAATCCCGGTACTTGATGTTCTTCGCAATACCCACCACCTGAAGCGTCTGTTTGCCCATCTGAATCCGCCCGCCGATCGGGCTTCGTTTCGGCCAATAGGTTTGCGCCATGGCCTCATTGACGATGGCCACCGGAACTGACGACTGCGTGTCGCTCGGTTGGAATTGTCGTCCGGCCACGATTGGAATATGCATCACGTTGAAGTAATGCTCGTCCACCGAGTCAACCAGCATGGAGAGGCTCTGCTGCCCCTTCGCCATCTCAAATCCTTCGATCACGACATTCTTACTCGACGACGTTACTCCCAACGGGATGTGCTCGCCGAGCGCTACGGAACGGACGCCGGGAAGGCCGCCTACGCGCTCCTCAAGCTGGCGGTAAAAGGCCCGTCCCTTCGATTCCTGGTAGCCCACCAAGGATGGGTCAAGCGTCAACAGCAACACGTGATCAGTGCGAAAACCTGCTGTGAATGAAGTTGCGTTGGCGAAATCTTTGACCAGGAGCCCGGCGATGAGCAACAGCAGCATGGATACTGCAACTTGCGCGACCACCAGGATGTTGCGCACCTGAAAGCGCCGCCGCTTGCCGGATAGCGCGGCATCGCCTGCTTTCAGCGTCCCGCTTAAATCGGTCCGCAGCGTATGCAGGGCCGGCGCGATCCCGAAGACTACCCCGCTGAGCACTGACGCCCCCGCGCAGAACGCAAGGACGCGCAGATCCAGATGCGCCACCAACCACAGAGGCAGCGCGGTAGGCAGCCGGATGCTAGAGAAAAAGTTGATCCCGAGCAACGCCAAGCCCAGGCCAGCCGCGCCACCGGCCAGCGACAACAATAGGCTTTCGGTAAGCAATTGTCGCAGCAGACGCGCGCGGCTGGCGCCGATGGCCAGGCGAATGGCGATTTCACGCGATCGTGCGCGGGCGCGCGACAACAGCAGGCTGGCCACGTTGGCGCAGGCAATCAACAGAACCAGACCGGCGATGGCCAGGAAGATAGCCGTCTCGAGCGCGTCATCCGGATCTACACGCATGCGCGCTTGCAGCTCGGGCATCACTAGCACTCCGCGTCCCCGATTTGTATCCGGATAGGCCCGCTCCAGATTCCGCGCGATCGTTTGCAACTCGGCTTGCGCCTCGGACGCGGTCCGTCCCGGCTGAAGCCGAGCATAGACGGACAGGTTGAGGCGCTCGCGGTGGCCCAATAGATCTTTCTCATCCGGTGCGAATCGCGGCGTTACGCCCTCAGGCACGTACATGGATTCGTGGACATACCGGTCAATGCCGGGAAAGCTCGCCGGCGCCACGCCGATGATGGTAAAGTCCACCTTACTAAGCTTCACCGAGCGGCCGATGACGGATGGGTCGCGTCCAAACTGCGAGTCCCAGGTGGAATCACTGATGACGACCACTGGCTCGCGATCTTCGTCCGCGCGAAATCCCCGGCCCAATGCAGGCCGGATGCCCAGGACGTCGAAAAAATTCGGCGTGACCGCCAAGCCGAGCATGAGTTTCGCGGGAGCATCGGGGTTCGGGTTAAATCCGATCGCAATGTTCTTGTAGCCCACTAACCCTGAGAAAGACTTCGCGTGATCGCGAAAATCGATGTAATCCGGATACGAAATCCGCGCATAGCGTTCAGCTTGTGAGGTGCTGACTACTCGGACCACGTCGGCGGGATGTTCTACCGGGAGCGGCCGCAGAAGCATGGCATCCGCCAGGCTGAACGTCGAGGTGTTGGCGCCGATACCGATGGCGAGCGAGAGAATGGCGACCGCGCTGAAGCCGGGATTGGCGGCCAGCATCCGGATGCCGTAGCGAATGTCGTTCCAGAGGGTGCGCATATCTTTTTACTACGACGCACCCGCCGGACGGAATGTTCAAATTTTCTGAAGACTGCTAAGCGTGAGCCGGCTGAGGCACGCCCGCCTTCAGATACCACGGCTTCGCGGTTTTGGTAGCGGCGTTGACGGCTTCGATATTCTTCACACCCTCGGTGGAGAGCCAATCTTCCAGCGCCTTGACGCCTTGTTTGGCGTAAATCGGCATCCCATCCTTCCAAGTGGCTCGTCCGCACAGCACACCAGAGTAGTCAGTACCGGCTTCGGCGGCCATGTTCAGTTCCTCGACGAATTGGGCGTTGCCCACGCCGGCGCTCAAATAAATGAAGGGCTTCTTGGCGGTATCCGCGGCGCGCCGAAAATAGTCCAGCGCTTCCTGGCGTGTGTAGGCTTTCTGCCCCTTATAGACGCTGCTGCCTTCCACGAAGTTCGCGTTAATCGGGACTTCAACCTTCAGGACGTCCACGCGATATTGGGGCTTCGAGAACTCTTCCATGCTCTTAGTCACGCTCACCGGTTTCTGCTTGGCGAACTCCAGGCCCTTTTCGTCGCCGCCCTTGGGATCGTACCCGACGAATTCCAGGAAAAAGGGGATTTGTTGAGTTTCACACTCGGCGCCGACGCGTTCAATGAAAGCATGCTTGATGTCGTTCAATGGCGCTTCTTCGAACGGCGAATAGTAGATAAGAATTTTGACAGCATCCGCGCCCCAATCGGCGATCCGCTTTGCGGAAACGTGGGGCAGAAGGTCCGGCAAACGGCCGGGTTTGGTATTGTCGTAGCCGGTTTCTTCGTAGGCCAACAGCAGGCCGGCATTTTTTGAACGCGCCTTAGCGGCCGGGAGCCCAAATTCGGGATCCAGCAGGATCGCGCTGGCGTGCGGCGTAAGCACCTTGGAGACTGCAATCTTGAATTCCGACATCATCTCCGGAGTTACTTTATCGGTGGGGATGCCTTTGCCAGCGGCGATGGCCTTCTGCAGGCTGCCCCGCTGGTCCATCGCGGCAGCGGCGATGATTCCGTTCTTGTTCGATAGCGCCGTCATGTGACGCAGTTTGCCTTCGGATATGCTCATAGATCTCCTATCACTTAGATTGTCGCGCAGAATGGGGTGGTGGGAAAAATCGGCAGTGTCTCGCACATTTCAGACGCACCACGCTGTTCAGGGTGTTACCCTAAAAACGTGCGGGTAGCAATTGCGTGCTGCGTCGCGTTTGCTCTCCTGGGCGTGGCCTCAGGACTGGCACTCGTCAATTGCCCGTTTCTCGTTTCATCCGGCCATCCATCTTGCTGCCATAACAAATACGCGCCCAAGAAATGCCCGCTATCAAATAGCTTCGAAACGTGTCCGTATGTTCCCCTGGATAGCAAGGTTGAACACGCGGATGCTAGTTTCGATATGCCGCCTCTGGCCCTGGGTTTGAACGTACCGCTTCTTTCACCTCTCCGCTCGGCGAGTGAGCCAGTTGATTGGACTCGGTCGCTCACCGATCTACACATCCGAATCAGAGTTCTCCTGATCTGAGAAGTTCCGGACTTCCCGGGAACTAGGCGACGTGTGTCGTCTAACTAAACCACGTTAGTTAACTTTCAGAAGGAGATTTTGCTATGAAGAGACTTCATTCGGCCCTATTGGGCCTCGTTTTGATGCTGGCTATGACATCCAGCATCTTCCCGCAAACTAAGACGTGCTGTGGCGGAACGGCCTGTTGCAATGGCGGGGCGTGCTGTCGCAACCATCACAATAAGAAGTAACTAAAACCGATCCCCCAGATAGCAAATGCCGTCTGGGGGATCAACCAAGATTTAGCGGCTACTGCTTCGTAGAGGCCGTAACCGTTCTCGGGCCGTCGTCCAGTCCTTCGATGACGATCTTGCCCGGCGGGCGGGCCGCTGCAGGCTGCTGCGCTGCCATTTGCCGCGCGGCTGTCAGTAGCGTGGCAAACTGCTTGCCCATGTCATCCGTCATGAAGCCGCCGAAACGCGCGAGCGCCACATCGCGGCTAAGGACCAGAGCGCAGTGCACGGACGTTCCCTCCACGGCCGCCTGCATCTCGCGAGGCGCATTCTTCAGCATGGGCCCCAGCATCTTTTCAGCGATCTCCGCACTGGGTGTATCCATAGTGAGATCCATGCGGAACTGGTTGTTCAGATTCACGCCGAACTTGATGGCTGTTATCGGCGTGTTGCTTCTCATCCCCCGGCCCAACGCGGCCAAGGCCGAGGGTTTGCCCCAAGCCCAAAAGTGATACATCCCGGAAAGCTGCCGGGCCTCTTTGAGCGGCGTCGTTGCCGAAAGTGGAAAACTGAGACGATGCCGGACGAACTTCAGCGCAAAGGGAGAGCCCATCGCGATGGTGTCGACCGACACGCGCATCGACTGCAGACCGCCAACCTGAGCTCCTTCCGGGAAATCATCCAGGCGTCCCATCATGACGGCGAGAATTTCTTTGCCGTGAACCGAAATCACCGCCTGCGTAAGATCCCCTAGCTTCGCGAGCAGTTTATCCTGCTCCTCGGGGGTGGCGCCCAGCTTTCCAGTCCATTGGCGGATGAGCGTGCGCGCCAATTCAGACTCCACCATGCTGGCCATGTTGAGACCAATCAGCAGATCCGCGTTCGGTTCCACCAATCTCCAATCCCACTCTCCAAGCCGGATGTCGGATGGGCTGCCCTTGGTGCGCCGCGCACGCGGCAACATCTCTTGCGTTGGCCCGGGGCTGGGTGCAACAACGGTCTGAGGCGCCGACGTTGTCGCTCTCGCGGTTGGAACTTTGGCCTTAGGTTTGGTGGAATTCTTATCGCGGCACATCGCGTCGTCCGGGTTCTTCCCGCACCAAGAATTCGCCATTACCGCCTTCATGGATTCGTCCATGCTGATGGGCTTGCCATCTTTGCATGTAGGCGCGTGTGGATTATCGCGACAATAGTCCTCATACGAGTTGTAGACCGGGATCTGCGCGAGCATGACGGCTGCGGAAAGGACGGCTCCGCACAGGACTTTCGTGGCAAGATTCATACGCACCTCTTCAAAAACTCCATCGGTTGCAGCGCGAGCCGCGAACATAGGTATTAAAGCTGGGGAGACCTTAGTATCCGTCGTATACAATTTATGGATGCGCAACGCCGCCTTGATCCTCGCCGTACTGCTGACGCAGGCTTCGGCCCAGACCAGCCCGCCTGCTCCGAAATATCCCGCCTATCCGAGCGAGACCCCCGCCGACTTCAAGCCGGTCACCGATAGTTTCGACTACACCAAGCGCGACGTGATGATCCCGATGCGCGACGGCGAGAAGCTACATACCGTGATCCTTTTGCCGAAAGGTGCAAAAGGCGCGCCGATCCTGCTGACGCGCACTCCCTACAATGCAACCGCGCTCACCAGCCATGCGCAGAGCTCTCACCTGGGCCCGATGCTGCAAGGCTATGACAACGCCACGGACGTGATTATCGAAGGCGGCTATATCCGCGTGGTGCAGGATGTCCGCGGCAAGCACGGCTCCGAAGGCGACTACATCATGAACCGGCCGCTGCACGGGCCGCACAACCCGACGCCGGTGGACCACTCCACCGATACGTATGACACCATCGATTGGCTGGTGAAAAACGTCCCGGAAAGTAATGGCAAGGTCGGTATCCTCGGCATCTCCTACGACGGTTTTCTTCCGCTGATGGCTCTCGTCAATCCGCATCCGGCTCTCAAAGTTTCGGTGCCGATGAACCCGATGGTGGATGGTTGGATGGGTGATGACTGGTTCCATAACGGCGCATTTCGGGAAACCATGATGTCCTACATCTACGAACAGGAAGCGACGCGCACCTCGGAAGAGAAGTGGTGGAACAGCCACTACGACGATTACGATGTGTTTCTCGAAGCCGGATCCGCGGGCGAACTCGGACGCCGCCGCGGGCTGGAACAAGTTGGCTTCTGGGTGAAGCTATTGGAGCATCCCGGCTACGACGCTTTCTGGCGCGATCAGGCGATGGATCGGGTGCTGGCGTCGCAGCCGTTGAAAATTCCGGTGATGCTGGTCGCGAGCCTTTGGGACCAAGAGGACATTTACGGCGCCGTCGCTGTCTACAAAGCGATCAAGCCGAAAGACGACCATAATGACAAGGTTTTTCTGGTCCTGGGCCCTTGGTTTCACGGTCAGGAAATCGGAGATGGCAGTTCGCTGGGCGCTCTGAAATTCCCGAGCGATACGGCGCTTCATTTTCGACGCGAGATTCTGCGCCCGTTTCTGGATCGGTATCTCAAAGATGCCGCGCCGCAAGCGGAAATACCGCCGGTGTCCGCGTTTGAGACCGGAACAAATGTATGGCGGCGCCTGCCCGCGTGGCCGGTCGGCTGCGCAACGGGTTGCATCTCCCAAGCGACGCCACTCTATCTGGCAGCGGGTCAAAAGCTGAGCTTTGACGCTCCGAAATCCGGGAACGAAGCATTCGATGAATATGTCTCGGACCCCGCTAAGCCGGTGCCTTATCGGGCGCGGCCCATTGATCGAAGCTCCTGGAGCCGGTGGCTGGTGGACGATCAGCGCGAAGAATCCGGTCGTACGGATGTAGTGACATTCGTATCCGACGTTTTGACCGCGCCGGTAAAGATCAGCGGCCAGCCCATCGCAAACTTGATCGCGTCCACCAGTGGCACGGATTCCGATTGGGTGATCAAACTGATCGACGTCTATCCTGATGAAGTGGCCAGCCAGCCCGCCATGGGCGGATATCAGCTCATGATTTCGGCGGATATTTTTCGAGGACGATACCGCGAGAGCTTGGAAACGCCCAAACCCATCGCGGCCGGCCAGCCGCTGCTTTATCGCGTCACGCTACCCACTGCGAATCACGTTTTTCTCGCAGGACATCGGATGATGGTGCAGGTTCAATCCAGCTGGTTTCCTCTTTACGATCGGAATCCGCAGACGTTCGTGCAAAATATTTTTCTGGCTAAGCCAGGGGATTACAAAAAGGCGACTCAGCGGATTTATCACGCGCCGGGTCAGGCGAGCTTTATTGAGCTGCCTCTGGTGTCGACGCCTTGAGGATCTACGCCACTACCTGCACAAACTTTGATTCGATAATGCGCTGATCTGACGTCATCAGACGAAGCCGGTGAACGCGCGCAGTGGCGACGATCGCTCGATCGGCGGGGTCCCGGAGCCCGGCACCCAGTGAGGCAACTTCCGAGGCGATCTCATAACTCAGCGGAAATATACGGAACAGCGGATTCGCCTGGAGCTCTTCGAAGAATTCGTCCGCGCGTGGCCTGAGCTTTCCTTGACTCGTCAGCATTGCGATTTCGAGAAGGCTCATCGCGCTCAATCCTACTGGCTCCGTGCGGCGTACCGCCTGCTCCATCAATCGCAGCTGCTCTCGCGAGAGTCTGCTCGCCTCCATTAGCCATCGAACTGCCACGTGAGTGTCGACCAGGAAACGGGGCAGCAAGTCTCCCTCCTATTCCTCGCGCAGGACTTCCCACAAATCCGACATATCGGTATTCACGATGTCACCCACGATGCGTCCCCTCTTCGCCAAACTGTTCTTTGAGGACTTCCACGCGGTCTTTTTTAGGGGGCCCAAGACTGCCACCGGAACGCCTCGCCTGGTTATCGTAATTGGCTCGGCCCTTTGCTCGATCTCATCGAGAAGTGCGAGGCACTTGGCTTTGAACTCGGTGGCACTCACGACGCGCGTTTTCATGACCTGCAACCATCATAACAGTCATGTGGTCATCTGACCATGTGGTTTTAGATCAAGAGCAACAGTCGTTGGAATCTCAACTGGTCAATCGCCTTGCCGAGGACTTTCGACAGATCGGAGGACGTGAGTCCCGGGGAACGTGATGTGATCTTGTGCAGTCCAAATTACTAGCGCCGGGTCCGGGGCCGAGTAATTCACGTCTGCTATTAGCGGATAAACAGCCGGATTTCTTCCTAGCTCACAGGACCCGAGGGGGCCGCCTGGGATTCGCTCGGCGTCGACGGCAAGCTGATCGAAGATCTTCTTTTCTGGCCGAATCTTGATCTCGTCCAGATACATAGTGATCTGACCATTTGTCCACGACAATTCGATGCGAACCCCCCGCGCCCGCCGGATTGGAATTTTCCAGCCTCACAACGGTAAAAATGGCATGGGACTCCCCGCTTTCGAGGCGGCCCACTTCCTTGGACCAAGTTACACGCGTTTCGGGTTGATGAGCGAGCGTGGCCAGAGCATTCCCTGCGGGCGGAAAACTCACTTGAGCCGAAGCAATACCCGCAAGACGCAGAATCGAGGAAGCTCGGAATTCCATAAGCGCTCCTTTACGGGAATCATACTACCTTGACAGCTTCCCGCGCTCACATCCGGAGCGGTAAGATAGGCAGTCATGAAGCGCACTTTGTTTGTGTTCACGCTAACCGCTCTTGCCGCCCTAGCGCAGCCGCCTCCGCCGATCGTCTCGCCAGAGGTCCACGCTGACAAAACCGTTACTTTCCGCTTTCGCGATCCGAATGCGAAGGAAGTGTTTCTTACGCGCGAAGGCGCAGCGAAGCTTCCGATGCAGAAGGATGAACAGGGCGTCTGGAGCGTTACTACCGACCCGCTCGAGCCCGATTTCTATGGCTATGCGTTCGTCGCGGATGGCGTTGGCCTGGTGGATCCTGCGAATTCGCTGATGAAGCCAAATCTTTTGAACAACGAAAGTGAAGTGCATGTTCCGGGGCCAAATTCGCTGACGTGGGAGACCAACGACGTACCGCACGGCGAAGTGCATCATCACTTCTACCATTCGGCTGTAGTGGGCGACGATCGCGATTATTTCGTCTACACGCCGCCCGGCTACGATCCGAGCGCGAAGAAGATGTACCCGGTGTTGTATCTGCTGCACGGCTTCAGTGACGACGCGAGTGGCTGGACGGCGGTTGGCCGGGCCAATGTGATCCTGGACAATCTGATCGCGCAAGGGAAAGCGAAGCCGATGCTCATCGTGATGACGCTTGGTTATGGGGCGCCGGAGATTGTCTCGCGTACTGGAATGCGTACTCCCGGCTTGCGCGAACGCAACATGAATCGCTTCCGTGACGCTCTCTTCACAGAAGTGATTCCACAAGTGGAGAAGGAATACCGCGCGACGAAGGACCGCGGTGCGCGCGCCATCGCCGGCCTTTCGATGGGCGGCGCCGAATCGCTGTATGTTGGCCTCAATGCGCTGGACCGTTTCGGCTGGGTCGGCGCATTCAGCGCCGGCGGCCTATCCGACGATCTGGCTGCCACTTTCCCGGCGCTCGATTCCAAAGCGAATTCAGAGCTGCACCTGCTGTGGATCGCCTGCGGTACGGACGATCGCCTGATCGCCGCCAATCGCAAGTTCCGCGAATGGCTGAAGTCGAAAGACATTCGGGTTACCGAGATTGAAACACCGGGCGCTCACGCGTGGATGGTCTGGCGGCGAAACCTCTCGGTGTTCGCACCTCTCTTGTTTCAGGAAGGCTCGCCGAGGTCGACGAACTGAGGGTCTTAGGCCGTCATGTTCAGGGGGCGATTCGACGACATCGTTTTTGTTGGCCGCGCGTTGCGCAGGAGCCCGGGCTTCGCGATTGTAACAGTCCTGATTCTCTCGGTCGCACTCGGCGGGACAACGCTGGTATTCAGCGCGGTGGACGCAATTCTGGTTCGCCGTCTCCCAGTCTCCCGTTCAGGCGAAATCGCTCGCCTCGTATCCATCCAACATAATCGGCCACCTATCAGTGACGAAAATCCCTTTGGTGTCTACGATGCGTGGCGTTCACGATCGAGAAGTTTCGCGGCTTCCTTCGCTCAGTCGGATCTCGATGTCTCCTTTAAGCAGGGCTCATTCTCGGAGCGGGTCCGAGCCGAAATCGTCACCGGCGACTATTTTTCCATTCTCGACACTCCTCCGGCGCTGGGCCGGCTGTTAACCAGGCAAGACGAGTGGGGCACACAAACTGAAATGCCGGCGGTTCTCAGCTACGACTTCTGGAGTAAACGATTCGGCCGCGATCCCCATGTTCTTGGCCGTGTGGTGCGCCTGGATGATCAACCTTTTACCGTTGTTGGCGTCACAGGAAACGGATTCAGCGGAATTTCAATCGATAGTGGCCCCGACTTGCGAGTCCCATTCATCGCTGGAAAGTTTTTAAGCAAAGCAACGGAAGAGGGACCGGCACTGAAGGATCCGCGGCGGTGTTGCTTGTGGGAGATTGCAGGACGCCTCCGGCCCGGATTGACGATCGCGCAGGCGCAACCAGAGACGTCCGCGTCGATCGGGGCTGCTTGGGAAGAATTCATTTCCGCGGCTCGTCCCGTGACTGAAGACGATCGGCGCTGGATTCGGCAGCGGCATGTACGCGTTGAAAGCATCGAACGAGGCGTCTCCCACTTGCGCGAGCGGTTTGGGACCGGTTTATTGACGCTCATGGGTGCCGTCGCACTGTTTCTAATGCTGGCGTGCGCGAGCGTGGCTGGACTATTACTCGCTCGGGTAACTGCGCGTGAACGAGAAATCGCCGTTCGTCTCGCGCTCGGCGCCACACCCGCTCGTCTTGTTCTGCAATGGCTAGTTGAGAGCGCGCTCTTGACTGTGATCGGTGGGCTAGGCGGACTGCTCATCACGTGGATATGTCTGCCGCTGCTCGAACGGTTACTACCTCCTATCCGCAATCTTCTGACAGAACAACTTCCCGTAAGCCTGCATGTCGCGCTCAATTTGCGGGTCTTTGGTTTCACACTTCTGATATGTGCCTGTGCCGCAATCCTCACGGGCGCAAGTCCCGCATGGCATGCTTCTCGTACCGATCTTATGGTGGCGCTCAAGTCCGGCGATGGCACCCCCAGGCGGATGCTTCTTCGCATGCTGTTGGTTGGGGTCCAGGTTGCAATTTGCACGCTGGTTCTCGCTAACTTGGGCCTAATGGTCGAAACGCTATACAGCCTGGATCATGCGAATGCTGGTTTTGACCGCGATCACGTCGTGACATTCACGCTGGACACAACGCTCCAGAAATACACGCCTGAGCAGACTCGCTCATTCGCGCTTCATTTGGCTGAGGAGACGCGGCATCTGCCAGGCGTCTCCTCAGCAGCGATTGCCGCGCGGGCATTGATGCGCGGCGGCGGAATCAGGGCCACCATGGGGCGCGTAGGTTCACGGCCTTCCACATCAGATGCATTGAATACCGATATCAACATGGTTTCTCCCGGTTACTTCGAAACAATGGGAATGCGCCTTCTCGCCGGCCGGACTTATGAAGACCGCGACACACAGGCTCTGAAGCCAGTGCCGAGTGTTGTCAACCAAAGCTTCGTTGACCGATTCTTCCCCGGCATCAATCCGATTGGGCAGACTTTCGGTAATTCGGAAGGCGAGCAGTTTATCAAGCCAAAATACGACCTCGTGGGCGTGGTCGCCGATGCGAAATACCGATCCCTTCGCGAGGCATCCTTCCCCGAGATATTCGAATGCATCTGCCAATCATCTGACATGCTTCCGAATTCCTTCTTCCAACTGGAAGTCAGGAGCAGTGGAAAACCTGCCGTGGTAATCCCGGCTGTCCAAGGATTGCTCCGTGGCATGAGGCAAAACTCTGCGCTCCGTGAGGTGCGCACGCTCGGTGAGGATATTGAAGCATCGCTGTGGACGGAACACATGCTGGCTCGACTTGGCTCAGTTTTCTCAGTGTTAAGCGCGTTGCTCACGGGGGTCAGCCTATACGGGATGCTCTCCTATGCAGTCGGACGTCGAAGCCGCGAGATTGGCATTCGCGTAGCTCTGGGCGCGAAGCCGGCGGATGTCGTCAAAGTAATATTCATGAAGACACTATGTTTTGTGTTGGCGGGCGTCGTGGCGGGCCTCGCTACCTCGGCGCTAATCGGACAGTTTCTGCGATCTCTTCTATACGGGGTTTCTTATACGGACAAGTGGGCGTACGGAATCGGTGTCGTTCTGGTTATGATCATCGCCGCGGTTGCAACAACGTTGCCGGCAATCCGTGCTGCGCGCTTGGATCCTAGCGTCGCGCTCCGCAGGCCGGCTTAGGCAGGAACTCTTATCGCGCGTTGCTGGGCTTGGCAAGCCGGAGGCTTGCCCTACGGCGAAAATACGAACTGGTGCGGGCTACATCCTGGAGGATTTGCGCTTTCAGCGCTTCCGGGCTTGGGAATTTTCGCTCTTCGCGAACCCAACGCAGGAATTCCACAGAAATTCCTTGCGGCGGCTCACCGGCCAGCGGGGATAGCAAGAATGTTTCGATGGTCAGCCCATGTCCGTTGAAAGTGGGCCGGTAGCCCACATTTGTGATGGACGGCCATTCGCGTGAGCTGCCAAGCTCATGCGTGCGGGTGATGTAGACGCCGGTTTTCGGCAGCACTTCTGCAGTTGTTTCCAGATTGAGCGTGGGAACAGTTTGCTTCGCTCCTATACCGGCGCCTGAAACCACTCTTCCTTCGAGCGCGTAGGGACGGCCGAGCATGCGGCAGGCTAATGTAACCTTGCCGGCCTCGATGGCTTGCCGGATCTCGCTCGATGATATTACACACCCGCGGCATGAAATGGCATGCATGATTTCGGTGGAGAATCCGTACTTGTCTCCCAGTTCCTGAAGCGTGCGGGCGTCGCCGGCGGCGCGGTTTCCAAAGCGGAAATTATCTCCTACCAAAACCGTGCGCGCTTTGAGCTTCCCGCTGAGAATATCGCGGACGAATTCTTCGGGAGTTAGCTTCGCGATTTCCGCCGTGAAGGGCAGGATCAAGACTTTGTCGATGCCCTGATCGAGCAGCAGACTGGCGCGTTGCTCGGGCGTGGTGAGCAAGCGAGGCGCGCGCGCGGGAGCAACCAGCTTGGTAGGATGCGGGTCGAAGGTCAGCGCTGCGGCCTGCCAGCCGTGCTCATGAGCGATTGCGGCCACTCGCCGCATGATCTGTTGATGACCTATGTGCACACCATCGAAATTGCCGATGGTGATCGCGCAGGGGCCGAAATCATCCGCCAGTTCCGGCAAGCTTCGAAAAATCCTCACGCGGTTTCTCCCACCTGAATCTCCAGGCCGTCGTAAGCCAGGCGAACGTGCGCCGGCAGAGCGTCTTCAGTGACCGCGTGTGGAAGATCGTGACAGATGTGCGTGAAGAACGTCCGGCGTGGCGCGAGTTTCTCCACGGTCTGAAGCGAATGCTCCACCGTGGAGTGCGTGGGATGCGGGCGGTGCCGGAGAGCGTCCAGGAATAACACATCCAGGCCGCTCAACAGCTCTATCGATTCCGGCGGGATGTCGCTGTGATCGGTAAGGTATGCTGCGTTTCCAAAACGAAATCCGTATACCGTGCCTTTGCCGTGACACAAGCGTATGGGTGTGAAATCGAGCCCGAACAAGTTGATTGGGCCGCCGTCAAACGCGTTCGTGATCAGGCGCGGCACGGCGGATTCGGCAAAGCGGGCGTCGAATATATAGCGAAAACAGTGCCGGATATTTGCGATGGTTTCAGCTGATCCATAGACGGGAATCTCACCGCCCTGCCGGAAATTGAAAGGGCGTACGTCGTCCAGGCCCATGATATGGTCCGCGTGAGAATGCGTGAAGAGAATGGCATCCACTCTTTCGATTTTCGCGCGCAGGGCCTGCTGGCGCAGGTCGGGTGTGGTATCGATCAGGACGCCGTGGCCGCCGTAATTTATGAGGATGGAAGGCCGTAGCCGGTTATCGCGCGGGTCGCTTGAGGTGCATACTGCGCAATGGCAGCCGATGGTAGGCACTCCCACGCTGGTGCCCGAGCCGAGCACCGTGATCCGAATCGGCTCCAAGGCCATCTACGAGCCGGCCTGCCCTTCCGACTTTTCCTCCGGCGCTTCGGCTTTGGCGGCGGCATTTTTTTCCTGCTGCTCGGTAGCCTGGACAAAACGGAAACGCAATTCAGTAACGGCGTTGTCGAGCAGGCGCTGCTCTTCTAACGTGCAGTTGCCGCGCGTTTTCTCCTGCAGCATGGCCAGCAGGTCGATACTGTGGCGCGCGATGCGCAGCTCGGGCTCGGGGCGGTCCTTTTCTTCGCCGGTATACAGCAGACCGAGCTGCATTTCAGTCTGCGTCTTCAGCGAAAGGATCAGGAACTCGAGAGTGGCTGGAAAGAAGGGGTAACCCTGGTCGCTCATTGCATCCACTATCTTAACTGGTGGACGCACTGCGCATATAGTGCTCCCTCCGCCACGGAGCGAAGCCGTGGCTGGAGGGAGTTGGCTAAACCCGCTACCTCACTCTTTCCCAATCGGGTCCCGAGCAGTTTGCGGCATCCAGAGTTGGACTCACAACGCCGGAGACACCGCAAATATAATATCCCTTGGGACCACCGCGCATTTGGTCCAGGCTCTTCGCTGCCACCGCAAACAGGCGGACGTTTTGCGCTTCTACGATTCGGGCATATTCCAGAACCTTAGCCGCAGTCCGATTGCCTTCGGCGCGAGCAGCCTTGACGTAAGTTGTATAGTCCGAGTCAAATTGTTCCGCTTCGGCTTTATTGGACGATTTCTCCAGATTTTCCTTGGTGGAACCGACCGTTGGTGGCTGGGACTCAACCTCGGCCGGGACGCCGCCCAATTCCTTGATCGCGTCGAAGTGGTAGGTGTACAGAATTTGCTCCGCGCGAGCCACAGCGCGGAACAGGCTAGCCGCCTGCTTGTAGCCTTCTTCGTCCGCCTTGGCGGCGAAAGCCAAGTACCGTTCCTGAGCAATGTTCTCCGCGCGATAGGCGGCTTGCAAGCGATCGAGCGTCACCAACGCTGGCCCGCCGTCGGCCGCAAGAATAGCGCTCTGCATACAGCCGGCAACTACGGCAAATAGCGCAATCCACATCCAAGTTCTTAAATTAGTCATGATTTCCGCTCCTCTCCACCGCGCGGTGGTGCACGCGGGAATCCACGGATAAGATGTTTATTATCTGTAAGATTCAATGGGTGTAGGGTTTGATAGCGCAACCACGTGGGCTAAAACGCGCGGTTTCCGCCACGGCTGTGCCACAATGGGGATTCCACCGCCCACGGAATGACTGCAGATCCAAAAACTACAGGCGAAAGATTCGAACGGCTTGTTGGGATTATGGCGCGTCTGCGCGCTCCCGGCGGATGCCCCTGGGATCGCGAACAGAGCTTTGATACCATCAAACCCTATCTTCTGGAAGAGACCTACGAAGTACTGGACGCCATCGACCGGCGCGATTGGCGCGGGCTCGCTGAAGAGCTGGGCGATCTGATGTTGCAGCCGGTTTTCTTCGCGCAAATGGCATCGGAAGAGAACAAATTCCGGATCGATGATTCCCTCGACGCTATCGCCGAAAAGCTGATCCGCCGTCATCCGCACGTGTTTGGCGAAGGCGATGCCAAGACTGCGGACGACGTGAAGCGCCGCTGGGACGAGATCAAGGTCGACGAGAAGAAGGAGCGGGGCGAGGCACCGCGCGGAATACTTGAATCGGTTCCGCGCAGTCTGCCGGCGCTGGTGGAGGCGCAACAGATATCATCGAAGGCCGCGTCGGTTGGGTTCGATTGGGAGAATCCCGATCAAGTGCTCGAAAAGTTGGATGAGGAGCTGGAAGAGCTGGAAGGCGCCCGCGCCGGTGGATCGCAGGCGGAGCTCGAGAACGAAGTCGGCGACTTGATCTTCGTCCTCGTGAACCTGGCGCGCTTTCTGAAAGTGGATCCCGAGCAGGCATTGCGGCGTAGCAACGCGAAATTCCGCAAACGATTCGCGCATGTGGAAAGTAAAGCGAAGCTGCCGGGCGCCACGATCGCGGAAATGGAAGCGCTCTGGCAGGAGGCCAAGGCCCGAGATGATTGAGATCCGGACGCTGACAGCGCATCCGGAATTCCAGGATGCGGTCAGGTTGCAGCAGCAGATTTGGGGCTTCGAAGAGATCGAGCTGCTGCCGCTGCGGCTATTCGTTGTCGCGAGCAAAGTGGGCGGCCAAGTGTTCGGAGCCTACGATGGTCAACGCATGGTGGGATTTTGCCTGGCGATTCCTGGTTTAAAGTTAGGTGGTTTGAAAGCAGGCGGCAAAAGTTATCTGCACAGCCACATGCTGGGAGTGCTTCCGGATTACCGCGACGCCGGAGTTGGAAGGCGCCTCAAATTGGCCCAGCGTGAGGAGGCGCTCTCGCGCGGCATCGATCTCATTGAGTGGACCTTCGATCCGCTCGAAATCAAAAACGCATTTTTCAACACCGAGCGACTGGGCGCCATCGTTCGCCGCTACGTGTTCAATCAATACGGAACCACCACTAGCCACCTACATGGTGGCCTGCCGACCGATCGCTGCATCGCGGAGTGGTGGATCGGGAGCCCGCGCGTCAAAGCCATCATCGCCGGGCAGCCGTTCGAACGAAACCCGATTGAAGTGCGGATCGCCATTCCAGCAGAGATTGCGGCCATACGATCGAATGATCCCAAGCGAGCGCGCGAAATTCAACAACAAGCCAGCGCTCATTTTCAGCGCGCGTTCGATGCGGGATTGGCTGTGATCGGTTTCGAGAGGTCCAAGGAAGCGGGGACATATCTAATAGGAAAATGGGAATCCAGTTAGAACGAATCACATTACGGCAGATCCGGATGCCGCTGGTGCATTTCTTTGAGACCAGCTTCGGCCGCACCACGGAACGTCACATGGTCCTGGTGGAAGCCGTGGCATCTGGTTTTTCCGGATGGGGCGAATGCACGGCCGGCGAAAACCCGTTTTATAACGAGGAGTGGACCGATTCCGCGTGGCTGATCCTGCGCGATTACGTGGCCCCGCGCGTGCTGAATTACAATTTTGAGAATGCGGCCGCGGTAGACGCACGGACAGCGCATATTCGCGGTCACAACATGGCGCGAGGCGCTCTCGAAGCGGCGGTTTGGGATCTGGAAGCGCGCCTAGCAGGTAAGCCTCTTTATCAGCACATCGGCGGCGGCGCGCGGCGTGAGATTCCTTGCGGCGTTTCGATTGGTATACAGAATTCAGTCCCGGAGCTGCTTCAGAAAATCGAGACGGAACTCGCTGCCGGCTACCAGCGCATCAAGATGAAGATCAAGCCGGGCTGGGATGTAGATGTGATTCGTGAAGTGCGCGCGCGATTCCCGAAGATCCTGCTGATGGCGGACGCCAACTCCGCTTACACGCTCGCCGACGCCGCGCGGCTCAAGTGCCTGGACGAATTCGGATTGATGATGATCGAGCAGCCGCTGGCCCACGATGAGATTATCGATCACGCAAAATTGCAGGCTCAGCTTCAAACGCCCATTTGCCTGGATGAGTGCATCCGGTCCGCGCATCAGGCCGCGCAGGCCATCGCGATGAACGCCGGCCGGATTATCAATATCAAGCTTGGCCGCGTGGGTGGTTTCGCGGAGGCCAAGCGCGTTCACGACGTTGCGCAAGCAGCCGGAATTCCGGTGTGGTGCGGCGGGATGCTGGAAGCGGGCATCGGACGGGCGCACAACATCGCGCTGGCGACGCTTCCGAACTTTGTACTCCCCGGAGACGTGTCGGCGAGCAAACGCTACTGGGCTCGCGATATCATCCAGCCGCCGGTTGAGGTGTCGGCGCGCGGAACAATCGCCGTCCGCGATGCGCCTGGTTTCGGGTACGAGCTGGATCGCGATTTTCTAGACTCCATCACGGTGCGCCAGGAGAGCATTCCCTAGCAAGCCGGAGGCTTGCGCTACGCTGATGTCCGACTTTCTACGTCTGCTCAAGAATAACCGGAACTATCGCTACACCTGGAGCGGACAGGTGGTCTCGGAGATCGGCGACCATTTTAATAACATCGCCGTGTTCAGCCTGGCGCTGGCCACCACGCATTCCGGCATGGTCGTTACCGGCGTAATGCTGGCGCGTGCGATTCCTGCGGTGATGGCGGGTCCGCTGGCCGGCGTAGTGCTGGACCGCCTGGATCGCAAGCGAATCATGATCGTGAGCGATTTGATCCGCGCGGTGGTGGCGCTTGGTTTCATACTGGCGATTTCGGCGCATAGCTCGTGGTCACTCTACGTGCTGAGCGCATTGTTGATGTTCGCCTCGCCGTTTTTCACGAGCGGCAGGTCCGCCATTCTTCCCACAATTGCGAGCAAGGAAGAGCTGCACACTGCGAATTCACTTACGCAGACCACCGGTTGGACCACGCTCACGGTCGGGGCGTTCCTCGGCGGCGCCAGCGTTACGCAGTTCGGTTACGAGTGGGCGTTTGCGTTCAACGCCCTGTCGTTTCTTTTTTCAGCCGCGTGTATTTCGAGATTGAAGGTGGAAGGCGGCAGCTTTCGAGCCAAAGGCACCGAACTGACTGAGAACGAAGTAGTGCGTCCCTGGCACGAATATACTGAGGGGCTGCGCTACATGCGCTCTTCGCCTCTGATTCTCGGAATCGCGTTGCTGGCTGTGGGATGGGCTTCGGGCGGAGGCGCTGCGCAGATTCTGTTCAGCCTGTTTGGCGAGCTGGTGTTTCACCGCGGCCCGGCGGGCATCGGCTACCTGTGGGCGTCGGCCGGTGTGGGCTTGCTGGTGGGCGGAGCATTTGCGCATCGGATCGGCAAACACATCTCGTTTGAAGGATACAAGCGCGCCATCGGGATCTGTTACGTGATCCATGGCGGAGCGTATGTCGTCTTCAGCCAGATGCCCAGCTTCGCGCTGGCCACGGTATTCTTAGGTCTGTCGCGAGCGGCCATCGCCGTAAGTTCAGTGCTGAATACCTCGCAGTTGCTGCGTCGGGTTCCCGATGAGTTTCGCGGCCGGGTGTTCGCCACCATCGAGACCATGTCATGGTCGATGATGATGCTTTCAATGTTGGGCGCCGGGCTTGCCTCCCAAAAGTGGAGTCCGCGCATGATTGGAGCGGCGTCTGGATTGTTGAGCTCGAGCACGGCAATTTTCTGGTTGTGGGCCAACTGGACCGGACGTCTGCCGCAGCCGCCGGCCGAGGGCGTGGAGCCCAGGGAAGTGGAAGTGCATGGAGATCCGGTAGTATAGCGAGGGGCGAGGATTGGCCGCGAATGAACGCGAATGAACGCAAATAAGAAAGCAATCTGAATCGCGTTCATTTGCGTTTATTCGCGGCCAAAATAAATCATGGAGAGAACCGTACTTATCACCGGTGCCGCCAAGCGCATTGGCCGCGGAATCGCCTTGCGGCTGTTTCGCGAAGGCTACCGGGTGGCGATCCACTACAGCACCTCGGAAAAGGAAGCACGAGCTACCGCCCAGGAGTGCGGCGACGCGCCATTGTTCCAGGCCGATCTCGAAAGCGTGGATGAAATCCGGCGTATGTTCGGAGAGGTGGAAGAGCGGCTGGGTTCACTCTACGGGTTGGTCAACAATGCCGCACGATTCCGGCGCCGCGATCCAGTGGAGATCACCGAGGCCGACTGGGATTTTATCCACAGTGTAAATTTGAAAGCGACTTTTTTCTGCTGCCAGCAGGGCGCGTTACTGATGAAGAAGTCAGGGGCCGGCAGGATCGTGAACATCAGTTCGCTCGGCGGCATATTGGCCTGGGCGGATTACGCGCACTATTGTTCTTCGAAGGCCGGCGCGATCATGCTGACGCGAGTCTTGGCCAAGGCACTGGCGCCCGAAATTACGGTGAACTCAGTGGCTCCCGGCGTAATTCTTGCTTCGGGCGAGGAGCCTCGCGTGGAACAGATGATCGCGGCTACTCCGGCGGGACGCATGGGGACCGTGGAAGAAGTGGCGGAGGCGGTACTCTATTTTCTGAATGCGACCAATTTCATCACCGGCCAGGTGCTGGCCGTGGATGGCGGATTGAGCCAGCGCTAGCGATTATTCCACCGTGACTTTGGTGCCCTTAGGGGCTTGCTTCGAAAGACGCTCAATGCGGGCATCCAATAAAGATCGAATGCCTTTCAGCGCCTCAACTCGAGCGGCGCGAAAATGTTTTTGCGTCTCCTCCGGCCACAGGTGATCGAGCATGGCTTCGATCTGCGGTCCGGCAACAGCGCAGAAAAAGCAGCCGTGGCCCGTTTGTTTTTCTTCCATGTCAGCCCTCCTTCATTTCCACTATTAATATCTTATTCTGTAACGTGGCGCGCGTGGGCATCAGTGCGGCCATGGATGTCGGCAGGCCAATGTGGCGCCGCAGTGTTCCGATCTCCACCACCAGCTCGTCGCCCTTTTTGAACAGTCCCACCTCGCCCTTCACCGCGAATGGGAGTCGCACACGCACTTCATAATGCGCGTTGCGTTTCTCGAACGTGAAAGGGGCTTCGGTGCGTGTCACGGCTGCGGGATCGTCTTTATCCTTATAGAGTACGTCGGCGAGCTCCTCTAGCCGTTCGCGCCCCAACACTTCATGCGTGAACAACGGGACGCGCTTCATCGGCACGGGCGCGAAATATTCTTCGATCTCGTCCAGGATTTTGGCTTGGGAAGCGCGCCACTGATCGAACCAGGTGTCCGTTACAGCCTCCGGCAGCACGCGATTCACGATGATATTATCGATGGTCAAGCCGTGCAGTGAAAAATAAACGAAAGCCCGCTGTGTTTCGCGCAGTACCATCTTTTCCGGATTCGTTACCAGCCGGACGCTGGTGATTTTCGGGTCTTCCAGTAGCTCCGCGATCCCATCCAGGCGCGCGAACAGATACTGGATGTTAGCGAAATAGTTGTCAGTCGGCAGTTCCACGGGCGAAATGCGGTTGGCCACCGGGCGCACCGCCTTCAGCAATCCGCGTTGGAAAGGGAAGATGTGCTTCATGTACCATTCGAGCGTCGTAGGCATGCTGACGAAGCGCATGGATTCAGCGGTGGGAGCGCAATCCAGCACGATAACGTCGTATTTTTGCTCGCGACGGAACTGATTCACGTACATCATGGCGCTCAGTTCTTCCATGCCCGGCAAAATAGCCAGTTCCTCGGCTTCGACATCGCTGATACCGGTGGTCCTGAGCACCGAGACGACGTAGGTGGAGATTTCGCGCCAGTGCCGCTTGATTTCCTTCTGGATGTTCACTTCCTGGATGGAGAGGTGGGCGTCGATGGGAAGGGGATCGCTGGTCTTTTCCTGGAAAAGGCTGGTTTCGAGGTCGAATGCGTCGGCCAAGCTGTGGGCCGGATCGACGCTCATCACTAGCGTGGAATAGCCCAGACGCGACAGTTGCAGGCCAGTAGCCGCAGCGACACTAGTCTTACCTACGCCGCCCTTACCACTGAACAACAGGATACGCATACCTTTGATTGTAGTGGGTGCCTGAGCACGGACCGTGATTCATTCGTGGTCGCACAATTCGAAGACATGTTTGATCTGGTCGGCGATGAACTTCGCGTTCTGCTCAACAAACTGGCGCGTAAGCTTAATCGAAAACTTGTCGTTGGCCTTGTCGTTCAAATCAGCGCCTGCGGTCTCCCATGCCAGTCTAGCTGCGTTATTCTCCGACTCAGAGATGGCGCGCAGTTTCCCAAAGGACAATCTGCACACCTCCTTTTTCCCTGGCTTAAGGGCTATGATGTTTCGGCAAGTGCGGCCATCAAGGCCAATCCAGTCGCTTCGATAGTTCGGGCTCGAATGCAGACCTTCTCTTTCCAGAATTGCCAAGAGACTCTCAAATAGCTTCATACCCTCCGGCGACTGCTTCTCCCACCATGCACGATCGACGTGAGCGGATTGCTCCTCGTCATCCGAGTCGGGTCGTTCGAAAAGATCCAGGACCTTGGTGAAGTGGAGAAGGAGCTTGCCGTCGACTGTCAGTGCGTTCAGTTGAAGGGCGATGATCGGCAGCGATCGGCTTAAGAGCCAGATAACGTTGAAAAAACGATTTGTAATCTCTTCGGCAACGATGACCGCTCGGTGTTCACGATCACGAAAACGACGGCTCTCAACATCCCAGTACTCTATCGTCCGGATAATGTGACTCTCATCAGTGGCGCCGCACATGACCTCGACTTCGTACATCGTCTCCGGCTCGGTTTCTGTATCGAGGAGCAGGAAGTCGAGCCGCCCGCCTAAGCGTTGCATCTTCTCTTTACTGTGTACGACCACATCGCCAAGGCCGAGGATCGACGGGTTCTCCAGAATCCGATCCTGCAGCCATCGCTCGTCCTTACTGATATCCCGTAGAAAGACCCGCTCGTGCTTAGTGAATGTATACGCGTTTAGTCCTGCGTTGGTGGTACTCATGTTTGGTCCGATGGCCTAGTTTACCGCTGCCGGCGACCTCCCAAGTCCCTCAGGCCCAGTTTTCTGACTGGTTCTCTCAGCGCGGGCGAAAAATACTTTCAAACTCCGGCCCCCAGTTCCGATAAGGATTCTGTGAGCAGGTTCGTCGACAACGCCGTTCAGATCTTCGATGCGGCGGAAAACGCAATTCGATCCGGCCACACTCCTTCGGAGATGACCATCCTGATCAGCGCTGAGGGAGGGATTCGAATGGTGGCCGATTCGGATTGGCCGCTGGATTCCCTCCAAGCCCATCATGGGGCCGGGATGGCCTACCGTGTGAGTCAGCGCGCATCCATGGTGCGTGTGGAGGGGCGGGCAGGTTCTCGGACTTGCTTGTTCGAAACTGAAAAGCCCGAACGGGCCGCCCGGCTTCTCTTGAATCACTCCCCCAATTACAACCTTACGGTGTTATCCGAACTGGAAAGCCCCAGCCCGAAGCTGCTGCCAGCACAACCCTACGCAGCCTAGAATTCAACCAGGCCCTAGGCAGCGGACGGACCGAAAACGTTCCGAAGGTGCGTCACCAACGGTGGAGTGCTGAACACGATGTTGACTACATCGAACCGGACACTTTCCCAGGGAACTTCAGCTTGCCTCGCATATTCGCGCGCGGCCCGGATCAGGCTGGATTCTTTTTGACGTCCAATGGCGCGGTCGGGAGCGCCGTACTCCTCTGTTTGCCTGGATTTCACCTCGACGAAGACCAGCGCATCGCCTTCCCACCCGATGAGATCTACTTCACCGTGACCAGAAGCCATTCGAAAATTCCGCGCGACGATAATAATACCGGCACGCTGCAGGTAGCGATGCGCAATATCCTCGCCGCGGCGCCCAGTGGCAAGGTGCGGCGTGAGGTGCCCCTTCCGGCCGTGATGCCGGAGCACGTCGGCAAATTCGTATAGGCGCCCCATCATAATGGATGCTCGCAAGTGGAGTGGTGGTTGAATGCGGAAAATCTCAGATAAACCGGCTCGCTCACGGCCGCGGTCATGCCTTGTGAGAATATTCGCCACGGGGTGCACCATCCCTTCAAGAAGTCCTACTTAGCCTATGCCCAACACATCCCTTTCCGATCACGTCATGGTATTCGCCGACACGCTTTCCGCGGAACATTGCCAGACGCTTATCGATCGTTTTGAGTCCTCGGCCGAGCATGAGACTTGCCAGATCGAGCGCGGTTACAGTTTTACTCAACTGAACGTCACCGAGAAATGGCCCGATGAGAGCAAGATTCTCACGCCCATCTTTCTTTCCTACTTCAACAGATATCAAGTGGCGGTGAATGCGCGCTTCTGGCCCCTGACCTTTTGCTTCGAGCATTTACGGATAAAGCGTTATCTCCCGAACGGCCGGGATTTCTTCCCGCTGCATGTGGACGTCATGGGTCAAGTGGCAGCCAAACGATTCATGACGGCCTTCATTTATTTGAACTCCACAAGCGGAGGCGAGACTGTTTTTCCCAATCTGGACATATCCGTTGCGCCGGAGCCGGGCAAGCTCCTGGCTTTTCCTCCGATTTGGCTCTTTCCCCATGCGGGCCGGCCGCCCAAATCCAGCCCCAAATACATTCTCCATACCTATCTCTGCTACCCCATCTAGTTGGAGTGCCGGGACGGCTGGGAACCAGTGTTCACGCTAGCCAGCTTGACTGCTCGAAGCCGGCGGCAAACGGATTGACGAACCTGACTCCACCCAGCCGCGATCCAGCTTGAAAATCCTCACTGAGGATCGTGTCCAGCTGGTTTAGTTGGGCGACTGCCCAGAGCTGAGCATCCCAGAAACTGAGGCTGTGATCTCGAACGGCGCGAGCAGCAGCGATCACAACGGGTGGGGTCACCAACAGGATGTCCCAGACTCGTACATGATGCTCCAGCTCAGCTAGAGCAATCTCATGCGGCAGCCGTGGGCGGAGCCGCCTGGTCACCACGCTGAAGAATTCCGATAGTACCTGCGTACTTACCAGCCCGACGCCCGCTTCCGCAACGGCCCGTAGAACCAATCGGGCTTGACGCTGCTTGCCAGGTTCGGATTCGTCATAGAGATAGACGAGCACGTTAGTGTCAATCAGAACGCGGACGCTCATCGCGATCGTAAAGATCTTCTCTCTTCCATGTACGCCCAGTGCTGACTTGGGTAGGTTTCGTTCTTCGATCGACCGTGGCCTCGATCTCACGCCACGCCGCCATGCGGTCCTCTTTGGCTTTCAGAAGCCGCACGTGTTCATCCAGAGCGTTTCGGATTATCTCGGCTTCGGTCTTGCCGGCTTGGCGAGCTACCTTCCTCAGCGTCTGCTGCTGGTGGGCCTCTATGTAGATCTGTTTACGAACCATCGCCATGCTTAATTATACATCACGTTATACATCGTCGCTATTTGATCGCCTCAAACTCGAACTCCATCACCTTGCCGCGAATCACGTAACACAAATAGTGTTCCCAAAATCTCCGGAAGCGCGGAAATTGATTCACCAGGAATTCGAACCCCAAATATCGCCACAGTGCCAGCAGGCGAACGTGCACTCGGACCTCGCGGAAACGCGCCAATGTGTAGTAGCCGAAGCCCCCGTGGTTGGGTCCGAAATAGCGGAACGAGAAACTGTTCAGATGCCAGTGGTGCGTCGGGTCGCAGAAAGAGCTGAAGTCTGTGTAGTGCGGCGTGACGATGAGAACCCGGCCACCGGGAACCACCAGGCGATGAAATTCCTCCATGGCACGGATCACGTCAGAGACGTGCTCGATTACGTGCACGGCACGCAGGGCTTGGAAGGAACTATCGCGAAGCGGGTACGGGAAGCGATCTAAATCGCACAGAACGTCGGCGCGGCTGCGGGGATTGCGGTCGATGCCGACCGCGCCCGGATACTTATTGATGCCGCAGCCGACGTCGAGCGTACGTGTCGCAGTCAAATCGACTTCAGGCATTCCTCCAGTGTATCCACAGCGAAGTCGGCTTGATCGCGCGTGATGATCAGCGGCGGGCAGAGCCGAAGAACGTTGCGGCCCGCGCCCAGCACCAACAGGCCGCGCTCGAAGGCCATGGCCACCAGCCGGTCGCGCAGTTCGGGCGCCCGTTCCTTGGTGGCTTGATC
>JBEKJJ010000021.1:0-49196 GCA_050011295.1 Bryobacteraceae bacterium
GGTTTGGTTGTGGGTGGCATCGTAGGTGATATTGAAATCCGACAACGCAGGCGGGCTGGTCTGAGGAGATTCCTGGGTCCAATTCGTTCCGTCCCAGACCCAGGTATCGCCCAGGAGGTTAAGGTTGACGTCCACTCCACCGAACAAGACGGTTTTGCCGTGGCCGGAATCATAGGCCATACCGGTGGAGGACCGCGCGGGCGGACTCGATTGCGGGGTTTCGAGCGTCCAATTAGTTCCGTCCCACACCCAAGTTTCGTTAAATGTAGTGGTAGTGAACGTAGTGGCATTGACAATGCTCCCGCCGAACAAAACGATCTGGCCGCGAGCCGCATCGTAGACCATGGCAGGCCCGTCTCTGGCGGTCGGGCTGCTCTTGGGAGACTGCTGCGTCCAGTTCACGCCATCCCAGGTCCACGTATCCCCTAATGTAGTGGTCGTGTTTAGGCCGTTGCTGTTAGGAGTAGTGTTATGTCCACCAAACAAAACGAATTGGCCGTGCGCGGCATCGTAGGCCATACCAGCGCCGGCTCGCGGTGTCGGATTGTTCTCTGGCGATTCCTGGGTCCAGTTCGTTCCGTCCCACACCCAAGAACCGTTGGGGTTACCTGCAGGAAAAGGGGGTGTTTGAATGAATCCCGCTGCCATGAAGACTTGGCTGTGAGCAGAATCATAACCCATATTGAGGCCGTATTCCGCTGGGGGACTCGTCTTCGGGGATTGAAGTGTGAAGTTGGCACCGTCCCACAACCAGGTGTCACCAAGCTCTCCAAATTCAAAGTTATTCCCACCAAATACTATAGTCTGCCCACCGAACAAAACCACTTGCCCGAGCGCGGGATCGTAAACCATGCCGCCGTCGCATCGCGCAGGTGGAAACGTCAACGGACGCAGCTGGGTCCAGTTGGGTGCGGTCTGTGCCAGCGACAGCACCGAAGATAAGGGAAACAGGATTAGAGCAACCGGCCAGAGCCGGCCAAGGAAGGATTTTAGAGACATAAACACCTTCGTCATCATTGCACGGGTAGCGGGACTTCTAATCCCTCCACTCTAAGAGGCGCAAACCGCGGTGAAACGCCGTCAGGTTTCCTATAGGGTTACCTTACGAAAGGGACGTAGGCAGCGACGCTTCGCCGGTAACCTTCAAATCGCTGTCCAAACCGCGATGCCAGCAGCCCGTCCTCAATCCGGACGCGGATCTCGGTCCCGATCACCGCAGGCAACGTGGCGAGAAGGATGAGAGGAAGCGGTAGCAGGATGAATCCGGTGCCCCAGAGTACGCAGAGGACCGACGTGTAGATGGGATGTCGAACCAAGCGGTACGGGCCTTGAGTGACAAGCTCATGTTCCGCATTGAGCCCGGCATCCACGCGCCACTGCTTTCCAAGCACGCGCGTCGCGGTCCAGGAAAGCACATCCGCCACGGCGAGAAAAAAAATCGCGAGCGTCAATCGCCAAGCCGGGAGCGAGGTCCGCCAGAACTGGTATTGCCACAGCACCGCAAATGAAATTGCGACCAGCAAGATGCCCCAGCGGGCGCGCCGATCCACCTTCTGGGCTCGCGCCTGCTTTCGCCGCGTCAAAGCGAACGGTAGCATCCAAACGATCCAAGCCAAGGCGACGATGCCGTACGCGAACGGTGGCATCGCGCTACTCCAGCGCCTGCTCCAGATCGGCGATGATGTCGTCCACGGCTTCAATGCCCACGCACAGGCGCACCAGACCATCGTGGATGCCCATGCGCTCGCGCTGCTTGGGCGCCACGTCGCGATGCGATGCGATTACCGGATAGAGTATTAAGCTGTGCACATCTCCCAACGATGTTGCACGCACCACCAGCTTCAGCCGGTCCATGAAGCGGAACATTTCTTGCTTTCCCGCATCCTTCAGCTCGAACGTGACGATTGCGCCGTACAGGCCGTCCGGCAATAGGCGGCGAATCACGGCCGCGTCCGGATGCGCCGGGTCTGCCAAATAGTGCACCTTCGAGACGCGCGGATGCGAAGTGAGCCAAGATGCAACGCGGCACGCGTTCGAACAATGCCGCTCCATGCGCAGCGCGAAGGTCTTGATGCCGCGCATAGTGAGATAACTCTCAAACGGGCCCAGCATCGGCCCGATGGTGCGGCAGAGATTGCGCGTGATGATGTGGTGCTCCTGATCGGAAACAATGACGCCACCCATGACATCGCCATGGCCGGCCAGAAATTTAGTCACGCTATGCACGGACATGTGGGCGCCGTGTTCAAGCGGGCGAACCAGCAGCGGAGTGGCGAACGTATTGTCCACCACCAGCGCGGCTCCAGCGGCACGCGCCAGCTCGGCAATGCGATCCATATCACCCACGCGAAGCATCGGGTTCGAGATGGTTTCCATGAGCACGCAGCCGGGTTGATTGTCGTTGATCTTGGCTTGGACCTTGTCGAGATTGCAAATATCCACGAAATTTATTTGGATTCCAAGCGGCTCCAACACCTTGCACAACAGACTGGTGGTAGCTCCGTAGAGAGCGCTGGCTGCAAGGATGGACTTGCGCCGGTCGTTGAGCCCGGCCAGCAACGCAACATGCACGGCGGTCATGCCAGATGAGCAGGCCAAAGCGCCGTGACCGTTTTCAAGAGACGCCATCAGCTCTTCGAGCGCCGCATTGGTGGGGTTGTCGTAGCGGGAATAGCAATAGCCATCCTCTTCCCGTCCGAGCACGCGGTCGAGTTGGGCGGTGCTTTCGTAAATGTAACTGGCGGCCGTATAGATCGGCGTGGTGACCGGGATGAAAGCGCCTGGCCTGGCTGGATCAGCCTTACGGTCGCCTTTATGGATGGCTTTGGTTTCGATTTTCATGATTTTCTTTTCCAGCGCGTTCCTTCCTTGGTGTCTTCGAGAATTATGCCCGCCTCCAGCAGTTGAGCGCGCACCTGGTCGGATCGGGCGAAGTCCCGGTTTTGTTTGGCAGCGGCGCGTTCGGCGATCAAACCTTCCACTTCGGAATCCGAAATACCGGTTTCTTTTCGGGATGGGCGCAGCACGTCGAAGATAGAGTCGAACTCATCCAGAAATTCGAGCGCGGCAGTCACATTACCGGCCGGAAATTCATCCGAATCCATGGCGGTGTTGAGATCGCGAACAAATTCGAACAGCGCGGCCAGCGCCTCGGCGGTGTTCAGGTCATCATCCAGGCTCTCTTCAAATCGGCGCTTGGCTGCGCGGGTACGCTCCGCGATTTGATCGTTATCGCCTTCCGGATATTTGTCCGTCTCCAGGCGGAGCTTGAAATTTCGCAGGCGCTCAATCGTTGTCGCGGCGGCCTTCAGGCCGTCGAAAGTAAAGTTCAGTTTCTTGCGGTAAGGCACTGATGCTAGCAAATAACGCACCGATTCTGGCGTGTAGCCCATCCCGAGCAGGTCGCGCAGGGTGTAGAAGTTGCCGGCGGATTTCGACATCTTTTGCGCTTCCACGTTGAGGAATTCCGAATGCAGCCAGAAGCGCGAGAACGGTTTCGATGTTATGGCTTCCGATTGCGCGATTTCGTTTTCGTGGTGCGGAAAGATCAGGTCGACACCGCCGGCATGGATATCCAGTGTCTCGCCCAGATATTTCATGGCCATCACGGAGCACTCGATGTGCCAGCCGGGACGGCCGGGACCGATTTCGCTTTCCCAGAATGGCTCATCGTTCTTAGGAGCCTTCCACAGTACAAAATCACGGGCATCGGCCTTGTCGTATTCGTCAGTGTCCACGCGTGCACCGGCGCGGATGCCGCTGAAATCGTTGTGCGAGAGCTTGCCGTACTCGGGAAACTTAGAAATGCGGTAGTACACTGAGCCGTCACTGCGGTAAGTGTAGCCGCGCTGATCCAGCTCTTCGATGGCGCGGACCATTTCTTTGATATGTTCAGTGGCCTTCACCATGCGTTCCGGCCGTTCCAGGCGCAGTGCCGCGCTGTCTTCGAGAAAAGCTTGCGTGTATTTTTCGGTGTATTCAGGCAGCGATTTGTGCTCGGCCGCGGCGTTGCGAATGATCTTGTCCTCCACGTCGGTGATGTTCATAACGTGGTCCAGCTTATAGCCGCGCGCCCGCAGCCAGCGGCGCAGGATGTCCTGGAAAGTAAACGTTCGGAAATTTCCAATATGCACGAAGTTGTAAACTGTGGGGCCGCATGTATACATGCGGACGGTGTTATCGTGCAGGGGCGCGAACGGCTCCACTTGTTGGGTTAAGGTGTTATAGAAACGGAGGGCCATCGAAGGGTTTAGCCTTCATGGTAACGCAGCGCGGGTTAACTCAGTCGAGGTCTAACGCGGCTTTCAGACCAGCTTCCACGCCACGCGCGAGATCCGGCGAGAGCATTCCGATCCGCTTGCTGAGCTTCGCTCGATCCAGGGTAGTTACCTGATGGTGAACGGCTCGGACCAGGAGCGGGGTGCAAGATCGGCCCAATAGACCTCTCCACATCTCATGACTTTTACTGGTCATCCTTCATCAGTTGTTCAATGGCAGCCGACTCTAACAAAGGATCGAGGTCGAGTTCCGTTCCAGTCGTTTCGGCGACGTAGGCGGCAATAGCCTGACGTTGAAGCGCCTTTTTCCTGGCTCGCAACCAGACCGCAATTGCTTCCCGCGCAATCGTGGTGGCCGGAAGGTTGGCGCGTTCGGCCTCGGCGCGGAGTTCGGCATACGTGCGTTCCGGAAGCGGCAAATGAAAGTTTTTCACGATCAAGCCTCTGCCTTTAATTGTGCCGTGATATCGTGGCTTCTAGCCACTGACAGATCACGAGGTCAATCATGACAAAAATGAAATTCCTGACGTTCATCGCGCTGGCCGTGCCAGCGCTGGCGCAAACCACAGTCAAAGATGCGTTGGTGAAACATTGGAAAGTCTCCAGCGATTTCACTATCGCGGTAGCTAAGCTGATGCCGGCCGAAGATTACAGCTTTCGGCCGGTTCCCGAGGAATTGAGCTTCGGCCAGGTCCTGGTACAGGTGGGCGGCGCGAATCTCAACGCCTGTTCTAACGCGAGCGGAACGAAGCGCCCGGAGATTCCGGATAAAGTGATGCAAGCCGCGCGCGGAAAGGCCGAAATCGACAAGGACACCGCCGTGCAGTTTCTCACCGATTCATTCGATTTCTGCAACCAGGCGGTGGCGGGAATGACACCCGAGAAACTGGATGCCGTGGTGGGACCGGAGAACCGCAAAATGACGGCCTTCGAGTGGCTGTGGGCTTACTTCACCCACACGGCGCATCATCGCGGACAGTTGGAAGTGTACCTGCGCTTGAAGGGCATCAAGCCGCCCGCGTATGCGTTCTAGTGTTCATGCGGACACTGCTGATCGCTCTGCTGGCCTGTGAAGTAGTCGTCGCTCAGCCAGCCAGGCCGCGGGCGCGTGACCTTGGAATCGCGGTGGGTGTCTTGCCGACGGGTCCATTGAACGCCATCACCGACGTGGCGGGAGTTGCAGTGGGACACACGACTCTGATTCAAGGCGACGATGTTCGTACCGGAGTCACGGCTATTCTTCCGCATGCGCGCAATCTCTTTCAAGAGAAGGTCGCGGGCGCCGTGTTCATCGGGAATGCATTCGGAAAACTGGTAGGCTCCACGCAAGTGGATGAGCTGGGCGAGATCGAGACGCCAATTCTGTTGACCTCCACGCTCAACGTCTGGCGCGTGGCGGACGCGCTGGTGGATTATATGCTGGCTCTGCCAGGCAACGAAACCGTGCAGTCCATCAACCCCGTAGTCGGCGAAACCAACGACGGCTGGCTGAACGATATCCGTTCCCGGCACGTCGGCCGCGATGAAGTCTTCGCCGCAATTCGTAATGCGAAGACGGGCGGCGTTGAGGAGGGGTCGGTGGGAGCAGGCACGGGAACAGTGGCGTTCGGATTCAAGGGCGGAATTGGAACTTCTTCCAGGAGCCTTCCCGGCGGCTACACGGTTGGAGTGTTGGTACAGACCAATTATGGCGGCATCCTTACCATTGCCGGCGCGCCGGTTGGACGGGAGCTGGGGGGCCATTCTTTGCTGGAACAACTGAAAGGCGCGAAGGGATCGGTGATTGTGGTAGTTGCCACCGACGCGCCCGTGGATGCGCGCAACTTGAAACGGCTGGCCGCGCGCGCCATGCTGGGACTCGGGCGAACCGGAGCGGCTGGTAATAACGGCAGCGGCGACTATGCGATCGCGTTTTCAACCTCGCGCGGGACGAACCTGCTAAGCAATGATTCCATGTCGCCGCTTTTTCTGGCAGCGATTGAAGCTACCGAAGAAGCGGTGTACAATTCGTTGTTTCGCGCAACCACTGTAACGGGGCGTGGCCACACCGTGGAAGCGCTGCCGATAGAAAAAACATTGGAGATTCTTCGCAGGCATGCGGTGCTGAAGAACTAGAAAAAATGCAAATCGATTTTTCAGGCAAACTCGCTGTCGTCACGGGCGGCGCGAACGGTATCGGGCTGGCCATTGCGAAGCAACTGGCGGCCAGCAGCGCCAGCACTTATATCCTGGATCTCGAGCGAGAACGCCCTGCCGAAATCGCCGCCGCGTTTGGCGCTCACGGCATCATCGCGGATTGTTCCGACCGCGCTCAGATCGAGCGAGTCTTCGGTTCCCTGCCCTCGGCACCCGATGTCGTGATGGCCAACGCCGGAATGGTTATCGAGGGCGAGTTCCTCTCGGTTGATCCGAAGGACTGGGACCGTACCATCGCACTAAATCTCACTGGTGCCTTCCATACCGTGCAAGTTGCGGCTCGAGCGATGAAGACCCTACGACGCGGGGCGATTGTGTTGACGGCATCCACCAACAGCTTCGATGGCGAACAGCGTCTCACCGCCTATAACGCGAGCAAGGCCGGATTGCTGGGATTGCTTCACACCGCTGCGAATGAACTTGGTCCGCATTGCATTCGCGTGAATGCCGTGTGTCCGGGATTGATCCGCACTCGGCTCACGCAGCCATCTTTCGACAATGCGGCTATCATTCAAGACTATTTTCGGCACATCGCGCTCGGACGTGGCGGTGAGCCCGACGAAGTGGCCAAGGCCGCGGTTTTTCTAGCGTCTGATTTGGCTTCTTACATCACGGGCGCGACATTGTTCGTGGATGGGGGCCAAATGGCCGCCAAATTCGGCGCCTGGAGCGAGGAGACGGCTGAGTTCAACGGCGGAAAATGGAGTTTGCGTTAGCAGCTCATGCTCAAGACGTGGGGCAAGTCTCCGACTTGCCTTCCCAAGATTACGCGGAGATTACGATTCCGAAGCAATCTTGTGCGCTTCTGCTTCAACCGATACACTGCGGCTATGAACTTAGTCAGCTTTCGTATAGGCGCTTTCCTTGCCCTGGCGGGTGCGTCCACCGCGCAAAACATTGTAGTGGACGCGGCCGAATCCCACGCAGTGAACTCGTTCAGCCCGATGCTCGCGCTCGGCGGTGCAATCGACCGATTGCGGGGTGGAGATACCAAAGAGGCCAACGAAAAAAACACCGAGCGGCTGCTTACAAACCCAGTGCTCAAGGAGATGCTAGGCGCCGGATGGCAAACCGTGACTTATAGGCAGAACACGGAGTTGATGATCGAGGCGTGGCATTGGAACGATCGCGGAACCTGGAGCAACGCTGCCAAGCAGGAGGGTTACTTCACCGGCAGCGCCGACCTGGGCGAGCCGATCCGCCACTCCTGGGCGTACCCGCTGCCTCACCGCGGCGCCACAGAGGGCGATGGCAACGGCTGGTCGCGCCTCACCGATGGCGATTTGAAATCCTACTGGAAGAGCAATCCCTACCTGACCAAAGCCTTCACGGGAGAAGACGACGCGCTGCATCCGCAATGGGTGATGATCGACCTCGGCGCGAAGGTGGACGTCAACGCCATCAAAATCGCGTGGGCCGATCCCTACGCCAAGCGCTACTACATCCAATTCTGGACTGGCGAAAAAGAGCCGTTCTATGACGGCATCAACAAGGGCGTCTGGCAGACTTTTCCCATGGGCACCATCACGGATGGCCAGGGTGGAACGCCGACATTGAAATTGATGAACTGGAAGATCCCGGTGCGCTACCTGCGCATCTGGATGACGGAATCGTCCAACACCTGCGACACACACGGCTCTGAGGACCGGCGCGATTGCGTGGGATACGCCATCAATGAACTTTATATCGGAACCATATCGGCTGACGGCCAGTTTACCGATATCGTCAAGCATCTTCCCAGCCGCAAGCAGACCATCACCTGGCCATCGTCAGTGGATCCGTGGCACGCCGCTTCGGATCTGGATTACGGACGAGGCGACCAGATCGGATTCGATTTCTTTTTCAACTGCGGCGTCACGCGCGCCGTTCCCGCCATGATCCCCATCGCGATTCTCTACGCAATCCCGGAAGATGCGGCCAACGAAATCGCGTACCTCTACAAACGGAAATATCCGATTTCCTGGATCGAGATGGGTGAGGAGGCGGATGGGCAGCGCGTGCTTCCCGAAGACTACGCCACGCTATACATCCAGTTCGCGAAAGCCATTCACCAATTAGTTCCGCAAGCGCCGCTGGGCGGTCCAGCTTTTGAAGGAACGTCCGGCGATGTCGATTCATGGGCGGACGCGAATGGAAGGGTATCGTTCCTGGGACGGTTCGTGGATTATCTGAAACAACGCGGCCACCTGCAGGATTTCGCGTTCTTTTCATTCGAGCATTATCCGTGCATGGGCAACAAAGCCTGCGTCAACTGGGATTCGTTGTACTGGGAGCCCGCCTTCGTCAACCACGTGGTGCAGGCATGGAAGGACAACGGCCTGCCGCCGAATGTTCCGTTTTTCATGACCGAGGGCAATGATCTGGACGAAGGCAGTCCGGGCACCGTGAAGAGCGGATTGTGGCTGGCCGATTACGTCGGCTCGATGCTGACCGCGGGTGCTTCCGGCACTTTCTACTTCCACTACATCACCACGATCGGTGAAGGCGGCCGAGGTGGTTTCCTGTCCATGGATGACAAAGGCCAAGTGAAGAACTATCCGCCGCAATATCTCGCGGCGCAGGTAATTTCAAAGGAATGGGTGCAGCCTGTCGACGCCATCCATAAACTGTTCAAGGTCGCGAGCGACGTGAAGGACAAAGTTGGAAACACCCTGGTGACGGCGTATGCCGTGGAGCGTCCCGACGGGCAATGGTCTGTAATGTTGGTGAACAAAGATCACGACAACGACCATTCAGTGAAAGTGACATTCGCCGATCCGGCCACGAAAAGCAATCGTTCCTTCACAGGACCAGTGGCGCGCGTGGTGTTCGGACCCGCGGAATACCAGTGGCATCCGGATCCGGGCGCACCCGAGGGCACCCGTCGGCGGGCGCAGAGCGGTCACGCGGATCCTGACGGACCCCCATCCAAATCGACAGTCACGGCCGCTGGCGCGGATACGTTGTATCAGCTTCCGAAGTCGTCGATTGTGGTGCTGCGCGGAAAGCTCCGGCAGTAGCGTCAGGGCGACGAGGGCGTCCAGTATTTTTGGAACCCGATATAATCCGCCGGCATGTTTGCGAGAATCGTCCGCCGCAACTCCAGGAAATCGATGTCGCCCTGCCGTTCGTAGAGGATCTTGCCGCCCGGGGCTATCAGCACCGTATACGGCACGCCGGTCTTCCACTTGGGATCGAACGCGGCCTGTAGCGCATAAGTGTCGTCCGATCCAAAGAGCAGATTCCGGCTGGACGCGTGCTGCTTCTCCAGCATTTTCAGAACTCCAGCTTTTTCGTCCGGCATGTTGGTCGAGACGGTCACCAGATCAAAATCCCGCACGCGGTACATGCGATATGTCGTTTCCACGTCCGGGAATTCGTGGACGCACGGCCCGCACCAGGTGGCCCAAAAGCTAACCAGAAGCATCTTGCCGCTTGCGTTGGCGCGCAGCTTTTGCAAATCCTCGGCGCTTGCCAGCTCCAGCCGCACCGGTTCCGCTTCGATCTTCTTTTGATCGGCTATGCGAGCCTCCATTTTTTCTTTCCATTTCGTGGAACAGCCAAAAACACCCGTCTGCTCCACAGGCACTGGTTTCCCCGCCAGCAGCGCATCCACTGCATTGCGCGCATCTTCGGACTTCACGAGCTCCACGCGGTAGCTATTGTCGAAGCGTCCCTGATAGCGCAGCTTGCGGTCCTTATCGAACACAAACACGTGCGGCGTGGCCTGCGGCCCAAGCGCGCGCGCCACTGACTGCGTTTCGCCATCGTAGAGGTACGGATAGCGCAGATGCTTATAACTGACCCGGATTTTCATTTCGTCCAGGGTGTCGGAGGTATCAGCCGAATCTAGCTCGTCTACACGGATCGCCTCCGGATCGTTCGGCTGAATGGCGACTACGGCTACACCTTTGGAACCGTATTCGTCGGCCAGGTTCTGCACTCGCTGCTCGTAAATAGAAGCGATCGGGCAGTGATTGCACAGGAACACGATCACGAGTACCGGGCTGCCCGCGTAGTCGCTGAGTGTATGAACCTTTCCGTCAACGCCGGGAAGTGAAAAATCGGGCGCCTGCGATCCGATCGCCAAAATGGGATGCGCTAGTTGCGCCAGCGCGGAAAGCGCAACCGCCAGGAATATTGCCAATCGCGTGATCATGCCAGTTTACGCGCGAACTCCACTTCTCGCGCTACGTCCAAGTCAATGTTGCCTTCCTTCTCATATTCGATTGCACACAACCCGCTATAAGACACTTTGTGCAGTTCCTCCATAACGGCCGGAATCTTGGCGATGCCTTGACCCAGCAAAACGTTATCTTCCCCGCCCGAAGCCGCTACATCTTTCAAATGCACCATTTTCAGATATGGCGCCAATTTGCGAACCGCGTCCACGGTGTCGTATCCGCAAGACGCGATGTGGCCGACATCCAGAGTGGCGCCCATGGTTTTCGAACGGCCAGCCAGCGCTTTCAGCACATCCTCGGGACTCTCGTACGCAAACTTCTGCTTGAAGTAATGATTGTGGATTCCGAACGTGAGGCCTTCGCGCGAGAAGCGCCGGTCGATTTTTTCGAGCATATCGCCCGTCGCGTCGCCCGAAACGTTCCGCGATCCGAGCAAGCCGGCGAAGCGCACCGCGTAGTCCAGATCGCGATCGTCCTTGATGGTAGCCGAGTAATACGACACGCAGCGAATGCCCGCATTGTGGAATTTACGCTTGGCACTTTGGCACATTTCATCGGTGGGGGGCTTCATCAACATGAACTCGCCACGCGACATTTCTATCTCCGAGATGCTCAGAGCCGTAAGCCGGGCGATCATGTCATCCAGCGAGTAGTTGTGGTAGGTGTACGTGCCAATTCCGATTTTGAGGCGCGCGGCGGCCAGCGCATTTCCCACTGCGATTCCAGCCGCTATCGTACCGACGAATGTTCTGCGAGTCAGCATATTTCTGTTACGGCGCCGGGCGCGGAGTGACATCGGCGTCCTCCAGGCCCATGGCCCATTTGATGGCTTCCACGTACATGGTCTGCATCTCCGGCCGGTCCCAATTCTCGACGGGATGTCCGAGGGTCGAGTAATACACGCGGCCGTTACCGTACATCTTGGCCCACGTCACGGCAAAATCGCGATCTTTGCGATGGACGCGCGGGTTCGCCAAATCCAGCTTGCTGGCATCCAGCCGCATCAGTACGCGAACCTTCTCGCGCGAGAAATTTCGGATCTGATAGATCTCGTCTTTAAACACGAACGAACTGGGCCACTGCCGCATGCCCGGAAATGCGGGATCCTCCACCAGGACCGGCGCGTCAAAAGTTCCCCAGGGATGCTCATCGAAATAACCGCCGATCATGTCGCCGTACTCCGGCCAATCCGTAAACGTAATGGTGGCGCTGTGTATGCCGATGAAGCCCTTCCCATCGTCGTGGATGAAAGATAAGAAATCAGCTTTCTTCTGATCGTCCATCTCGAGCGTGCCTCCAGTGTAGAAAAGCACAGCGTCGAAATCGTTCAAGTTCTTGGCGTTGTATTCCAGCTTCTTTTTGGTGAGGGCTTCGGTGTCGGTGCGAATGGTGGTGTCCCACAATCCGGACTCGCGGCCCAGACGTTCAATTGTTGCGAGCGCGTGTGAGACCGCTTCATGCCGGTAGCCTTTTTCTTCTCCAATGGCGAGCAGTCGCTTTTTCGCCGCTGAGGCGCCTGTGGCCGGGACTAGCGCGATCCAGAGCAATGCAACATAGACTGGTTTCCTCAATGCTTTTCTATCTTCGCATGTGCTCTGCCGATTTCGCACCTGCGCCTTTTTCGCTTCGAACTGGAATTCCCGAGCCGCGACCGCAAGGAAGCGCCACCCACAACATTTGTGGTTTGGCCGTACGTTCGTAACGCTCCCTCCCGGTCGCGGTTCGGTTTGGAGGCTGTCTAGGCCAGCTGATAGCTTTTCATCAGGCTCAGCAATTGCGCCAGATCGATGGGCTTCATGAGGTACGCATCGCACAGCTCCTGGAAGCAATGGATCACTTCCTTGATTTCCTCCACCGCCGTGGTCATTACGATCTTCGCACCGGAGCTGGAGAAAATGCCGTGCGATTCCTCGAGCGCCCGCACTTGCCGCACCGCCTCGCGGCCATCCATCTCGGGCATCATGATGTCCATGCAGATCAGATCATATTTCAGCCCTTGCTCCAAGGCGCTGCGGCATGCCTCCACTGCTTCCTTCCCATTCACCGCTACATGACATTCGCCGTAGCGGGAAAGGAAAGTTTGCAACAAAAGCCGGCTCGCAAAATCGTCTTCCACCAGTAGCATCCGCACGATTCTCGCGCCTTGGCGAGCCTCGCTGGATGCGAGCGTGCCGTTTGCCTTCGAGCCTGGGAGATCCGCGCGCCACTTGCCCAGCGCGGCGACGATATCCCCGATCTCGGCTTGGTTGCTTTGGCCTGCGTTCTGAACCAATTCGCGCAACCGGTCCGTAGCGCAAAGCAGCATACGTATGTCGTCCGAAGTGGGGGCGATTTTGCGGGAGCGGATCAGAGACAGCACCTCTTCCAATTGGTGCGCAAGATCGCGGATTTTCACCAAATCAAAATAACCAGCTTCTCCTTTGATGGAATGCAGCAACCGAAAGACACGATCCACCAATACTTCATTACCCACCGCCGGGCCCTTTTCGATGACCAGAAGGTCCGCCTCGATGGCGCTTAAGTGATCCAGGCACTCGGCTAGGTACTCCTTAGCCAGCTCATCGTCAAGCTTGAAAATCATTTGGTCTCCTCAAATACCGGCGCTCGAACTTGGTCTAACCATCCGGCCAGCTCCAGAGTGATTCTGAATCTTTCAAATTCCTGGATCGCGCGGGGTAGCAGTTCGCCGCAGGGCTCCAACTGCCCGGAGGTCGCGGTCCGTTCCAGCTCCAGCGCGATTGCATGCAGACCTTGCGCTGCCACCGTAGCCGCTGCTCCCTTCATCGCGTGCGCCTGCAGCCGCAGACCACGGGCATCGGATTCCTCCAGCCTTATGCGCAAATTGTTTAACTGAGAAGGCATATCCTGCAGAAACCCTTTCAGCGTGATACGGGCCAGCTCCCGGTCTCCTCGCAACCGCCGCAGCAGGGCCTCCGCATCGAAGATCCGGACGTTGTCATCAGTGCCGGCCACAGGCAGCCACCGGGCAAGCACCTCCTCAAGCTGATCGAGTTCCACTGGTTTCGAAATATAGTCGTTCATCCCTTCGCGCAAGCATCGATCCCGGTCGGCCGGCATCGCGTCAGCCGTAACGGCAATGATCGGAATCGCCGCTTGCATCAGCGTCCGGATCCGATGCGTCGCCTCGAAGCCATCCATCACGGGCATCTCGCAGTCCATCAGAACCAGGTCGAAGTTTTCTTCGACAACCGCTTCCACCGCCTCGGCGCCGTTGGTAACTGCGGTGCCTGTGTATCCCAGCTTCGCAAGTTGCGCGAGACCCACATCCCGGTTAACGGCATTATCTTCCACCAACAGGATTCGCGCTTCCTTCCGCGCCTTTCTGACGCCCTGCGTGCTCACAGGCCCTCGTGGGTTGAGTTGCGGTTCGAACGGAGCGGCCAGTTCGAAAACCGCAGTGAACCAGAACGTGGAACCCTCGCCTTCGCGGCTGTTGACGCCGATACTTCCTCCCATCAGCTCAGACAATTGCTTGGATATGGCCAATCCGAGGCCCGTGCCGCCGTACTTGCGCGTGGTGGAATCATCTGCCTGAACAAAAGGCGAAAAAAGCGCTGCGGCCTGATCTTTCCGTATCCCAATCCCGGTATCGGTGATGCTGAAACGAACCGTTACCTTGCTATCCTCCTGACAATCTAGTGCCGCATTGAGCGATACTTCTCCGCGCGCGGTGAACTTAATGGCGTTGGCGAGCAGGTTGGTCAGTACCTGGCGCAAGCGTGAGGCATCGCCATTGAGGAACTGTGGAATCTCAGGCGCGAGGCGCAAGTGCATGGCGAGCCCCTTCCCGCTCGCTGCAACGTCGAGAGGGTGCATCACTTCTTCGATGGTCTGGCGCAGGTTGAAGTCCAGATGTTCAAGAGTGATCCTTTGTGCCTCAATCTTCGAAAAGTCCAGGATGTCGTCAATCAGGGCCAGTAGCGCCCGCCCGCTGGTTTGAGCCACGGTGGCGTAACGCCGTTGCTCGGGAGTAGGGTCCGTTTCGAGCAGCAATTGAACCATGCCCAAAACGCCGTTCATCGGCGTGCGGATTTCGTGACTCATGTTAGCCAGAAAACGGCTCTTCGCCTGGTTCGCGGCGTCCGCGCCCTCCCAGGCGTGAATCAGCTCTTCCTCGTAACGTTTCCGCTCCGTGATGTCCTCGGCGATCCCGACGATTCGAATTAGTAGCCCGGCCTGGTCGTGAATGGGGGAAGTTTTGGTTCGGATATGTTTCTCGTGCCCGTCCGGCGTTTGTATGCGGAATTCCACCTCGACCAGTTCGCCCCGCATTTGCATTGCGATTAACACCCGGGCCCGCGCCAGGTCATCGGGATGGATGGCCTCCTCCCAGGACATCGGATTCCGGTAGACGCTTTCGCAGCTCCGGCCCCAAACCTGTTCATAGGCAGGGCTGATATAGACGGTCTCGTCGAAGGCTGGCGTGAAGATAAAGAACACCTCTCGAATGTTCTCCGCCAGTTGACGAAACTTCTCTTCACTGCTGTGCACGGCTTGCTCGGCTTGCTTTCGCTCGGTGATATCTCGAAAGAACCACACGCGCCCCCGATGTCCGCCTTCGGTCCGCATACTGGTGGAATAGCGTTCGAGTGTCCTGTCGTCTAGCAGCTCAATTTCGCAATGATCACTGGCGCTGGGATCTTTGTAGAGTTCTCGGACACGCTGTACAAAAGCCTCGGGGTCCTTCACGAGTTTGGCGTTGTCGGCCAGCAGGGCCTGATCCGGCGCACCAACGGCATTGGGATCTGAAGCGTTCGGCCGTGGAATTCCCCAAATGTCCAAAAACTTCAGATTGTGCGACAGAATCACGCCTGCATCGCTCACTACCAAGATTCCGTCGAGCGACGCTTCCAGGATTCCACTGATGAGAGCATGTTGGAATTCGCGTTCCTGTTCGGATTGCTTGCGATCCGTGATGTCCGCGCTCAGCCCGACGAAGCCCAGGAATTCGCCGTCCGGCGATAATCGCGGCGTTGCGTTCGAGCCCAGCAATCGCCACTCGCCATCGGCGCGCCGCACGCGCGCTTCGGCACGAAAAGGCGTATGCTCCTCGATCGCCCGCTGGAGCACCCCAAGATACTCCGGCGCATCCTCCGGATGAAGCACCAACCTCCATTTGTTGCCCTCCATCTGCTCGAGTGGTGCTCCAAAGAATTCCCGGCAAGTTCGGTTGATAAATTGAATTCCACCCTGCGCGCCGGTCACCCACAGCATGGTCGGACAAGCGTCAGCCATCACGCGGAAGCGATCTTCACTCTCGCGCACTGCAGCATCCGCGCGTTTGCGCTCTGTGATGTCTTCTACGTAGATCACATGCCCTACGGAGGCGCCACAGTCCCCTCGAACAACAAAAATCTTAGTCTGCGTCCACACCACCTCTCCACTCCGGTGCAGGTAGCGTTGTTCCACTTCCGAGCACCCATCGGTAAGCTCGAAAAATCGGGTAAGCTCCAAGTCATCGGGATGGATCAGTTCCTCCCAGAAGCGGCCGAGCAGTTCCGCTTCGGAATACCCCAGCAGCCGGCCAAACGCCGCATTGATTTGTGTGATTCGCCCGTCCACTCCGCTGACACAAATACTGAACGGTGCGTGGTCGAAGACCGAACGGAATTGCTCCTCGCAGTCCATGCCTGTACTTATCGGCAGACAGCCAGGAGTTTCGAGTGGGTTCCCGAGGGCCTACAGCATCACCAACCCACGGCGAATCGCTTGCGAAACCGCCTCCGTCCGGCTGCCCGCCTCGAGTTTCGCGAAAATTGACGTTATGTGCGTTTTGACGGTGTGCTCGGAGATCCCCAGGCTATGCGCGATCAACTTGTTGCTGTGCCCTTCAGCGATCAGATTCAATACTTCCAGCTCGCGATCGCTCAAAGGTGCAGCGAGTGCTTCCGCAGTCGGCCGAGGCTCGCCAAGAAGCTCCACCAGCGTTCCAGGTGCGATTACGACCAGGCCCGCGTTCACAGCTTGAATCGCACTCTCGATTTCTTCGGGCGTTGCCTCGCGCGGAATCACTCCCCGAATCCCGGAGCGTAGCGCAGCGCCTACCAGCGCGGCATCCGAAGTGTCGAGCAGAAGCACCGCGGGCTGGAACGATGGCTCCGGCAGCGCGTGTCCGGCATCCATCAGCAGAACATCGGCTTCGAACTCGGCTGAATTGACGAGCAGCCAATCCAGGGAGCCGGCCAAATCGAGAGATGCACTGGACCGAACGACGCTTTCGAGCCCTGCCCGCACCACGCTCGATCGCGCCGCCACTACCACCCGAATCACGCCGCCCTCACCGCATCCACGGCCACTTGAGTTACTACTTTTCGAATCTGATCGTTGTCGCCCCGTCGAAATTCGATTTCCAATGGCTCGCCAGGGCTGGAATGGAGCGCGTTTTCCAGGTCATCCGCGGAACGGAACGGCCGGCCTGAGGCCCCCACCAGCAGGTCGCCCGGTAGCAGTGAGGCTCGGGCCGCAGGCGACCCGGGAGCGATCTCCAGAATCAGAAATCCAATGCGTCCGGCGTTGCGCGACAATGCCACCGGCCGTGCGGTGACGCCCAGGAACGCCTCGCCGCCAGCCGGTCTCGCCAAAAAATGTTCCACGGATCTGGAAGGAATCGCCAGCGCGAGACCACCGGCAATCATCGTATTCAAACCCACAAGCCGCCCTTGGGCATTGGCCAGCGGTCCACCCGAGTTGCCGGGCGCCAGCCGAACATCGCTCACCACCCACCGCCGCGCCGCGAGGCCCGCCAACGCGCCCACGCTGTGAACCACGCCAGTGCTCACCGCGCCGATGAATCCGTACGGGCTGCCTACCGCGATTACCAGCTCGCCGGGGCGCAAAGCGTCGGAGTTGCCCGGGACGGCACTGGCAAGGCCGTCAGCGTCCACCTGCAGTGACGCGAGATCGCGCCGCCGATCCGTCCTAAGAACGCGAGCGGTGAACTGGCGGCCATTCCAAAGCTCCACCTGGACGCGGTTTCCGTGCAGTACGTGCGCATTAGTTAGGATCTGCCCATCCTCGCGCCAAACTATCCCTGACCCGCGGTTCGCGGGGCCCGCCAGCACCTGCACCGTACTGCGCCGCAGCCGTTCCGTAACCTCGCCAAAGGCATCGCCCAACATTTATTTTCCCCTTCTCGGCCGCTCCGCCACACGTACTATGACTTCCTGAACGTTTCCGGCACGCAGCACACGAAAACTCAAGTTCTCACCGATGCCCGCCTTTTCCAGCAGCTCGGCCAAGGTCTCCGCGTCTGAAATGACGCTCGATCCGGCCTGCAGCAGTATGTCGCCCATGATCAGGCCAGCGCTAGCAGCCGGCCCATTGGGCTCCACTCCGAGCAGCATGATGGCGGTGTCCTGATCCAACTTCAGCTTCTCTTTCAAGTCGCGCGGGAGCGGCACGGGCTGCAGCGCGATACCCAAAAAGCCGCGGCCCACGTATCCATGCTCCAACAGCTTCTGTGCCACACGATCGACCGTTCGGCGCGTGATCGCCAGCACCGACGTGCGCGACAAGCCTGTCGAAACCAGACCGATGACGCTGCCGCGCGAATCCACCGCGGCGCCACCGGATGTTGTGGGATATACCGAAACATCCAAACGCACAAAGGGATCCAGCTTTCCGCTGCGCCAGGATTTCCATTCGCTGGATACTCCGCTGATGACTCCGAAGGACGCGATAGGGCCAGTAGCCGCTGTCCGTCCCACCGCCAGCACTAGTTGACCAGTCTTGAGGTGGTCGTCCGAGCCGAGCTCGACCGGCTGGATACCGCCAGTGTCGGTCTCTAGCAGGGCCAAGTCGGTGCCAGGATCGCTACCGCGCAGCCGGGCTTCGGTGCGCCGGCCATCGGGGAAAAGAATTTTGATGCCTTCTTCAAACCGGACGCCTTCACTCGACGTTAGGATCAGGTTCTCGCGCCAGACGATACCGCTGGAATTGATGCGCGGCCTGGCGTGGACAGCCACCACAACAGCGGCCGCGCGTTCCACGGCTCCGGCCAGTTCATTTGAAAGATTTACAAGATCAGTTGCCATGTACTCAGCATGCGGCACCGGCCGGCGGTCGCGCATCGGAAGAAAGGATGAGAAGGGATCAGCGGATCGAATGAGGACGCTATAGCTTGTGGGTTCCCGTGACTCTTCCTAAATTACGGTCAAAGGTCCCGAGCGGAAGGTGGCCGGCTTTCCGGGCAACGTGTAGCATGAGGCAATCGGAAAAGCCTAACGATGGCCGGGAGCGGAAAAGTTCAAGAGCGGACGCCACAGCATCGGAGTCCTGGAACACCAGTTCGTTGTGATTGAGCAGCATTTCAACCGCCGTGGCGAGTTCGGCGGAGCTTCGCTCGTACACTGTTGCCAGCACCCAAGCGGCTTCCGCGAGCGCAAGGATCGACACCCAAGCGCCGGGTTTGATGAAGGCGTCTGCAGTAGCGGCTTGGCGGGGATCGACTCGGGTGATCAGCCGGACCAAAACGTTGGTGTCAACGGCGCGCATAACGTTCGCGCACCCGGCTCCTTATCCCTTCCTTCATTTCCTCTACAGTCCGGGGTTTGGGTGCCTTCTTTGAGAACAATGCCTCATGGATCTCTTCGGATGTGAATCGCACGGACCGCCGTACCACGATTTTGTCTCCCTCCTCGTCCCATTCCAGGATGGAGCCCGGGCCAACACCGAGCTTTCGGCGAACGCCGGCGGGAACCGAAATCTGCCCTTGCGACGTGACTTTGGAATGAGCGATTGCCATATGATTATATTACCAGGGTAATGCACTGAAGTTACGCTTGGCTTGGGCTACAGTGAGAATGTGCATTTCGAGCTGCAGGCTGAATGCCCCGACACGGGCGCGCGCGCGGGCTTGCTCCATACCGCTCACGGCGTGGTGGAAACACCAGTCTTCATGCCGGTCGGCACGCAGGCAACCGTCAAAGGCGTCCCACAGCGCGACTTGGCGGGCGACCTCGACGCCCACATCATCCTGGCCAACACCTATCACCTGTTCTTGCGTCCCGGCCACGAGCTGATCCGACGGTTAGGCGGTCTACACCAGTTCATGTCGTGGCCGCGCGCGATTCTGACGGACTCGGGCGGCTTTCAAGTATTCAGCTTAAGCGATCTTCGCAAAGTCACCGACGAGGGCGTGCTGTTCCGCTCGCATTTGGATGGCGACCAACACCTGTTCACCCCGGAATCGACTGTGGACGTGCAGTTGGCACTGGGAAGCGACATCATGATGGTGCTGGACGAATGCCTGGCTTATCCCGCCAGCCACGAAGCCGCCAATCAGGCCATGCGGCGGACGGTTGCGTGGGCGAACACAGCGTACCGGTACTATTTGCTCCGTACCGAGGAATCTGGATCCACGGCGGCGCTATTTCCTATCGTGCAAGGCTCCATGTTTCACGACCTGCGCAGTGCGTGCGCTGCGGAGCTCCTCGAACTGAATGCACCTGGATACGCGATCGGCGGCTTGTCAGTGGGAGAGCCGCGTCCGCTGAGCTTGGAAATCACCGAGGTCACCGCTCCGCTTCTCCCGCGCGACCGGCCACGCTATGTAATGGGCGTCGGAATGCCCGAGGAACTGGCCGAATACGTCGCCCGTGGCGTGGACATGATGGATTGCGTGCTGCCCTCCCGCAATGCCCGAAATGGCTGCCTATTTACTTCCGAAGGCCGCGTGATCATCAAGCAGGCGCGGTATCGCGACGACCCTACGCCAATCGACCCCAACTGCCAGTGCTACACCTGCCGAACCCACTCCCGAGCCTATTTACGCCACTTGTTCCAAGCTGGCGAGATCCTGTTTTCGACCCTCGCCACGCTCCACAATTTGAAGCACTACCTTGACAGGATGCGTCAAATCAGGCACGCTATACTGCTTGGGACATTTCGGGCGTATCTGGACAGTCTCCGGCGGCGAGCGGTAGAATAATTGTGTATCGGTCTCCTGCCGTACCCGTTGTTCCTCTCAACTTGAGCAGTCCAGGCGGTATCATAAATCGGAACGATCATCGGTGAAAATGACACTCTTTAGTCTGTTGCTGCAGCAGCCCAGCTCGAATCCCATCATCGGTTTCCTGCCTCTTCTGGTGATTGTGGCCATCTTTTATCTGCTGGTTTTCATGCCCATGCAGCGGCAGAAAAAGCAGCAGGCGCAGATGCTGAAGGACCTTCAGAACGGGAGCGTGGTAACGACTACGGGCGGGATTGTGGGGACGATTGTAAGTATCAATAATGATGATACTCTGATACTACGAGTAAAGCCGGACAACGTGAAGCTACAAGTCGCGCGGAGCGCTGTGTCGGGTCTGGTGACAGAAAAAACTTAAAAAACCGTTTCTGGTTTCTAGTTTCTGGTTGGCGTGGTTGAGTCCTCGAAACCAGAAACAAGAAACCAGGAACCAGAAACCTGAAACATGAAACGCAACATCAAAATTAAGGCCGGCGTCATCGTCGCGGTGATACTGATCTGTATCTACGGAATCGTAGGCGTTCCCAAGTCGAAGGACGAGCTGATCGCCAACTGGAAAAAGAATATACGCCTCGGTCTCGACTTGAGGGGCGGCACGCAGTTGGTTATGGAAGTCCAGCTCCAGGACGCCTTTAAAGCTTTTGCCGACAACACTGTTGAGCGGCTGAAGGACGAGTTGAAGAAGGACAATATCGATTACTCCGACATCACCCGGAATGAGCCCGCCACTCTGCAGGATGCCGACAAGATCGAAGTGGACGTCAAGGGCATTCCGCTCGCCAAAAGCAGCCCTCTCAGAAGCGCGATTAGCGAGGGGTTCGGCGAATGGAATCTGCTGGCCGTGAATTCGACGGACTACAAGCTGACCATGAAACCCACCGAGGCCCTAAAGCTGAAGCACGACACCATGACGCAGACCATGGCGACTATCGAGCGTAAGATCAACGGACTGGGATTGGCGGAATCGTCGGTGCAGCCCACCGGGCGCAGCGATGCTGAGGCGGATCTGCTGATTCAACTCCCCGGCGTCGACGATTCGGCGCACGTCAAGCAGGTTTTGCAAACTCAGGCGGTCCTCGAATGGGATGAAGTAAAGGACGGGCCGTTCTCGAGCAGAGAGGAAGCGCTGTCGAAGCACGGCGGCATCATGCCGCTGAATACGAAACTGGTGCCCACGCTGGCCCGTGGAGGGCAGCAGGCCTGGTATTTGGTGGGACGGAGCCCCATAGTACGCGGGACCGATATTCGCGACGCGCACGCCTCTCAGGGCGAAGTGGGCCGCTGGGAAACTAACTTCGTGCTGACCCAGGACGCAGCCAAACGTTTCGCCCGCTACACCGAAGCCAATATTGGCAACCGGGCGGCCATCGTGGTGGACGGCCAGATAATCAGCGCACCCACCATCCAGAGCCGCATTTCGGATACCGGCCGCATCACTGGCGCCGCCACTCAGGAAGAAGCTTCCGACCTTGGATTGAACCTGAGGGCCGGTTCCCTGCCCGCCAGCCTGATGATCCTGGAAGAAAGGACGGTCGGGCCATCACTTGGCGCCGACTCCATTAAGGAAGGCTACCGGGCGGGTTTAGCCGGACTGATCGCCGTGATTGGCTTTATGCTCTTTTACTACCGCCGCTCTGGGATTAACGCCACCCTCGCACTGGTTCTGAACGCCGTCATTCTGATCGCGGCACTCAGCTACTTCGACGCTACCCTCACTTTGCCTGGCATCGCCGGCATCATTTTGACCATTGGTATGGCCGTGGATAGCAACGTCCTTATTTTCGAACGCATCCGCGAAGAGCTACGCGCCGGCAAGGCGGTGGTGGCGGCCGTGGACGCCGGATTCAGCAAGGCATTTTTAACCATTATCGACACGCACGTCACTACCGTGGTATCTTGTGCGTTTCTGTTTATCTTCGGGACCGGACCAGTGAAGGGCTTTGCAGTCACGCTGGTTATCGGTCTGATCGCCAACCTTTTCACGGCGGTCTTTGTGTCCAAGACGATTTTCGATTTTGAGCTGTCCGGAAAACAACAGGTGACGGCTTTGAGTATTTAAACGGTTCATCGGTTCTTCAGTTCATCGGTTCTTCCGTTCTTGCTTGGAACCGATGAACCGGAGAACTGAAGAACCGGTGAACTGAAACGGCGGGAACTCTAACCCGCCTGCCGGTGTCTAAACGACTTAATGCCGGCGCTACGATTGGCTACATGGAATTATTTGGCACGACAAATTACGACTTTTTGGGCAAGAAATGGCCCTTCATCATCCTCTCCCTCATTCTCACAGCGGCCGGCTTGGTGAGCTTGGGTTTTAGGGGTGGACCGCGCTATGGTATTGATTTTCGTGGGGGAGCACTGGTCACGGTAACATTCGCCCAGCGTCCGCCAGTGGATAAGGTACGCGCCGCGCTTGCCGGGAAACTGCCCGTGGAAGTGCAGGAAGAGTACGGCTATCCGAACGATATCATTGGCACCGATGTGCGCGACCAGAAGGCCTTGGACACCGCCCGGCAGACTATCATCGACAGCCTTACCGCGGCTTTTGGCCAGCCGGCGAATGGCAAGTACAACATCAATGGCGGTGGCGTTGACTCGCTGGCGGAAAATCTTCGCGACCCTCTACAGGCGGCCAGCGTGCCTACCACTGACCAATCTTTACATGATCTGGCCAAGAACATCACCGACTATCGCACCAGCCATTCCGGCCTGATTAAGAGCCTGGACGAGCTTTCGTCCGTCCCGGGAGTTACCCCGCAGGTTCTGAACGTCCTGAAGCAGGCGACCTACCCGGAACCGTTCGCGGTTATTAAGACCGAGGTGGTGGGACCCAAAATCGGCGCCGAGCTGCAGCGCAAAGCTATACTGGCAGTTCTATACGCACTAGGTGGGATGCTGGTCTACATCGCGTTTCGCTTTGAATGGATTTATGGTGCAGCGGCCGTGATCGCAGTGTTTCACGACACCATCATCACCATCGGCCTGTTCTCGCTGTTCAACAAAGAGATTTCGCTCACCGTGGTTGCGGCGCTGCTCACGTTGGTCGGGTATTCGATGAACGATACCATTGTTACCTTCGACCGCATTCGGGAAAATTTGAAAATCCTGCGGCGGGAATCGCTAGAGCCGCTGGTGAACCGCAGTGTTAACCAGACGCTGAGCCGGACCGTCCTGACGTCAGGTCTCACGCTGCTGACCGCCTTAGCCCTGTTTCTGTTCGGCGGCCAAGTACTAAGCGGCTTCTCTTTCGCGCTGGTCTGTGGCATTATCGTTGGTACTTATTCATCTGTGTTTGTAGCTAGCCCCATCCTGATCTTCTGGCATAATTTCCTGGAGGGGCGTAAAGGACCCGCAGCGGTGGCGCCCATAGCGCCGAAGCCCAGCGCGAGTAAGCCCAGCGCGCCGCAGGCGAGTGCACGGAGAGGGACGGCGAAGGTCAAATAAAAGACCCGCCGAAGGTAGTATGATGATTTCTGCGCCAGCGCGCGAGGCAGTGGAACTTTTGGGAAGAGGTGACACATGTTTGAGCAAACTTTCGTAGACGGTACCGCGAAGACACGCAAACCTTGGACGGTATTGCTTTCCTTCGTGAGCCAGTGTGCGCTGATCGGTCTGCTGGTTTTGATACCGCTGATCTTCACCGACACGTTGCCGCGCGCCGCGCTCACCAGCTTTCTGGTAGCTCCGCCGCCGCCCCCTCCGCCACCGCCTCCGCCGCCTCCGGCGCCGCCCAAGATCGTCAAGGTGATTCCGCGCCAGTTCGATGCCGGCAAATTGATGGCGCCCAAAAGCATTCCGAAAGAGATTGCGAATATTAAAGAAGAAGAGCTGCCGCCGCCCTCAACAGGCAGCGTGGTTGGAGGTGTTCCCGGTGGCGTCCCCGGTGGAACGCCCGGCGGTGTGATCGGCGGAATTATCGGCGCTGTGCCTACCGCTGCCCCGCCCCCTCCCGTACAGAAAAAGGAAGCCACGCCGCAGCGAATTCGAGTGGGCGGCAACGTTCAGCAGGCCAACCTGATCCGTAAGGTACAGCCGGTTTATCCGCCGCTAGCCAAGCAGGCCCGCATCCAGGGTACGGTTCGCTTTACCGCCATCATCGGCAAAGACGGCACCATCCAGAATTTACAGTTGCTTGCAGGCCATCCGTTGCTGGTGGAAGCAGCCCGGTCGGCCGTTTCGCAGTGGCAGTACAAGCCGACGCTTCTCAACGGCGAACCCGTGGAAGTGGTCACGCAGATTGATGTGAATTTTACGTTAAGCCAGTAGTAGTCTAAATTCAACTCGCAGGAGAACAGAATGTTTTTACAATCGCAGGTTTGGGCCTTCCTTCTACAGGACCAGCCCATGAGTTTTGACCCGATGAGTATGTGGAGCGTGATGGCGTGGCCGGCCAGAACTGTTGTGATCGTGCTATTCCTCATGTCCGCATGGTCCATCGGCGTCATGATCGACCGCTTGATCGCCTACAACGGCGCACGCAAGCAGTCCCGGCAGTTTGCTCCAGCCGTAGCCGGCGCATTGCGCGAAGGCAAGCTGGATGAGGCCATCAAGATCGCCGACCGCTACAGCAAGAGCCATCTGGCGAAGGTTGTCGTGGCAGGTCTCCAGGAATTCCGCGCCCACCAGTTGAGCTCGGATATTTCCGGTGAAGAGATTGAGGCGTCCAAGCGCGCTCTCGAACGCGCCGAGGCCATCGTCCACGCCGAATTGAAGCGCGGCGTAAGCAGCCTGGCAACCATTGGGTCTACCTCACCGTTCGTCGGTTTGTTCGGAACGGTGGTAGGCATCATCAACGCGTTCAAGGGCATCGCGACGCAAAAGTCCACCGGTCTGGGCGCGGTCGCCGGCGGTATTTCGGAAGCGCTGGTAACCACCGCCGTCGGTCTGTTTGTGGCCGTCCCGGCGGTGTGGATGTACAACTACTTCACCAACCGGATTGAAGCGTTCGACGTCGAGATGGGCAACTCGAGCTCGGAGTTGATCGACTATTTCTTGAAGCGCACGCAGAAGGCAGTCTCGAAGTAGATTTGAGTATCCGCGAGTTGAATTGTTGAGGGCGCGAGGCGGGTGACGCATCCCGCCCTCATCCCAAGAAGGAGTTCGATATGAAACAACAAAAAGCTCCGCCGCCGGTAGCCGACATCAATGTGACGCCCATGGTGGATGTCATGCTGGTGCTGCTGATCATTTTCATGGTCATCACGCCCATGCTCACCAAAGGCCAGCCGATTGACTTGGTGCGCACCCATAACCCGGTCACCATGCAGGCGGCTGACAAAGAGGATGCTGTGCTGATCTCAGTGACGCGCAACGGTGGCGTATTCTTAAGTCCCGGCAATCTCCGTATCACGCCCGATCAGTTACCCGAGAAAGTTAAGGATCTGTTGACCAATAAAGTGGACAAAACCGTCTTCATCAAAAGCGACGCGCGGGCCCGCTACGGCGTGGTGGAAGATGTAGTGGACAATGTGCGCGCTGCCGGTGTGGATCAGATTGGATTGATCACGGAGTTGATTCCGGTCAAGAACAAAGCTACAGCGACCCCGATCAACGCCGGAGGACAGTAACAAAACCGGTTCTTCAGTTCTTCGGTTCCTCAGTTCATCGGTTCAGAACTGAAGAACGGACGAACCGAAGAACTGAAGAACGAGTGACTGAGGAACGAGGGAACTAATTTATGTCAATGTCAGTTGGTGGGGACCAGACCGGACCCAAATCAGATATCAACATGACGCCGTTGATCGACGTGCTGCTGGTGCTGCTGATCATTTTCATGGTCATCACGCCTTTAACGCCGCATGGACTCGAAGCACTGGCGCCTCAACCCCCCGACAAGACGAAACCACCACCTCCCGATCAGGATCGAACGGTGGTGATCGTCATCGACAAGGATAAACGGATGCACCTCAATAATGAGGACACCGACCTAGACAGACTCGGGCCACGCTTGGAGCAGATCTTCAAGACCCGAGCCGAGCGGGTTGTTTTCGTCAAGGGTGATCCGGATCTCGAATACGAGACCGTGGCCAAGGCCATCGACATCGCCAAGGGTGCGGCCATCGATAGGATAGGTCTGATGACCCCCAAGATTGAGGCCGGTCAATAGCAGCCCCGCGCGTGAGCGAGGGGACGGAATGGAATGGGGTGCAATATCTAAACCTATGAAGAGCAAATTATTGGTACTGGGCATCATCGGGTTGGTGCTTCTCTCTACCACCGGGTGCAACAAGCTGAAGTCGCGCGATCGGCTCAACAAGGGCATTCAGTCCTATAAAAGTGCCAGGTACGCCGACGCTGTGGAGTTCTTCAAGGAGGCGGTCCAACTGGATCCCACCAACGTCAACGGCCGCTTATTTCTCGCCACGGCCTACATGAGCCAATACATCCCCGGCGCCGAGTCGCCGGACAACATGCAATTGGCCAAGGAAGCCAAGGAAGAATTTATCAAGGTTCTCGATAACCATCCCAACGACACAACCGCCTTGGCATCGCTGGCTTCCTTGAGTTATCAGCAGGCGCAGGGCATGCCGGATCTGGATCAGAAGCTAAAGAAGCTGGACGAATCCAAAGAGTGGTATTTGAAACTCATCTCGGCCGATCCGCAAAACAAGGAGGGCTTCTACAGCTTGGCCGTTATCGACTGGGTAAAGTGGTATGCCGCCTGGATGAAAGCTCGAGCGGATCTGGGCATGAAGCCCGAGGAACCGGGCCCGCTGAAGGATAAAAAGGTCAGAGCTGAGCTGAAGGACAAATACGCCGCGGTAGTCGACGATGGCATGAAGAATCTGGACAAGGCGCTCCAGATCGACAAGGACTACGACGACGCCATGGCGTACATGAACCTGCTGATCCGCGAGAAGGCCGATCTCGACGACACGCCCGAAGAGTACAAGGCGGATGTCGAGAAGGCCGATGTGTGGGTCCAAAAGGCTCTGGATACCAAGAAGATGAAGGCCGCCAAAGAAGCCGCCAAGGGCGCGGGCGGTATAACGACAGAATCGAAGTAAGTGGGGCAGGCGCTATCGCCTGCCAACCTGCTTACAACTCCCGCATAATCCGCTGGTATTCCGCCAGCGGATCTTTCGCCCTCGTGATCTGGCGTCCAATCACCAAATAATTCGCCCCAGCCGCCAACGCCTCCGCCGGAGTTGCCACTCGCTTCTGATCAGCCGACTCCGCGCTGAGTGAACGCACTCCCGGCGTAACCAGGATCGCCTCTGGACCCGCCAGCGCCCGCACCGCAGCCGCTTCCTTGGCAGAACAGACCACGCCGTCAATCCCTGCCACCATCGCGTTTTTTACTCGCAACGCCACCAGATCCTCAATACTGGCTGGATAACCGAGTTCGGCCAGATCTCGCTGGTCAAAGCTGGTCAACACCGTCACGGCCAGCAGTTTAAGGGCGGACTCGCCACGACCCTCCACAGCTCCGCGCATCACCGCGTTGCTGCCATGGACCGTCAGGAAGCGCGCGCTGGTCTTGGCCACTTGAGCCGTGGCGCGCTTCACAGTTTCCGGAATGTCGTATAGCTTGAGATCCAGGAAGACCTGCTTGTCCGCATCAATCAACTCCCGCACGAACGGCATGCCCTCTGCCGCGTACAATTCCATCCCGACTTTGTAGAAATCCACCGCGCTGCCGAGACGCGTGATTAGTGTTCGCGCCTGGGCTGCATCTTCGACGTCGAGAGCAACGATGATCGGGTTTATCACAGGATGCGGATCGGCTTCCGTGATTTCTCTATCACCCGCCCCATGCGATAAGCACTGGGGAACTGGCGCTCAAGCGCGGCCGCATCCTCTTCAGAGAGCGAAATCAACAGGCCGCCCGAAGTCTGCGGATCGTAGAACAAGTCGTCGAATTCGGACTGCCCTTCGACACAATAGGAAGCAAACTCACGATTGTTCTTCAAGCCGCCAGGAATCGCCCCTTGGCTGGCATATTCCATCGCGCCCGGAAGAAACTGAACCTGGCGCGATTCAATCTCGATGGTTACGTGACTGGCTAGCGCCATCTCGCGCGCATGCCCAATCAAACCGAAACCGGTCACGTCCGTGCAGCCGTGCACATCCAAGGACAGCATCGCCTCGCACGCAGCGCGGTTCAGCGTCAGCATGGATTTTTCGGCTCCTTCCACGTCGGCCTGCCTGGCCAGCCCACGCTTCAAAGCCGTTGAGATTACGCCGGTGCCAATGCGTTTCGTCAACATCAGCACATCGCCGGGCCGCGCACCCGCGTTGGTCTTGATGCGGTCCGGATGTATCATTCCTGTGACAGCGTACCCGAATTTGATCTCATTATCGGCGACGCTGTGGCCACCCAAAATCGTGCAGTCCGCCTCATGCACTTTCTCCGCCCCGCCCTTCACGATTTCCGCCAGCACCTCGATGTCACCGTTAGCGGGCCATGCCAGAATCGAAAGCGCCGAAATTGGGCGCCCACCCATAGCGTAAACATCGCTCAAAGCGTTGGCGGCTGCAATGGCCCCGAAAGTATGCGGATCGTCTACAACCGGGCTGAAGAAATCCACTGTCTGGACCAGCGCCAACTCCGGTGTCAGCTTGTACACGCCGGCATCATCGGCCGTATCGAATCCCACCAGAACATTTGGATCGGCCCGGCGCGGAATCCGAGCCAGCACCTGATCCAAGATCTTGGGACTCAGCTTGGAAGCGCATCCGCCGCCGGAAGTGGATGCGGTGAGTTTGGAAGTAGTCACCAACCTAGGATAACGAATTCATGAATCCAGGAATTCAAGAAGTCGAGGAAGAGAAGAAGGGCTCCTTTCTTCACCATAACTAGTGGTGCGTGAACCAGCCAAGACCTTTAGGGACCTTTTGGTGTGGCAGAAGGCCCATCAACTAACAATAGCGGTGTACCGTCTGACCGCTGGTTTTCCTAAGCAGGAAACGTTTGGACTATCGTGCCAAATGCAAAGAGCGGCGGTATCTGTACCGGCTAACATCGCAGAAGGATTCAAGCGTAGGGGACCCGCCGACAAGGCTCGCCTGCTAAACATCGCCCAAGGCTCACTTGAGGAGTCGCGCTACTACCTGTTCCTTGCCGAGGAGGTTATTTACGCCGATACAAAAGAGCAAATGATTGTTTTAGAAGAAGTAAGCCGCTTCCTGGAAGCCTACACACATCGGATTCTAGCTTCCTCGACTTCCTGAATTCCTTGAATCCCTTGAATTCGGGCTGAAGGCCGCGTAGGGCTAAAGCCCTAGAAGGCCTTCAGACCTCTTGACAGTATCCCGTAGTTGTGAAAGTATTTCATAGACCTTGAATTCTCGCTCAGGAAAGGCTTGGGGGACCCGTCATGAAAGCATTACTGCAACTCTGTTCGTTGTCCGTGCTTCTGTTATTTGGGTTGGTTTGGACCGGCTTGGCGCAAGCGCCGGTCGGTGATATCTCGGGAACAGTTTTCGACGAATCTGGCGCCGTCATTCCTAACGCTCAGGTTACGATCACGAACAAGGATACGGGCCTCATCCGTAACGTCATCACCGGCGCGGCCGGTCTCTTTAACGCCTCTGCTCTCCCGGCCGGCACGTATGAGGTCAAAGCTGAGGTCACCGGCTTCCGCACCTTGCTGCGCGACGCCACCGTAACAGTCGGCAGTCTGACCACGGTGGACATGCACCTGCAAGTCGGCGCTGCCAAAGACATCGTTACCGTGGAAGCCGTCACGCCGCAAATCGAGTATGAGAGCCACGCGATCGAAGGTACGGTGAACCGGCAACAGATCGAAAATCTTCCTTTGAATGGACGCAGTTTCCTCCAACTGGCGATGCTCGAACCGGGCGTTACGGTGTCGGCAAACAGCCAGGGCCAATATAATCGCGCTTTCGACGTTTCGATCCTGGGCGCCGACTCCGACCTCACTCGTATCACCGTGGATGGCGCCACGGTCCGCGATTCCGTGACGGGTGGAACCCAACAAAACTTTTCCCAGGAAATCGTTGAAGAGTTCCAGATATCCAGCGTGAACTTCGACCTTTCCACCAGTCTGGGTGCCGGCGGCGCGGTCAACGTAGTGACCCGGTCTGGAGGGAACGATTTCCACGGCAGCGCGTTCTTCTTCTTCCGCGATCACAATATGGCGGCCTACCCGAACCTCCAACGTAATCCTATTGATGAGAATCCCTTCTTCGCCCGGAGGCAATCCGGCGGATGGATCGGCGGCCCAGTCAAGAAAGATAAATTGTTCTTCTTTTCCAGCATCGAACACAATAATCAGAAGGGAGTCTACGCGCCGCTCCCCAACGACCCTTTGTTCCAGGCCTTCTCGACAGTCGCGACCAGTCCTTATGTCGCCACCACCGAAACCGAGCGCATCGACTATCGCATCAACAGCAAGAACAACGCATTTCTGCGCTACTCCCATGACGGGAACAACAGCTTCGCGCCGCGCTCCACGAATCAATTGCCGTCGGCGTGGGTGAGTAACATTAACTGGGCGGATTCCGGCGTCTTTTCTCTCATCAGCAGCTTCACTCCCGCCATCGTGAACGAGGCCCGCTTCTCGATGACTTACTGGAGCAACCGGAATAATCTCCCATCCGCCGCACAATGTCCCAACTGCATCGGATTGGATGGCCCCAACATCAATGTGGATGGAACCGGGCTCTCCTTCGGCAATCAAACCAATACCCCACAATCCCGAGTGCTGCGCCGCTACATCAGCGCCGATAACTTCACCTGGCAAAAAGGAAAGCATCGGATGAAGATGGGCGGTGAGTGGGAATATCAGAAGGGAACCGGTACGTATACCATTGATGAGCCGGCCGCGATGACGCTGTTCTCGCCGGAGGAAGTGGCCGCGCTTGCACCCCAACTGCTCCCTCTGCTTCCCAAGACGTACACCACCCTCTCCGACATCCTGAAGCTGCCCTTAATGAATTGGGATTTTAGCGTCGGCAACAATCAGCAGCCGCCGCCATTCCAGCAGGGCAACGCTGAAGGCGACAATACCTTCCACTTCTACTGGGAGGACTCCTGGAAAATAAAGCCCAACTTCACGATTAATTACGGATTGGGTTGGAACTTCGAAAGCAATGCACTCAATCACGATCTGGTTAAGCCTGCATGGCTCGCGCCGATTTTCGGTGCTAACGGCCTGGGCCACGAGCAGCATGATTACAAGCATTTCTCTCCCATGCTCGGGTTTGCCTGGTCGCCCTGGAAAGACAATAAGACCGTGTTCCGCGGTGGAGCGGGCGTATACTATGACACCATCGACATCGAGCTGCGCCTGATTGAACGTTCCTACTTGAGCCCTCTCGGCTCCGGTTACCTCAATCTCCCTGGCAGCGTCGTTCCCAATCCAATTCCTGGAATCCCCGGTGTCCCGGAGGGAACAACGCTCAATTTTACGAGCCCGACCCCGTTTAACGGTGCGCTCCTGGAATACATTCTTCCCGCCGTCCGCCAGGCTTTCATCCAACAACTCGGCGTCAACCCGAACAACACAAACCTGGCTGTAACCACCATCGGCTTGTTTAAGACGGGAACTGAGCTGATCAACCCGAACTACACGCCCGGCAAGGCCAACCATTTCAGCCTCGGCGTACAGCGGCAGTTGACCAAGGATTGGGCGGTCAGCGCGGATGCGGTGTATCGTCTATTCCTGCACCAAACCATCCGCGACGTGGATGAGAATTTCTTCTATCGTTATATCAACGGCGTCCAGACTCCGGTGATCCCCATTTGCTCATCCGCGCTGCAACTGGTCCCCAACGTTAACTGCTCAAATGGCGGCGTCGGCGAAACCTTCAGCGGCGGCCGGACCCACTATACAGCGCTGCTGGTGAAGGCGAATAAACGCTTCTCCCGGCGCGTCCAGACGCAGATTTCCTATGCTTTGCAGTCTCAGATCGGCATCAACGGTATTTACAACGATTACAATTGGTTCCAATACTACGGACCCCAGGCATCGCACAGCATTCTGAACGTAAGCGGCACCATCGATCTTCCCTGGAAGTTCCAGTTCTCGTTCATTTCGAGCTACACAAGCCGAGGTCCATTCCAGCCCGTCATTCCTGGCACAGATCTCACCGGCAGCGGTGTCAGCGGTTTCCCCCTACCCGGCATGGGCAGCAGCTTGTTCAACTTCGGACTCGGGCCGCAGGATCTGGTGAACCTGATTAACCAATACAATCAGACTTACGCAGGCAAGGTTGGGCCAAATCCAACTCAGACGTTTCCGCGCGTTGCCGTACCCACCGGCCCCTATCAGTTCGGTCACGACTTCAATTCGCAGGACATCCGCTTGACCAAAATCTTCAAGTACCGCGAGCGATACGAGCTGCAGATATTCGGGGAATGCTTCAACATCTTCAATTTCTCGAACCCCACCGGCTACGACACCAATCTGTTGGACACAGGCTTTGGACTCCCCAGCGGCCGCGCCGGCGGGACGTTCGGCACCGGTGGCCCCCGCGCCTTCCAAGTGGGATCGCGATTCTCGTTCTAAGTTTTTGGCCGCGAATGAACGCGCGGTTCTTAGGTTTATTTGCGTGCGTGTGCCTGGCAGGTGCCGCTGAGAATGGCCGGGTGCTCTATGAGAACTACTGCGTAGGCTGCCATTGGAAAGATGGCAGCCCCGCACACGGAGGTGCCGACTTACGGAAGCCTCTGAAATACGGCAGCGATCTAAACTCTGTGATGCGCGTGATCAAGTTCGGCGTGCCTGATTCCCAGATGCCCGGCTTCAACGATCTTTCCGAAGCGCAGTTGCGTGCGCTCGCCAAGCACGTCGTCGCACTCAACCAAAAAGCCCAGTCGAAACGGAAGTGAATTATTCCCGTTCATTCGCGGTTAAAATCGGAAAGGAGCCCCATGCCCAATCCGAAAACCGCGCCCTCTGGTGTTCCCTACCCCGAGCCTGAGAACGGCTGGGTACACAAATGCGATGTCGACGACCACCTGGACCGTCACCTGCCAATCCCCACCCAGGTAGTTTCGAACGAAGAGTACCTTCCGATGCCGCAGACGCGCAAGCAAGCGGCTGTGGAGCATCGGATGCTTCAGATGGCCGATGAGAACGCCAAGAAGCTCGGCCAGAAGCGTCGTGACTTCCTGCGTACCTCGTGCGGCATGGCCACCGCGTTTGCCGCCATGAACAGCGTGTTCGGCCCATACTTCCGCGTGGACGCCGCTGAAATGGTGGAACAGTCAGCGACGCCCGACAGCAAAGACGACTACTTCGTTTTCGATGTCCAGACGCATCACGTTGCAGCCGGACTCCAGATTCCTCCGCTCCTCAGCTACCGGCGCGCCGGCGCGGCGTGGAATCCAGATCTAAAAAAACGCCGTCCGCAAATGGACGACCTTTACATCGAGAACTACATCAAAGAAGTTTTCCTCGACAGCCAGACCGATATGGTGGTGATCAGCGGATTCCCTTCCCCCACCGACAACACCAACATTCTTCCGCCGGACAAAATGGTAAAGACGCGTTCCTGGATCAACGAGCTCACCAGTTCCCGCCGCGTAGTCAGTCACGGCTTGATGTCGCCCGACCTTGGCGCTCAGAATCTTGAGAAGATGCACGTCCAGGCTGAAAAATTGAAGATCGAGGCCTGGAAAGGATACCCGGGACAACCATTAGGTCCGCGCCACAACGGCTGGTGGCTGGACGATGAGAAGGAAGCTTATCCGGTCTTCGAATATTCCCGCAAGATCGGCATCAAGAACTTGTGCTTCCACAAAGGCCTGCCTCTCGCGGGTTTCAACGTCGAGCACTGCAACCCCAAGGATGTGATCAAAGCCTCACAGGATTTTCCGGACATGAACTTTCTCATCTACCACTCCGGATTCAAGGGACCTCAAGACGCTTTGCCGGTGGTGGAAGGCGATTTCAAAAAGACCACCTACGTTCCATGGGTCTCCGATCTTTGCGCAGCTCGCAAGAAGAATCCCAAGATGACCAACGTCTACATGGAACTGGGCAGCACCTTCGGATTGATGGTAATCTCGCAACCCAAGCTGTGCTGCTACGTGCTGGGAATGATCTTGGATGCCTATGGCGAAGACCGCGTCCTATGGGGCACGGATTCCATCTGGTGGGGCTCGCCGCAATGGCAGATCGAAGCCATGAAGCGCATTACCATGCCGCAGGAATTGATAGACCGTTTCGGCTACAAGCCGCTCACGCACGAGGTGAAAGCTAAGATTTTCGGCTTGAACGCAGCCAAAGTCTACAATGTGGATCCAAGCGCGAAGCGCAATCCTATCCCGACGGATTACATCGATCGTCTTCGCAAGATGTACCAAGCTGCAGGCCCCAAGCCCAGCAATACGCAATACGGCTGGATCGCCGCCGGCTAAAACTGGTACAGCATCAGATAAACCACGACACCCGTCACGCTGACGTACAACCAAATCGGAAACGTCCACCGCGCGATCCTTCGATGACGTTGGTAATCGCCCTTGAGCCCGCGCCGCAGCGTAATTATCGCCAGCACCGGAACTGTTGCAGCCAGCAGCGTATGCGTGATTAGAATCGTGTAGTAAACCACGCGAATCGGCCCGGTCTTCGGATAATGCACCGATCCCACCTGCGCGTGATAGATCACATAGCAAATCAGAAATGCGATCGACACTCCGAACGCCGTCAGCATCACGCGTTTGTGCGCCTGAATCTGTCTGCGACGGATCAACGTGTAGCCAGTAAGCAGCAGGATTGCCGCCGTCCCGTTGAGCGTGGCATTCACCGCTGGTAGGGTATGGATGTCCATCAGGAACTTTCCCGCGCGAGTTCGTAAATATTCTCGATCAACTTCGGAATGGCCCGTGATTCCGAAGTATCGTAGTATCCGCGAATCCGCGCTTGCCGGTCCACCAGAACGAAGCGCGTGCTGTGCTCGAGTGTCGGGCCGATATTCCCAAGCTTGAAAGTATCGCGATCCAGTTTCTGCAGCGTTGCTGGAGGGCCGGTGAGGAAATACCAGTGCTCAGCAGAAGCGCCATGCATCTTGGCGTACTCCGCGAGCACCTGCGGCGTGTCCCGCGCCGGATCCACTGTGAAAGACACAAGTTTGACGTCCGGCATCTTCAGAGTCGCCTTCTGCACTTCATGCATCTGCGATGTCATGCGCGGGCAAGGGCCCGGACAAGTTGTGTAAATGAAATCCGCAACCCAGATCTTACCGGCCAGCACTTTACTATCGAACGGTTGCCCATCCTGCGCGGTCAATTGAAATTCGGGAACGTCATAGAAGATCGCCAACGATGAACTCTTAGTGTGTGTACAAGCTGCCAGCATGAGAGTCAGCCCGAGGGTTACTACTAGCTTCATGCCGGACGACTAAAGAGCATCAAACCGTACAGAACCGGCAGGTAAATCACGGAGGCCAACAAGACATGCCGAGCCTGTTGCCGGGTTCGATCGAAACTCACGCGCACCCCCGCGTACAAAAACAACGCCCCGAGCGCCAGGGCGCCAACCACGTACAGATTCCCGGTCATAGCCAGAAACTTCGGGACCATGCTGATAGGAATGAGGATCAGCGAATACAGCAGAATCCGGCGCGCCGTGGATTCTCCGTCCGGCTCAACCACCGGAAGCATCCGGATTCCGGCGCGTTCGTAGTCCTCGCGATACATCCATGCAATCGCATAGAAATGCGGGAACTGCCAGATGAATAAAATCGCAAATAGAATCCAGGCGTCCCAAGTCAACGTGCCGCTTGCGGCAGCGTATCCGATCAGCGGCGGCATCGCGCCAGGAATCGCGCCGATAGTTGTGGAATGGGGTGAGCGCTGCTTGAGCGGCGTGTAGACGAACAGATAACTGAGGAGCGTGAAGAGTCCCAACCAACCAGTCAGCGCATTCACCGCGAGAAACAGTTCGATAAATCCTGCGACCGAAATCAGAATTGCGAAAATCAGTGCGTTGTGGGCGGATAGGCGTCCGGAAGGCAAAGGACGCGCCTGTGTGCGCTTCATTTTGGAATCAGCAACACGCTCATACCATTGGTTGAGCGCGGCCGTGCCGGAAGCGATGAGGCCAGTGCCGATGATGGTGTGCAGCAGCGTCAGCCAGTGCCAACCACCACGCGCGCCGAAGAAATATCCCACGCCCGTACTCATCAAAATGAGCCAGGTGATTCGCGGCTTAGTTAACGCGATGTAGTCCTTCACAGACTGCCTAGTCTCTAAAGATACCACAGTAATGTTGCCGCGTCACCGGAAAAATTCTTGCGAGGCGCTAATGACGCGCGTGCACGTGCTGTACAATTTAAGAAACGGTCCGTATGCCGAACCTCGATCGAATCAAGCGCAATCCCGAAGTCATGGGTGGCAAACCGTGCATTCGCGGCATGCGTGTTACGGTCGGGACGATTGTGGGCCTCATTGCGGCTGGGCATTCCAATGCGGAGATTCTCAGCGCGTATCCTTATCTCGAAAAAGAAGACATTCGTCAAGCGCTCGCATACGCTGCGTGGCGCGTCGAAGAGATTGAACTGCCTCTGCCGGTGACATGAAGATTCTGATCGACATGAATCTGAGCCCACTTTGGGTTCCGTTTCTTGTCGAGCACGGAATTGAGGCGATTCACTGGTCAACGATAGGCGATCCAACTGCGCCGGACTCTCAGATCCTCGATCACGCCGCTTCAAATGGACTAGTGGTCTTCACGCACGATCTCGATTTCGGGATGCTCCTCGCGGCCAGTAAATCGAAGGGCCCGAGCGTATTGCAGGTTCGAACACAAGACGTTCTTCCAGCCGCCATCGGCGTGCCGATTCTTCAGGCGATAGAGCGCGCGCGCGAGCACCTGGAGGCAGGCGCCATCGTCACTGTTGACCTTGCACAACACCGAATTCGACTTTTGCCAATCTGAGAGCGCATCCCCAGATCCGGCGCACCTGGGAGGCCGTTATTGTGTCGTGATTCTGCCGCCGAGATCTGACGGGTACGCAGCAACCTGGAACTTATCTTCGTAGCAAACGTTGCCCAGCCGAGGGCATTTGTGGACAAACAAGGGGCATCCGTGCGCGCGGAAAATGTGCACCAGCTCCCAAACCCGTTTGATTATATGGTCAGCCGTTGATTCGAACCAGAAGATGGCTCTCTCGCGAGAGAACTCGGGAGGGCTGGGCAGGTTCTTGTTGAACCAAATCAGGATCTCTCGGAGCCGCATCCGCTCGGTCGCGTCCAAGTCTTGCGCAGAGAGTAGCCAGAGCGCTGCCTGAAAGACGCCTTCAGGCCTATGAGAATCCTCATCTATGCGGGTGGTGGTAAAGCGCAGAAACATAGACTCTCACGCCGGAGTATGAGGGATGAGATGGATCAGTCTCGCGGGCATCGCCGGCGAATAATCCTTGGACGGCGTCCAGCGTGCCTTCAAGCCAGCGGCAAAGTAACTGGGACACGCAACTTTCTGCGCTACGGCCGATCCCGCTGCAATCCCTAAAACCACTGCATCGCGCCGTTTCATCAGGCCCATCTTAGCGCTACAAGTTCCCCATGCCGCGCGCTGTCGATGTATAGTGAAATGACTCTGGAGACTCCATGCCCGACATTGCGATTCTGATCCCCGTCCTGATCGTCCTGATCTACCTGTTCTCGTCCATCAAAATTCTGGCCGAATACGAACGCGGCGTGGTCTTCCGCCTGGGGCGCGTTCTGCCGCAACCCAAGGGACCAGGTGTGATCCTGATCTTCGCGCCCATCGACCGCATTGTACGAATTTCGCTGCGCATTGAGGCTATGGAAGTTCCACCGCAAGATGTTGTCACCCGCGATAACGTCACCGTCAAAGTGAATGCCGTGGTCTATTTCCGTGTCATGGATCCCACCAAGGCCGTTCTCGAAGTGACCAACTTCCTGTATGCCACCTCGCAGGTGGCGCAGACCACGCTACGCAGCGCGCTGGGAGAAGTTGAGCTGGACGAACTACTCAGCCAGCGCGAAAAGCTGAATCTCCGCCTGCAATCCGTGCTCGATCAACACACCGGGCCGTGGGGCGTGAAGGTCACGGTGGTAGAAGTGAAGCAGGTGGACCTACCCGACCAAATGATCCGCGCCATCGGCAAACAGGCCGAAGCCGAGCGCGAGCGCCGCGCTAAGATCATTCACGCCGAAGGTGAGTACATGGCCGCTGAGAAATTGGCGATGGCCGCCGAGCTGATCCAGAAGCAGCCCGCCGCCATTCAGCTCCGCTACCTGCAGACGTTAGTCGAAATCGGGTCCGAGAAAAACACCACGGTTGTGTTCCCGCTGCCGATCGATATATTCTCGTCTTTAGGGCGCGCCATCGATCATATCGCTGGCAAGAAGCAGGAAGGCTAAAGGATCTTGGCTAAGAGCGACGAAGGCGAATTTGAATTAATCCTAGGGAACCGGCAGCTCATCAGCGTCTTTCTGATCGTGGTGGTTCTCTTGGGTGTGTTTTTCTCTATGGGCTACATCGTGGGCCGCAACTCGGCCGCGCCCGCCGCCGAGGCCGCTCATAACGGGGGGAAGACCGTGGCCGTGGAATCTCCGCCTGCCGACACCGAGCCGCCCACTTCGAGCCCGGCAGCGCAGGAGCCTCCGGCTACGCCGCCAGAAACTAAACCAGCGCAAACGAAACACGCTGCATCCGAGCCGCCCACTACGCACCCCGAAAAGCCTTCTCCTGTTCCCGAGCCCGTCAAACCAGTGCCAGTTACGCCTGCGAAGTCGAAGCCCGCGGCCGTCGGACCGCCCGCCGCTGGGCTGGCATCCGTCACGAACGAGCCGGCGGCAGGCCAATACTGGCAGGTGGTGGCGACCTCACGCCCGGGCGCCGAGATTATAAGCGAGACCCTCAGCAAGAGAGGCTTCCATACGTTGCTGACACCTGCATCCAAGGAGGGGTTTTTCCGCGTGCTGGTGGGCCCGTTCCCGGATAGTGGCACGCAGGCGGAAGCGCGGACCAAACTGGAAGCGGCCGGGTTTAAGAATCCGATCACAAAAAGATACTGAATTGGCGCTCGACTCGTTCCCCCAACAGCTTGTCCAACTTGAGCCGCGGACACCCGCGCAGCCTCGTTTACCGGCGTGGCTCCGTAAGAGCGCCACGCACTTTCAAGCAGTCCACGCGCTGAAGATGGAAATCCGCGGCTTAAACTTACATACGGTCTGTGAGTCGGCGCGCTGCCCGAATCTGCACGAGTGCTTCAGCCGGGGCGCGGCCACTTTCATTATCCTCGGCAATCTCTGCACGCGCGGCTGCGGATTCTGTTCGGTGCCCAAAGGGTCGCCGCATAAACAGGCATTCACGCTCGATTCGAACGAACCGGCCAACGTCGCGCGCGCCGCAGCTAGCTGGAAGTTGCGCTACGTGGTGATTACTTCCGTCAACCGCGACGATCTTCCGGATGGCGGCTCGCGACATTTCGCGGAAACTGTCCGCGAGGTTCGCAAAGCGCTCCCGGACGCCCGCGTTGAAGTATTGACTCCCGATTTTTGCGGCGATCTGGGCGCTGTCGCTCGCGTGTTGGATGCCGGTCCCCACGTGTTCAATCACAATATGGAGACCATCGCTCGGCTCTACCGCCGCGTTCGCCCACAAGCTGATTATCAGCAGTCCCTGAATGTGCTTCGATTCGCGAAAAGCTACCGTCCGGATGTACTCACGAAATCCGGATTGATGGTTGGCCTCGGCGAGGAGCCGCAGGAAGTAGAGCAGCTTCTGCGCGATTTGCGTGCCGCGAACGTGGACGTTGCCACCATCGGCCAGTATCTGCAACCCACGCGCCGCAACCTGCCGGTGGCAACCTACGTCACGCCTGCGCAGTTCGAAAGTTATCGCGAGTACGGCCTCGGCATTGGATTCAAAATGGTGTTCAGCGGCCCGCTCGTCCGCAGCTCTTACATGGCCGATCTGGTGAATGAAGAAGCCACCCGAGTCACTGCTTAACTTTGCACTCGCGCTGCTTTCGGCCGCGCTGTTGGTTCTTACGTTTCCCAATCCCGCGCTCCAGAACCACAGCGTGCCGTGGCTCGCGCCACTGGCCCTAACACCGCTGCTGATCGCGCTGCATCGCGAAACGCGCCCACTGTGGCGATTCCTGCTCGGCGAGTTCACCGGATTCGTCTACTGGTTTTGCGTCTGTTACTGGATCCAATTCGTGCTCGAATACCACGGCGGGATGGGACGTTGGGGCGGATGGGGAACTTTTGTGTTGTTCTCAGTCGCCAAGGCGATTCACCTGGGCGTGTTCAGCTTGCTAGCCGCGGTGCTGATCAGAGCCCCATACGCGATTCCCGCAATCGCAGCGCTGTGGACCGGCATCGAACGCACGCACGCCACTTTTGGTTTCGCATGGCTGGATTTAGGAAATGCAGCTATCGACATGGCGCTGCCATTGCGTATCGCGCCATTTCTAGGCGTCTATGGAATCTCGTTCCTATTCGCGTTGATGGCCGCCACCGTCGCGGTGCTGATCCTGCACCGCAATCGCCGCGAATTGTACTGGCTAGCCGTAACTCCGGCTCTCCTGCTGTTGCCCGATCTTCCAGCGCCGGCCAGAGGCACGGAAACGGCAGTAGCGATCCAGCCTAACATGTCGGAAGACGAACAATGGACGCTAGCCTCCGCCAGCCACGAGCGGGATCACCTGATAACGATTTCGCGCGAGGCGGCGCTCCGCGAGCACGCGCCGCTGATCCTATGGCCGGAAGTTCCCGGCCCCATCTACTACTATCAGGACTTCGCGTTTCGCGAGGAAGCCGCTCGCCTGACACGCGACACGCATTCGTATTTCCTGTTTGGAACGGTCGGCGAAACGCCGCAAGGCGCGCCGCTGAATTCCGCGGTGCTGCTTCGGCCCTCGGGCGATCTGGAGGATCGTTACGACAAGATCAACCTGGTTCCATTTGGCGAGTACGTGCCTAGTTTCTTCAGCTTCGTGCATCGCATCACAAAGGAAGCAGGCGATTTCGCGCCCGGCACCCGCATCGTCGTTTTTCCTGCCGATGGACACAGCATGGGAGTCTTCATCTGCTACGAATCGGCCTTTCCGGCCGAGGTTCGGCAATTCGTCAAACGCGGCGCGAACCTGCTGATTAATGTTTCGAACGACGGCTATTTCGGAAAGAGCGCCGCGCGCGAACAGCATCTATTGTTGGCGCAGATGCGCGCAGTCGAGAATCGCCGCTGGCTGCTCAGAGCCACTAACGACGGCATCACAGCCGCGATCGATCCCGCCGGCCGCGTGGCCGAGCGTTGGCCGATGTACGAAGAAGCGATCGCGCGAATGAGTTTTGCGTACACCAGCGGCACGACGTTCTACACGGAGTACGGCGACTGGTTCGCGTGGGGTTGCTTGCTGGCCGCAGCCGTAGCGCTATTCTGTTCGCAACGCCCACACTACACGCCACGAAGACTCCACGAACGAGAAACCAGAAACGAGAAACCAGAAACGGTTTCCTAACCGTGCCGGATCACCAACACATCGCCATCCTTGACGATATATTCTTTGCCCTCCAGCCGGAGCAATCCTTTTTCACGAACACCGGGGTAACCGCCATGCTCGATCAGCGCCTGCCAGTTCACCACCTCGGCGCGAATGAACTTCTTTTCGAAGTCGCTGTGAATTGCGCCCGCGGCATTCTGTGCCCGGCTGTGCATGGGAATGGTCCACGCGCGCACTTCAGTTTCACCCGCCGTCAGGAACGACATCAGGCCCAATAGCGCATAAGTAGCTGCGATCAGCCGTTCGAGCCCCGATTCCTTGAGCCCGTAACTGGCCACGTACTCGCGCGCTTCCTCGGGCGAAAGTTCGGCCAGTTCCGCCTCGATCTTTCCGCAAATCGCGGTCACCGCGGTATGGCTGCGGCCCGCGAGCGGCCCCTTCCGGTATTCTTCCTCGATCTCATGCATTCGCCCGGCGTCTGCTTCGCCGATATTCAGCACGAACAGCATGGGCTTCTGCGAAAGGAATTGAAACCCTCGGATCAGTTTTTCTTCCTCGGGCGAGAGTTCCAGCGTTCGTAGCGCAATATTTTGATCGAGCGTAGCCTTGCATCGCTCGATCAATGCAATCTCCCGGTCCAGCTCCGGAGTCTTGGCCCTCTTGCGATCCTTCTCCAGCCGCTCCAGACGTTTTTCCACTACCACCAGATCGCTCAGGATCAATTCCATCTCTACGTCTTCGAGATCCCGGATCGGATCGACCGATCCCTTCTCATGCGGCACCGTGTCGCTCGGGAACAACCGCAACACGTGCGCCAGCGCATCCGCCACGCGCATGCTGGCCAGGTAGCTCGGATCGCGCAAGGCTTCTTTTGATATGGAAGGAAAATCCAGATACTCCACGGTGGCGTGCGTGATTTTGGGAGGGTCGAATATCTTCGCCAGCGCGTCCAGCCTTGGATCCGGCACCTTGGTCACGCCTACGCGCGCTTCCATCACCCCCACGCGCGCCGCTTCATGCACGCCGGTCAAAATTGTGAATAAAGATGTCTTGCCCACCATGGGCAAGCCTATAATCGCAGTTTTCATAAAGTCTTAACCGAAGAACTGAAGAACCGAGGAACGGAAGAACCTATAAGGGAACCTCAACCAATGTGAGGATTTCCTGTAGTATTCTTTCGCTCAGTTCCGAGCTGCGTTGCGCCAGTGAGGCGCGGGCGTTGATGGCTATCCGGTGCGCGAACACCGGGATTACCAGCCGCTTCACGTCGTCCGGAATTACGTAATCGCGGCCCTCCACCATGGCCAGCGCTTGCGTGGCGCGATACAATGCTTGTGCGCCGCGCGGGCTCACGCCCAGCGCCAAGGATTCATGCGTCCGCGTTTTCTCGACAATGGCCAGCATGTAGTCCACCAGCATTTCGTCCACGCCGATTTTGCTCGCACGATGCTGCAGATCCAGTAACTCTTCGGCGGAAAGCACCGCGGGCAAAGCTTCGCCATGCGCGCCGTCCGCGTTCCGCAGAATCTCGCGCTCGGCTTCCCGATCTGGATAGCCAATGCGTATGCGCATCAGGAACCGATCCAACTGGCTTTCAGGAAGCGGATAGGTGCCGTGATGTTCTACCGGATTTTGTGTCGCCATCACCATGAAGGGCTGTTCCAGCGGGTACGAGTGACTCTCGATGGTCACTTGCACTTCGTTCATCGCCTCGAGCAATGCCGATTGCGTCTTGGGAGTGGCTCTATTAATTTCGTCCGCCAGCAGGAAATTGGTGAACACCGGACCTTGCTTGAACTCGAAGTCCTGCGTGTGCGCATTATATATGGTCACACCCAAAACGTCGCTCGGCAGCATGTCGCTGGTAAACTGCAGGCGGTGAAAACTACAATGCACTGCGCGCGCCAGGGCCTGCGCTAAGGTTGTTTTGCCTACGCCCGGAACATCTTCAATGAGCAGGTGGCCTCGTGCCAGCAGGCACACTACCGACAGACGCACAACCTCCGGCTTGCCTCGAATCGAAGTGTTGAGCGACACTTCCAATTCATTCAGCTTGGACAGCGCCTCCGGCGCAGCAACCATTACTGTCATTGTACTCTGTTGAAAGCTCGCTTCTCTTCATTAGACGATCAAAACAACGGTTTCGCCCATTCATCGTTTCCGGCCGGCAATCCATCTCACAGTGGGGGGCTAAGCGGATGAATCAAGAACTATCGAAACCGTTGCCAGGCTGTGGAAAACCCAAAATCGAAGCTCGAAACAACGGTTTGCTAACGGTTGTTTTGTTGCTAAGTTATTGATTTTGCTATTGGTTTTTCGAAAGATTGCCGATACCATGGGGTGACTTTTGAATCTAAGCCAAAAGGAGAATTACTCGTGAAAAAAGCACTGGCAGTGATGTTCGCAATCGGAATTAGCGTGGCTTATGCAGCTTCTACCTACCACGTCACCCTTTATAAACCCACCACCATCAATGGAACTCAACTGAAGGCGGGCGACGTAAAGCTCGAACTCCAGGGTGACAAGGTTGTCATCAAGCAAGGCAAGACCAGCGTCGAATCCACCGTGACCGTGGAAAACGCCGATCACAAATTTGATGCCTCTTCGGTCGGCTACGTAGGCGACAGCTCGAACAACCAGGTCCAGGAAATCCGGTTGGGCGGCACCACTACCAAATTGTTGTTTGATTCAGGCGCAAAGACGGCGACTGCTGGCGGCGGACACTAGCTCTCCGCTCTGTCACACTGAAAAACAGTGGACAAATGGGAGAGCATCGCCGATAGAAAGATCCGGGAAGCGATGGAGGCCGGCGCCTTCGAAAATCTGCCCTCCAAGGGCAAGCGGATTCCCCTCGATGAGAATCCGTTCGAAGAGCCAAGCCTCCGCATGGCGCATCATCTGTTGCGCGTGAACGGATTCGCGCCACCCTGGATCGAAGAAGCGTGCGAGATCGACCGCGCGTCCGACCGACTGCGGATTGATCTCGCGGACGCCCGTCAACGCCACGCTGTCACCTCCCCAAGCTGGCAGCGTGCGCTCGACGGATTCCGAGAGCAAGCGCGCGGGCTCAATTCGCGCATCCTCACCTACAATCTCAAAAGCCCCTCAGTGCAATTTCACAAGCTCCCGCTGGATATATAGAGGCGGAGATTGGTGCTATTTCGGAGCGCTGACGTCAGCGCGCGCGAGCAAAGCCTTGCCGTCCGGTCAAAAGCCGATCATTCGCGAGACGCCCGGCTTCGTCGGATTCGGCACGGTCCACGCCCTTAGCGGTGATGTGAAATCGCCCGTTATCGGAACGCACGATAAAAGCATTCTCCCGCAGATACCACAAGCTGAATTCCAGATGTTCGCGCGGGCAGCCCAGCAGATCTTCCAGCTCATGAATGGTCATCACCGGGTGCCCCGGTTGATTCATGCGGGCGGTGTACAACAGGTCCAATATCCCACGGCGCTTGGAAGCCTCCGCCCTTTTTCCGACAGCTGCATCATCCTGATCGAAAATCTTCCAGCGCACCTGGCGTTCTGAATGCAATCCGACGTCATAGGCGGCGCGCTTCTCAGGATCGCTCAGCACCTGATAGGCTTCCATGATGCCCCGGAACAATTCCGGATTTCCCGTGTCGCCGTTGTCGGGATGGAAGCGCTGCGCCATCAACCGGAATACCCGATGAATGGTCTCAGGATCGGCTTTCTGGTTTACCTGCAGAACCTCATAGTAGTCGACGATCGGCTCTGAATAGCCGGTTGGCTTTTCAGACTCCGGACCATCTTCATACATCAGCCCCGCGCTGAACGCGCCATTCGGAAGAGCAATACAGCGCACCACCCGCGCGCGCGCTTTGCCGTCGGAAGTAGGCCCGCCGGCATGGCCGTTCACCACGACATACGTATTCTCTTCGAGCGCCACAGATAGTTCAACACCGACGGCAATTTCGCTAGCGTCTATGATCTTGGCAATTACTTCGCTCGGAGTTCCTGGCAGACTCTCGAGCTTAACCCAGACCGCCTCGCTTTCCGAGACTGCCCGGCGCCGCGGTTTTCTGCGGCGATCTGACACTCGTGGCATGTTCGCTAGTCTGATCGGCAGTCTTAAGGCAGAATATTAGGTGACCCTATATCCACTAGGACTAATTCATCCCCAGCCGGAGCCCCGACCATGTCAAACCCTGAGATCCCCCGCGCCCAACTCGAGACGATCCAGCCCATTCTGGACCCATTGCTGGCGCGGCTTCGCGCCCAAGCCGACCAATTACCCCCCCAAGCGGATTCCGCACTGGTCTATCTGCTGGCGTATGAACAGCATGAGGGCGGCCGGTGACTATCCTGGAAGCTGGCCAGGCGCTCCGGTCGCGCACGGTCTCCTGCCTGGAGTTGACCGACCGGTGCCTTGACCATATCGCCAAACTTAACCCCCGGCTGAATGCCTTCATTACGGTAACCGCCGAAAGCGCCCGCGCACAGGCTCAGGCGCTGGACCGTGAGCTGGCTAACGGCCAGGACCGGGGACCGCTCCACGGCATTCCCATCGCTCACAAGGACCTGATTTCCACGAATGGCGTCCGCACTACATCCGGATCGAAGCTGTTCCGCGACCACATTCCTACCGCGGACGCCCCGATTGTCGAAAGGCTGACGGCCGGCGGCGCCGTGATGCTGGGCAAGACCGGTCTGCATGAGCTAGCCTACGGCATCACATCGGACAATCCGCATTTCGGGACCATTCGAAATCCGCGCGATCCCGCCCGCACGCCCGGGGGTTCGAGCGGCGGCTCCGGCGTGGCCGTTGCAACCGATATGGCGTTTCTCGCCACCGGCACGGATACCGGTGGATCCATCCGTATTCCGGCGTCATTTTGCGGCGTGGTGGGGCTCAAGCCGACCTATGGTCTGGTGGATCGCTCGGGCGTACAGCCGCTCGGATTGAGCCTGGATCACATCGGTCCAATCACACGGACGGTAGTGGACGCAGGCGTCGCTCTCTTAGCCATGCTGAACGGCGATGCGCGGCTTCGGCCAGCGCCCGCCAGTTGCCAGTACATCCGGATCGGTTTGCCGGAGAATTTTTATTTCACGCATGTATCGAGCGAGGTGCGCGATGCTGTGCAGAAGGCCGCTCAAGCCGCTGAACGAATAGGCGCGCGCGTTACACCCGTGAAAGTCCCGGACATTGATGCGCTGAACGACGTCGGCCGGGTAATCCTGCTGGCCGAAGCGTCCGCGGTCTACCAGCCCTATTTTTCGCGTCGCGAAGATTTCGGAGCCGACGTGCTGGCGCTTCTGGATCAGGGCCGGCTGGTCCCCGCCACAGATTACGTCAATGCCCAGCGCATAAGAAAGATATTGGTGGGCGAGTTTGACTCGCTTTTTTCGAAGATCGACTGTCTGCTGACTCCCACCACCCCAACCACCGCTCCCTTGATTGGTCAAAAGCAGGTTGAGCTCGACGGCGAAATGATGGACACGCGTCTCGCAACCACGCGTCTGGTTCGCGGCATCAACGTGCTCGGGTTCCCTGCTCTCTCGATGCCCTGCGGGAAGTCCGCTCAGGGCCTCCCAATCGGAGTTCAGCTAATCGCGCGGCCGTTCGAGGAGCAGCTGCTGCTGGCGCTGGGTGAAGCGCTGGAATCAGTCACCGAGTTGCGGCCGTGATGCGGGCGCCGGTCCCACGCCCGAAAACGTCGACCAGCCACGCCGCGATAAATCCCAAAAAATCAAATAGCCCGCCAGCGCTGAAATCACGAGCAGCGCCACTCCCGCGACCCACCGCTCAAAAACCAGTTCGCCGATTCCGAACAGACATCCGTACACCATCACACAGCCCATCAGCCAATCGAAACTGTTGCTAGCCGCATCCCGGACCTCCGGCATATCCGGCGCCAGCTTTGCGATCCTGCGCCAGCCATACACGCTCGGATGCACGCGCCTGTAGAACGACAAAAGTTTCTGGTCTGATTCCGGACTGGTCACAAAAGTCGCGATCAGCCAAGCAACCGTGGTTATTGCGGTGGTGATGATCGCGGTTTTTGCAAATACCACCGCGTTGTTTCCCGAAATGGCGACTCGGCTGAGCAAAATTGTAGTGGCTGCCGCCACGGCCATGGCCACAATCTCACTCCAGGCATTGATGCGCGACCAATACCAGCGCAAAATGTAAACCGCACCCGTTCCGAATCCGATGTTCAGCACCAATTGCCAACCTTGGCTGATGGAGGTCAACTGCGCGGACATGAATCCACTTCCCAGCACCAGCAGCACCGTGAAAAGCTTTCCAATCGTGACGTAGTGTTTCTCATCGGCTCCGCGCACCAGGAAGCGTTTATAGAAATCGTTGACTAGATATGAGCTGCCCCAGTTCAACTGCGTTCCGATGGTGGACATAAATGCCGCCAGAAACGCGGCTACCATCAATCCTCGCAAAGCCGGCGGCAGGTAGTCACGCAGAACCATCACGTAGCCCTGCTCCGGATTCTGGGTGAACGCCGCGCTGGGATGGATGCCTCCGTTCGGCGAATACACCACCAGAGCCACCAGACCGGTGATGATCCATGGCCAGGGGCGTAAGGCGTAATGGGCGATGTTAAACCACAGCGTGGCGCCGAGCGAATTCTTCTCGTCCTTGGCGCTGAACATGCGCTGCGCCACATATCCGCCCCCGCCTGGTTCGGCGCCCGGATACCACGCCATCCACCATTGCATTCCCACATACACCAGGAACGTCAACACGGGCAGCGTCCAGATGGCATCCGAAGTCCAGCCCAGATTAAAGTCCGGAAAAAACTTTAGCGGATCAGAGGCAGGCGTTCCAGATGCTCTGGTATTGGCTGCGATCTCGGTCAGATGCACTCTTAAAACATCCAGCCCGCCAATTTTGGCCAACGCCACCCAGGCGAGCACGATGATCATGGACATCTTCAGAGCGAACTGGAAAAGATCCGTTACCAATACGCCCCAAAGCCCTCCGATGAAGGTATAGAGTCCTGTAAATGGAATCAGCACCAGAATGCAAATCATGAGCGCGGTGTGCGCCGGAGGCCCGAACGTGTAATGGAAACCTGCGAACTCCAGTACATTGCCTTCCGCGATGGCCGGCCCTAGTAGCACCGTGATGATGTTCACCATAGCGAGGGTGACCCATCCCAGGATCACGCAGTTCATGAAGAGGCCCAGGTAAACGGC
>JBEKJJ010000022.1:0-48551 GCA_050011295.1 Bryobacteraceae bacterium
AGAAGGGCGCGCGCTTGAAGGTTGTCCCGGTGGACGACAGCGGCCAGTTCCTGTTGGACGCCTATGGAAAATTGCTTGGGCCCAGGACGAAACTGGTCTCGTTCACTCAAGTGTCGAACGCGCTCGGAATAGTCACCCCCGCCAAACAGATCATCGAAGGCGCGCGCAGGGTGGGAGCGAAAGTTTTGCTGGATGGCGCGCAGGCCGTCTCGCATATGCGCATTGACGTGCAGGACCTCAATCCGGACTGGTACGTTTTTTCGGGACACAAAGTTTTCGCGCCTACAGGAATCGGCGTGCTGTATGGGAAGGAAGAGCTGTTGAACGGCATGCAGCCGTGGCAGGGCGGCGGCAACATGATCAAGGACGTGACCTTTGAACGCACCACGTATCAGCCGGCGCCGTTGCGTTTCGAAGCAGGCACGGGCAACATTGCCGATGCGGTGGGCCTGGGTGCGGCTATCGATTACATCAGCCGGATCGGGATGGAACGCATCGCGGAGCACGAGCATCAGTTGATGCTTTATGCGACGCGGCTGTTGAATGAGATCCCAGGACTGCGGCTTATTGGCACAGCGCCGGATAAAGCCGGAGTTTTGTCCTTTGTGATCAATGGCCTCCGGACTGAGGATATCGGTTCTGCGCTAAACCAGGAAGGCATCGCGGTGCGCGCGGGACACCATTGCGCGCAGCCGATTCTGCGCCGCTTCGGCGTGGAAAGCACCGTGCGTCCGTCTCTCGCGCTCTACAATACTTGCGCCGATATCGACGCACTTGCCGCAGCTTTGTCGAGGATCGTGGGTGGACGCAATCCCTCAATAACCTAGACCGCGAGGTCCGCGAACAAGACCGTGCTCAGGTATCGTTCGCCGAACGAAGGGATGATCGCGATGATCAATTTGCCTGAGTTCTCCGGACGGCGCGCAACCTGGACTCCGGCCCAAAGCGCCGCGCCGGACGAGATTCCTACCAGCAGTCCTTCTTCCCGCGCCGACCGCCTAGCCGTTTCTAACGCGTCGTCGTTCTTGACACGGATCACCTCGTCGTAGATTTCGCGGTTTAGGATCTCCGGCACGAAGCCCGCGCCAATTCCCTGCATCGGGTGTGGCCCCTTTGCACCTCCGGACAACACCGCCGAAGCGTCCGGCTCCACAGCAATGCACTTGAATGAGGGCTTGCGGGCTTTGATCACTTCGCCTACACCCGTTATGGTGCCGCCCGTCCCGACGCCCGAGACCAGAATGTCAGCTTGCCCGTCCGTATCCGCCCAGATCTCTTCCGCCGTCGTGCGGCGGTGGATTTCCGGATTCGCTGGATTCTTGAACTGCTGGGGCATGAAGTAGCGCGAATCCGACGCAGCTAGTTCCTCCGCTTTCTTGATGGCGCCGGCCATGCCCTCGGGCCCCGGCGTGAGGATCAATTCCGCTCCATACGCCTTGAGCAGAATCCGCCGCTCCTTGCTCATCGTTTCCGGCATCGTCAAGACGCAGCGGTAGCCCCGTGCGGCACACACCATCGCCAGCGCGATTCCAGTGTTCCCGCTGGTGGGTTCCACGACGATCGTATCTTCGCGGATCAGCCCCGCTTTCTCCGCCGCGTCGATCATCGAAACGCCAATGCGGTCCTTCACGCTGTGCGCAGGATTGTAGAACTCCAGCTTGGCGACCAGGTTGCCAACGGCGCCTTCGGAAAGCCGCCGGATGCGAACCAATGGCGTGTTTCCGATCAGTTCAGTAACATCTTTAGCGATTTTCATACTTGCCCTTGACTAGCAGATCATAGCATATTCTATCTGATATGGGATGATTGCTCCCAAATCATACAAGGACTTGGGCTTGACGCGCGTTAACTTGTGTAAGAATTTCAAATATGATATTGTCTATAGACAATGGTATGATTGCTGGACCAACGCGACAGGATCGGCAGTGGCCTCGATTTTGCGGGCGCTTGCGCGCGGCAATGGTAATCGCGATCTTGTCGATACTCCCGGCGGATGCGGCCGATACCTGTCAGCACCTGAAGGTTCTGATCGTGGTTGCGCATCCGGATGACGAATATGCGTTTGCGGCCACCACCTACCGGCTGGCGCACGAGTTGGGCGCGACGGTGGACCAGGTAGTCATCAGCAACGGCGAGTCCGGCTACCGGTATTCAGGGCTCGCGGAACTGGTGTACGGGGTCCATCTCACGGATCAGGCCTCGGCGCGCGCGCGGCTGCCCGAGATCCGCCGGCAGGAGGCATTGGCAGCGGGCCGCATCCTCGGCATTCGACATCACCATTTTCTTGGGCAGCGCGACGGAGGCATAACGGACAATGTGGACGACACGCTGGGGCGAGTCTGGAATCGCACCGCTGTGCTGCAATTCCTTGGAAGAATCATGCGGAGCGAGCACTACGACTTGGTCTTCACCACCCTTCCAACATCGGAAACCCACGCTCACCATCGGGCAGCGGCGCTGCTGACGCTGTGGGCGGCATCCAAGCTCGCGGAAGATGCGCGTCCAGTCATTCTTGCAGCCGATCCGGACGACCAGGATCCCACTATGTTTACGGGACTTCACGACTTTCCGATCACTCGGCCCATTGATGCTAGTCCCGTTGTGGTCTTCGATCGCGGCCGGCGCTTTGGATTTCAATCCGCATTGAATTACCACATCGTCGTGAACTGGGTGATAGCCGAGTACAAGAGCCAGGGTCTTTTCCAACACGATTACAACAAACGCGATCTGGAGCGGTTTTGGGCCTTCGCATCGGGAGGGCCGCGTGTAACTCAGCGTTGCGCCGCGCTCGAGTCTTCTCTGAACGATACCCCGAGCTTGTTCGCAATAAAATGAGGGATCTCATGTGACAACTCTTATGACAACCCTACGAAAGCTGACACTCGACTGGTGGGCGGTTATTGCGGCCATCACCGCCGCGATACTGGTTCGCTTCAACGTTCTGCCCCACATTCCGTGGTAGGACCCGAGGCACACGGGAGGAGACCATGAGCCAGACCATCGCAATTCCCCGGGACATGGACCTGCCGGCGCTACCGCGGTTGCTCGCGCTGCTTCCCGGCATCGCGTTGCTCGCCGCGCTGGGATTCTTGGGCAAGCTGACCGAGCAATCCATCGCCCGCTACGCGAAGGCGCATCATCTCGCGCTGCCGAATATCGAGTACGTCCTATGGGCGATCGTCTTCGGCCTGATCGTTTCGAACACAATTGGCGTTCCCGCTTTATTCCAGGCGGGCGTCGCAACCTACGAGTTCTGGCTGAAGGCCGGGATCGTGCTGCTCGGCGTCCGCTTTCTGCTGGGCGACATTCTCAAGCTGGGAGGGGTCAGTCTGGCATTGGTGGCCGTGGAGCTGGCGGTCTCCATCGCTCTGATGACCGCGCTCGGACGATGGTTGAAGCTATCGCCGAAGCTCACCTCGCTGCTCGCCATCGGCTCCTCCATCTGCGGTGTGTCCGCGATTATCGCAGCCAAGGGCGCCATTGAAGCGGATGATGAGGACGCGTCTTACGCTATCGCGGCCATTCTCGCGTTGGGCGCGTTCAGCCTGTTCGCGTTTCCCGCCATTGGTCACGCGCTCGGGCTATCCGATCATGCCTTCGGGTTATGGGCAGGCCTTGCGGTGGACAACACAGCCGAAGCGACTGCGGCGGGCGCGCTCTATTCCGACGCCGCGGCAAAGTTCGCCGTGCTTGCCAAAACGGCGCGCAACGCAACCATCGGTTTCGTGGTGCTTGGATGTGCAGTTTATTGGGCGCGCAAGAGCCACCGCCAGGCCGTGCAAAACAAGGCCGCGTTTCTGTGGCAGAAGTTCCCGAAATTCGTGCTCGGATTCCTGCTGATCTCGCTGCTCGCGACTCTCGGTGCATTCACCAAGCCGCAGATCGCCGACTTGGCCAATTTATCGCGCTGGGCGTTTCTACTCACTTTTGCCGGCGTGGCCTCCAGACCAACATTCGCGAACTACGCAAGCAGGGCCTGCACCCGCTCGCAGTGGGCGCCATTGGGGAGTTCGCCATCGCGGGGATCACCTTGGCGCTGATCTTTACGGCGTCCCGTGTGCTCGGAACGGTCTAGAGGCATAAGCAACTCTATCTTTCGGAAAGATGTTGCGTTTGGATTGCCTGCCTGCAAGGGGCCAGCGTGCAGGTTTTGCAAGCGCCGCGCAATTTGCGGCTACACTGAAGCCATGTGCGGGATCGCTGGATTCGTTACTACGGCGCCCGCTTCCAGTTCGGAAGCTACGCTCACGCGCATGACGGATGCCATCCGCCACCGCGGGCCTGATGATTTCGGTTATTATCACGACCAGTGGGCCCACCTGGGCCACCGGCGGCTCAGCATCATTGATGCCGCGGGCGGCCACCAGCCCATGTCCAACCAAGCGGGGACGCAGTGGATAACTTATAACGGCGAGGTCTTCAACCACGCTGATCTTCGGCCGGCGCTGGAGGAGGCCGGCTATGGTTATACCTCGCACTCGGACACTGAAACCATTCTGCACGCCTACGAGCAGCACGGACAGGGCGCGCTCGAACATTTCAGAGGGATGTTTGCCTTTGCTATTTGGGACAACATGCGCCGGCACCTGTTCTGCGCGCGCGATCGCTTGGGTATCAAGCCTTTTTATTATTTTTGGAACGGTCAGGTGTTCGCTTTTGCCTCCGAGATCAAGGCGCTGCTCAAACATCCCGCCATTTCGCCGGAACTCGAAATGGAACTGGTGCCCGAAATGCTCGCGTTCGGGTATTCGAGTGATGACCGCACCTTGTATCGCAACATCCGCAAGCTGATGCCCGGTCATTTTCTCGTTCTGGATCTGGCGGAACTGGCCCCTCGGCCCAAGCTCGAACGTTATTGGGACGTTCCAGCGCCGGTTACGGAGAAGCACGAGGACCAGTATTGGATCGCGGAAACCCGGCGCCGCTTGGAAGAGACCGTGCGCATGCGGCTGATGAGCGATGTTCCCCTCGGGATGTTCCTGAGTGGCGGCCTGGATTCGAGCGCCATCGCCGCACTCATGAAGCGGTCCACTTCGGGACCGGTCAAAACCTTCGCGGCCGGATACCAGGAGCAGCAGTTCAGTGAGTTGAGCTACGCCGCGCAAGTTGCGCGCGCCATCGGGACGGAACATCACGAAACCGTGGTCTCGATGGATGACTTTTTCTCAACGCTGCCGCAGCTCTTGTGGCACGAGGATGAGCCGATTGCCTGGCCTTCCAGCGTCTCCCTGTACTTTGTTTCGAAGCTGGCGGCGTCCCAAGGGGTGAAAGTGATCCTCACCGGCGAGGGGAGCGATGAAATGTTCGGCGGCTATGAGCGTTATCGCTGGAATCTGCTCAACCAGAGAGGGGCGGCGGCTTATCGATTTGTGCCCGCGCCTTTACGGCACTGGATTCGTTCGCAAGTGGCCACTTCGCCGCTGTTGAGCCCGGCGCTGCGCCGCAAATTGGGCCACAGCTTTATTGGACGGGCTGGAAATTTCGAATCGCTATTTTTGGATAACTTCTATTGCGCCTTTTCGGCGGCCGAGCAGGCCACCCTGCTCAACACCGCGCCCGCGGCCGTGTATCAAGCGTACCTGCAGTTCTGGAATTCGCGGCGCGGCACGCCGGCGCTCGCGCGCATGCTCTACGCCGACCAGAAGACTTACCTGGTGGAGCTGCTCATGAAGCAGGATCAGATGAGCATGGCGTGCTCCATCGAGAGCCGGGTGCCGTTTCTGGATCACACCTTCGTGGAGTTTTCCACGCGCATTCCGGATCGGCTGAAGATCCGCGGGCGAATTCAAAAGTACGTTCTCAAGAAAGCCGTGGAGGACCTGCTACCGCACGATATCATTTACCGGGAAAAAATGGGCTTTCCCACGCCGCTGCGTGATTGGCTGCTGGATGCGCGCGCCGAGCCGCTATACGCCGCCATCCTCTCCCGGGATGGGCTGCTGGCTTCTCTGCTCGACATGCGTGAAGTGGGTGCGCTGATCGATCGCCATCGCTCCGGTTTCGAAGATGCCACCGACCGTATCTGGCGGCTGCTGAATTTGCAGCTATGGGGCGATCTGTTCCTGACTGGCCGCAAAAACGCCGCCAGCCAGGAGCCGGCTTCCTTGCCGGTATGAAGATCCTGTGGGTGAAGTCGGATTTCCTGCATCCGACAACCAAAGGTGGACACATCCGGACGCTCGAGACTCTGAAGCGGCTGCACCTGCGGCATGAGATCCACTATGTCGCGCTGGATCTGGCAGAACAGCGCGGGGGAGTGGAACGAAGCAGCGAGTACTCGACGAAGGCGTATCCCATCGCTCACTCGGCACCCACGCGCGCCTCGCTCCCGTTTTGGATCCAGCTTGGAGCCAGCCTCTTCTCGCCGCTGCCGCTGGCGGTGAGCCGTTACCGATCCGATGGAATGCGGCGGCAGATCGAAACGCTGGTCCGCACCGAACAATTCGACAGCATCGTGTGCGATTTTCTGTTTCCTGCACCGAATATGCCGGATCTGGGCGCAGTGGTGCTGTTCCAACACAACGTGGAGGCGAACATCTGGAAGCGGCAGCTTGAAAACGTGCCTAGCCTGGCGCACCGGCTGTATTTTCGCAGCCAGTACCATCGCATGCTGCGCTATGAGGGGCAGGTCTGCCGCGCAGCCAAAAGCGTCATTGCTGTTTCGGCAGCCGATGCGCAAGCCATGCGCTCGCTCTACGGTGTTTCCCGCGTTGCGGCCGTGCCCACCGGAGTGGATCTCGATTATTTCGCGCCGCCCTCGCAGCCGGCGCCCACGGCCGATCTGGTATTCGCCGGCTCGATGGATTGGATGCCGAATATCGACGGCATCCAATGGTTCGTCGAAGAAATCCTGCCGCTGATCCGCAAAGGACGTCCGGATTGTACGCTGGTGATCGCGGGGCGCCGTCCCACAGCGGATATCCAACGGTTGGCTGAGAAGGATGCGCGCATCCGCGTAACCGGCACGGTCACGGACATTCGCCCGTACCTGTGGGAGTCGGCCGTATCCATTGTGCCGCTCAGAATCGGCGGCGGCACGCGTCTGAAGATTTACGAGGCCATGGCCGCGAAGATTCCGGTGGTTTCCACGAACATTGGGGCCGAGGGTCTGGATATTCGGAACGGCGAGGACATTCACATTGCGGATTCGCCGGCCGAGTTCGCGGAACGGTGTCTCGGGCTGCTCAATGATCCCGCCGCTCGGCGCCGCATGGCCGAGGTAGCCTTCAGCATCGTTGCGTCGCGCTATTCTTGGGAAATAGTGTCGCGAAAGTTCGAAGAACTGCTGGTATGAGACTAAGCAATGTGGGGCTTACTCAGGCGCAAGTGTGGCAGGGCCATGCCCTGCCGGGTCTTTCTACAGTTGGCAATAAATCCCCGACTTCCACGCGTTGCGCCAGCTTGCTCAATCGACCGCTGGCAGGGCATGGCCCTGCCCCACGAGGGGGCCCAGTCTCGAAAATCGGAAAACCAAGTGATATTGGGCGACAGCGCTCATTTTGTTTCGTCGATACATTGACATGATTCCCCTCCTCGATCTCGGCGCCGAATATCGCGAGCTCAAGGAGGAGATCAATGCCGCGATGGCGCGCGTCTTCGAAAGCAGCCAGTTCGTTCTGGGCCCGGAAACCGAGGCGTTTGAAGATGAGTTCGCGGCGTATTGCGGCGCTCGGTACGCGATTGGCGTGAACTCAGGCACCAGCGCGTTGCACCTGGCTCTGCTCGCGGCCGGCATCGGACCGGGTGACGAAGTGATCACGGTGCCGTTCACTTTTTTCGCCACCGTTGCCACCATCGGATACGTGGGAGCGACGCCGGTCTTCGTCGATATAGATCCGCGAACCTTGAACATCGACGTGGGGCAAATCGAAGCCGCCGTTACCGAACGCACCCGGGCCATCCTGCCGGTACACCTCTATGGCCAGCCCGCCGATATGGATCCGATCCTGGACATCGCACGGCGGCACAAATTGGTGGTGATCGAAGACGCGGCGCAGGCGCACGGCGCCGAATATCATGGCCGGCGCGTTGGAAGCATCGGCGATCTCGGATGCTTCAGCTTCTACCCCACCAAGAATCTCGGCGCGGCCGGCGAAGGCGGCTTGGTTACCACCAATAATCCCGAATATGCGCGGACGATCCGTAGCCTTCGCAGTTGGGGCGAAGAGCATCGATACTATCCTGTTCTGAAGGGCTACAACTATCGATTGCCAGGAATCCAAGCCGCCATCTTGCGCGTGAAGCTCCGCCGGCTCGAAGCATGGACTGAGGCCCGGCGTAAACTGGCTGTTGAATACGACCGGTTGCTCAAGGAAGCGGGCGTGCTGTGTCCCGCCGTGATTCCGGATGTCAGGCACGTGTACTGCTTGTACACGATCCAAGCTTCCGCGCGTGATGAGTTGCAGCGAGGGCTGGAAAGCGCGGCGATAAAGACTGCGGTCCACTATCCCGTGCCGATTCATCTTATGCCTGCTTACACCGATGAGAGGTACCGGGCCGGAAATTTTCCGATTGCGGAAGCTGCGGCGCGAACCGTTTTGAGTTTGCCCCTTTATCCGCAAATGAGTAGCGGCCAGGTGCGGCAAGTCGCCGATGAAGTACACCGCCTAAGTAGAAAAACAGGTCAAGAGACGCTGGCTTGAAGTCGATAGTAAAGGCAGTATGGGAACCGTAGGTGCCACGCCGGCAAGTTCAGCTTCACCAGTTCCGTCAGCCGCGTCGACTTTCGCCACGCAATCGTTCACCGGGCTCAGCACGTATTCGAGCGATTTTCAAGCAATATTGCAGCGTGAGGATGCGATCGCACAATTGCCGATCACAACGTTGCAAAACTCCGAAACCAACAATCAGGCCATTAACACGGCGCTGGTCGCGCTAAACCCGATAGTGGCCAATGTCGCCAGCTCGGTAGCCGCGCTGGGCCAGCTCTCTTCCGGGCTAGGTCTGACGGCGACCAGTTCCGATCCGACCACGGTCACGATTGCAAATAACGGGGCGGCGGCGCCGGGCAATTACACCATCTCGAATATTACGCTGGGAACAGCCGCTTCGGAACTGTCGCTCGCGGGTTACGCCAACGCCAGCACGACGCCGATCGGCGTGGAAGGTCAGAACAACTTCACGCTGACGGTGGGCTCCCAAACCTACAATTTGAATCTCACTGGAAACGACAATTTGACCGGGTTGGAGAACGCGATCAACAATTCGGGAGCTCCCGTCAACGCGTCCATTTTGAGCTCTGGAAGCAGCAACTATCTCTCTATCACGGCCAACAATATCGGAGCGACCACGCTCACATTAGACACCGCGCCCGAAGCCGCGGACCTGATTACCAACAGCGGCACAGGGACAGAAACATCGGTGGCCGGCTACCCGGACACCGATACCACGGCTGTTTCCGATAGCGGCACGGTGGATCTTACAGTGGGCAGTGGCGCCGCCATCCCACTCAACATCAGCGCGAACAACAATCTTACCGGCTTGATGAATGCAATTAACGGCGCGGGGGCAGGCGTTACCGCTTCCATTACTACCAGTGGCGGCGAAAATTTTCTCAAGGTAGTCGCCGCGGGCGGCGCAACGCCGATCACCCTGGAGGATACGCCTGCCGGCACTCCAATGAATTTGATCAGCGGTTCTAACCAGGGTTCCGACTCCTCCTTCACCCTGAACAACAGCATAAACGTCACCAATCAAACCACCAATGTCTTCAGCAATGTGATTCCGGGAGTGACCTTTACCTTGCTCCAAAGCGATACTGGCTCAGTCGGGCTTTCGCTCGCCGCGGATCCCGCTCAGCTCAGCAGCGCTCTCCAGACATTCGTCACAAACTACAACGCCCTGGCCACTCAGGTGTCCCAGGAAACCGGCACAAGCGGCGGAGTCCTGAATGGAGATTCCACCATCACGGATATCAGTGGCGATTTGAATCAGCTTACAGGCTACTTCGCTTCCAGCACCAGCACCGTACGCAGCCTGTCAGACCTGGGTATCACCTTCAACGACACAACCGGGCAGTTGACTTTCGACCCTACCGTTGTTGCCGGCTATTCCAGTACGCAACTCTCCGATGCCTACAAGTTTCTCGGCTCCTCCAACTCTGGCTTTGCATCGTTCGCCAACAATTTCACGATGATTAGCGATCCTACCAGCGGCCTCATCCAGAATGAGGAAAGTGGAATCTCAACCGATGATGCAAATATCAGCAGTGAGATTAGCACTCTGCAGGCCCGGGCGACCCTAACCCACAATGCCAACGCGGCGAAGCTGGAAGCTGCCGATGCATTGGTAGCCCAACTGCAATCCGAGCAAAACACCGTGAACGCAGAAGTTGAGAGCGTCGATTTTGTGGACTACGGCGCGCCACTCACCAATACCAGCGGCGGATAACGGAACCTGCCAGCCGCAGCTATTCCAGCCGGTAATTCGGCGCTTCCTTGGTGATGATCACATCGTGGACGTGGCTTTCGCGCAAGCCTGCCGACGTTACTCGCAGGAAGCTGGCGCGTTCCTGCAACTCCCGAATCGTCTTCGAGCCGCAATAGCCCATGCCGGAACGGAGCCCGCCCACCAGTTGATAGACCAGGTCCGAGAGCGGCCCCTTGTAGGGAACGCGCCCTTCGATGCCCTCCGGTACCAGCTTGCCGCTATCTTCCTGAGAATATCGATCGGACGCACCTTGTGACATGGCACCCATGGAACCCATCCCGCGATAACTTTTGAAGGTGCGGCCCTGATACAGGATGGTCTCGCCGGGGCTTTCTTCCGTTCCCGCCAGCAGCCCGCCCAGCATCACAGAATCGGCGCCGGCCGCGATGGCCTTGCTGATATCGCCGGAGAATTTGATGCCGCCATCGGAGATCAGCGGTACGCTGGAACCTCGCGTGGCGCGGGAACATTCCGCGATGGCTGTGATTTGGGGCACGCCGGCGCCGCTTACTACGCGGGTGGTGCAGATGGAACCGGGTCCTATGCCCACCTTGATGCCGTCGGCACCGAGGTCGATTAAATCGCGCGCTCCTTCAAACGTAGCCACGTTGCCGGCGATCAAATCCACATCCGGCAGCTTCTGTTTGATGGTACGGACCGCGTCCATCACGCGCTCCTGATGGGCGTGCGCTGAATCCACCACAATCACATCCACTTTTCTCGCCACCAGTTCCTGGGCGCGCTCCAGAAAGTCGCCCGTCGATCCAACGGCCGCACCCACGCGCAGGCGCCCCTGCTGATCCTTGGCCGCGTTCGGATATTTCAACTTCTTCTGAATGTCCTTTACCGTTATCAGGCCCTTGAGCGTGTATTGATCGTCCACCACCAGCAGCTTTTCCACGCGATGGCGGTGCAATATCTTTTCGGCTTCTTCGAGCGTGGTGCCCACCGGAACCGTGATCAGATGCTCCTTGGTCATCACCTGCGAGATGGGCAGGTCGTAGCGCGTCTCAAAACGCAGGTCGCGATTGGTAAGAATGCCGACCAGCTTACCGCCTTGCGTCACCGGTACTCCCGAGATGCGATACCGTTTCATCAGCTCCAAGGCGTCCGAGATTTTCTTGTCGGGGGCGATGGTGACGGGGTCGACAATCATGCCGCTTTCACTGCGCTTCACCTTGTCGACCTCTTCAGCCTGGCGTTCCATGGACATGTTGCGATGGATGATGCCGATGCCGCCTTGTTGCGCCAGCGCAATCGCCAGGTGCGATTCGGTGACGGTGTCCATCGCAGAGCTGACGATGGGGATGTTCAGGCCGATGCGCCTGGTGAGGCAGGTGCGCGTGTCGGTGTTGGCGGGAAGCACGCTGCTGCGGGCGGGCTGCAAAAGTACGTCGTCGAAAGTGAGACCTTCTGGAATGGCTTCTAGAATCATGGAAGGGTAATCTCTATTATGGCAACTTTAGGATTGATCGAGTACCAAGACGCGAGCCCGGAGGTCCGTGAAGTCTACGACGACATCATGGCAACCCGAAAAATCGACTGGATCAACAATTTCTGGAAAGCGCTGGCCAATGATCCTCCTACGCTGCGCAGGACCTGGAACAGCATCAAGGAAATCATGGCGCCGGGCGCGCTCGACGCGCTCGCCAAAGAGATGTTATACGTCGCGGTCAGCGCGAGCAACCAGTGCGGCTACTGTATCGCGTCGCACACGGCGGCCGCGCGCAAGGCCGGCATGACCGATGCGATGTTCGCGGAGCTGATGGCCGTGGTTGGAATGGCGAATGAGACTAACCGGCTGGCCAGCGGCTATCAGGTTGAGATCGATGAACGGTTTAAGTAGGTTCAGCTTTCCGCTACTACCGGATTGCGCAATTCACCGATACGTTCCACGCGCACCACTACATCGTCTCCGGGCCGCAGAAAGCGCTGCGGTTTGCGCGCAACACCAACGCCGGCCGGTGTGCCGGTGGAAACCACGTCGCCCGGCTCCAGCGTGAACACGCTGGACAAAAACGCGACCAGCTCGGGAATCTTGAAAATCAACTCGCGCGTGTTGGAGTTCTGCAAAACCTCGCCATTGATAGTCAAGCCGATATCCAGCGCGTGAGGATCGGGGATTTCGTCCGCGCTCACAATGTGCGGACCCATGGGAGCGAAAGTGTCGAAAGTCTTGCCCATCAACCATTGCGAGGTGGCCATCTGAAAATCGCGGGCGCTGACGTCATTGATGATGGTGTAGCCAAACACATGCTCCTGCCATCTTTCGGCTGGAATGTGCCGGCCGCCGCGTCCGATGACGAACGCAAATTCGGCTTCGTAATCTGGCTGGGTGGAATTTTTCGGCAAGACGATGGGCTCACCGGCTGCAATTACTGCGCTGGGGAATTTCGAGAAGATGGTGGCGACTTTCGGAATTTCCATCTTCGATTCGATGGCATGATCCCGATAGTTCAGGCCGACGCAGATCAGCTTGGGAGGGCGCGGAACAGGCGCCAGCAGCGTGATTGAGCTCAGCGGGACGGGCGCGCCTGAAGATTGGATCCAACTTTCGATTCTGGCCCGAGCTTCGGTGCCGCCGGCCAGAATGTCGAGCACACTGGAGTATCCGGCTTGCGCCAGACCCACCACCTGATCTTCGACAAGAACTCCCGCTTGGGGATCTCCCCCGGCCTTCCGAAAGGTGACTAATTTCACGCGGCTGGCTTCTTACGCGGCTTTTTGAACTTTGCCGCTACGAATGCAGGAAGTGCACACGCGGATGCGTTTGGCCGCACCCTTCACGATGGCATGCACGGTCTGCAGGTTGAGATTCCAGCGTCGCGCGGTGACATTGTGGGCATGACTGATTTTGTTGCCGAACCTGGGGCCGCGCCCGCAAACTTCACATACTTTCGCCATGGTGATTGCTCCTTGGGTGGAAGTATAAGTTTATCAGCTTCGGCCGGCCGGCCGCAACCGGTGCTTTTGATCTTTCCACGCCGCGGCTTCGCCCATCCATTGTGAAGTATAGCCGCTTGTGCTAACGTACTTCTGTTGTAGCTTTGGCCATGACCACTGAAGATTTTCGCCGAATGGCATTGCAGCTTCCCGAAGCCGTAGAAAGCTCGCACCAGGCGCATCCGGATTTCCGAGTGCGGGGGAAAATTTTCGCGACGCTGGGCTATCCCGATGAGAAGTGGGCGATGGTCAAGCTTCCGCCGGAGCAGCAGGATATTCTAAGCAAGGCCGAACCGGATGTATTCGTACCGGTGAAGGGCGGCTGGGGACGCCAGGGCGCTACCAGCGTAAACTTGAAAGCGGCTAAGAAAGTTCGCGTGGGTGACGCGCTGCTTACTGCGTGGCGCAATGTTGCGCCCAAGCGGCTGGTGGCCGAATCCCAAACACCGAAACATTGAACTAGAATCGTTAAGGGAACTAGAATCGATAAGGGAGAAAAAACTTGAAACTGACCTATTTGATGATCGCGGCGTTGACCGCAACCAGTGCGTTTGCCGCCGATGCCGCCGCGGGAAAAGCGGTGTACGCAACCAAGTGTAAATCCTGTCACGGCGCCGATGGCGAGGGGAACCCAGCCATCGCGAAGGCGATGAAGGTGGAACTGAAGCCGCTCAGCGCTACCACGACCGACGTGAAAGACGTCATTACTAAGGGCCAGGGTAAGATGAAGCCGATAGCGAGCGTTACCGGCGCCGACCTGGACAACGTGGTGGCCTACGTGAAGAGCCTGAAGAAATAACGGCCGCCGAAAACGAATCTCAGTATCATATTCTCCGGACGGCCCCTGAATCCCGGAGTTCCATGTCGCCGAAAAAGGTGCATCATAGGTAGTAATGTCTACGTCCGCCCAACCACAACCAGCTTCGGCCAACATTGACCAGCTCTCGATTAATACCATTCGCACTTTGGCGATGGACGCTGTCCAGCAGGCCAACTCCGGCCATCCCGGAACGCCCATGGCGATGGCTCCCGTGGCCTATTGCCTGTGGCAGCAGTTCCTGAGTTTCGATCCGGACGATCCCATTTGGCCGAACCGGGATCGCTTCGTGCTCTCCATTGGCCACGCATCCATGCTGCTTTATTCGCTGCTGCACCTGGCCAAGGTGAAGGCAGTGAATCCGGAGTACGAAACGCTGGGCGAGCTGAGCGTGCCGCTGGAGGATATCAAGAATTTCCGCCAGTTGAATAGCAAGTGCCCGGGCCATCCGGAGTATCGCTGGACCTCCGGCATCGAGACCACCACCGGTCCATTGGGCCAAGGCGTGGCCACAAGTGTCGGAATGGCGATTGCCGCCAAATGGATGGCGCATTACTTCAACCGTCCGGGCTTCAACATGTTCGACTACTCCGTTTATGCGTTGGCGGGCGATGGCTGCATGATGGAGGGCGTGAGCGGCGAAGCAGCTTCCATCGCCGGCCACCTAAAACTCTCGAATCTGTGCTGGATTTACGATAACAACCACATCACCATAGAAGGCAACACCGCACTGGCATTTAGCGATGACGTGGCTACGCGCTTCATTGGCTATGGATGGAATGTAACGCGCGTGGGCGATGCCAACGATCAGAACATGCTCGCGCGCGCATTCAAAGTGTTCAAGGCCACCACGGACCGGCCGACGCTGATCATCGTGGATAGCCACATCGCCTATGGCGCGCCGCACAAGCAAGACACCAGCGCCGCGCATGGCGAACCGCTGGGCGAACAGGAGATCCGGCTCACCAAACAGAATTACGGCTGGCCGGAAGATGCGAAGTTCCTGGTGCCGGATGGCGTGTATGAACGCTTCGCGGAGTTGATGGGAAAGCGCGGGCACGAATCGCGCGAAGCCTGGATCACGAAATTCGGGGAATACAGCCGCGAATACCCGGAGATGGCGGATCATCTTTTCAAAATGCAGCATCGGCGGCTGCCGGACGAATGGGACCGCGAAATTCCGTTCTTTCCCGCGGACCCAAAGGGGCTTGCCGGCCGCGACGCATCCGGCAAGGTTCAGAATGTCATCGCGCAGCGTGTGCCCTGGTTGCTAGGCGGCGCGGCGGACCTGGCGCCATCCACCAAAACCCGGCTTACGTTCGATGGCGCGGGCGACTTCGGCCCCGGAGATTATGGGGGACGAAATTTCCACTTCGGCATTCGCGAGCACGCCATGGGCTCAATCCTGAATGGCATGTCGACTTCGAAAATCCGGCCGTACGGTTCGGGGTTCCTGATTTTTAGCGATTATATGCGCGCGCCCATCCGCCTAAGCGCGCTGATGGAGCTTCCTGTAATTTACATCTTTACGCACGATTCCATAGGCGTGGGTGAAGACGGACCAACTCACCAGCCGGTGGAACAATTGACTTCCTTGCGCGCCATTCCGGGACTGATCGTGCTGCGGCCGGGCGATGCCAACGAAGTCGCGGAGGCTTGGCGGCTGATTATGGAGTTCCGGCACAAACCGGTCTGCTTAATTCTCTCCCGCCAGAATATGCCGACTCTCGATCGCACCAAGTATGCGCCGGCTTCGGGGCTGACCAAGGGAGCCTACGTGCTGGCGGACGCGCTCGACGGCGAGCCGGAAGTGATTCTGATTGGAACCGGCAGCGAAGTTTCACTGTGCGTGGATGCATACGAAAAACTGACCGCTGAGGGAATTAAGACGCGCGTGGTCAGCATGCCGTCCTGGGAGTTGTTCGACCTGCAGCCCAAGGAATATCGGGATCGCGTGCTGCCTCCCGATGTCAGGGCACGCGTCTCGGTGGAACAAGCCTCCACACTCGGATGGCAGCGCTACGCCTATCGCAGCATCGGCATGCAGACATTTGGCGCATCCGCTCCCCTAAAGGAATTGCAAAAGAAGTTCGGATTCACGCCCGACGCGGTAGTGGCCGCGGCCAAAGAAGAGATCATCAAAGCGGTGGGACGGTAACACGTTTCTGGTTTCTTGTTTCTGGTTTCTCGTTCGGTTCGTGAAACAATAGCAGAAGGCTGCCGCCAACTAGAAACCAGAAACTAGAAACCAGAAATGAGGAGAACATGAGCGTCCCTACGCTGACCGCACCGAAGACGATGAATCCCATTCGAGGGCTGACCAAGTATGGACAATCCGTCTGGCTGGATTATATTCGCCGCAGCTTGATCTCGAGCGGCGAGCTGAAACGCTTGATCGACGAAGACGGGCTGGGCGGTGTCACCTCCAATCCCGCCATATTCGAAAAAGCCATCACCGGCAGCACCGACTATACCGACGCTCTGCTGGAATTGCAGAAGCGCAAGGATCTGGACGCCATGGGAGTGTACGAAATCCTGGCCATCCAAGACATCCAGGATGCCGCCGACACGCTGCGTCCGGTTTATGACCGCACTAAAATGCGCGATGGCTATGTCAGTCTGGAAGTTTCTCCCTTTCTAGCAAAGGACACGCAGGGCACCATCAAAGACGCCCGCCGGCTGTGGAAGGCTGTGAATCGTCCCAACCTGATGGTGAAAATTCCTGCGACTGTGGAAGGGATTCCGGCCATCCAGCAATGCATCAGCGAGGGGATCAACATCAACGTCACGCTGCTTTTCGCGCAGGAGATGTACGAAAAAGTCGCGCAGGGCTACATCGCGGGATTGAATACCTACGCGGCGTCGGGCGGCGATCCGCAGCACGTTGCCAGCGTGGCCAGTTTCTTCATCAGCCGCATCGACAGCATGGTGGATTCGATCTTGAAGGCCACGCTGAAAAATACGAGCGACCCCAAAGAGCAGGCGTTGCTCAAGAGCCTGATGGGCAAAGTTGCCATCGCCAACGCCAAGCTCACCTACCAACGTTATAAAGAGATTTATGCAGGCTCCGATTGGGCGCCGCTCGCGAAGAAGAACGCGCAAACGCAGCGGCTGTTGTGGGCCAGCACCAGCACCAAGGATCCGAGTTACTCCGATGTGATGTATGTCGAGGAGTTGATCGGACCCGACACAGTGGATACGATTCCGCCCGCGACTTTCGACGCATTCCGCGATCATGGGAAACCGAAAGCCAGTCTGGAAGCCGACCTGGACCACGCTCACGACACCATGGAAACTCTCGAGAAGGTGGGCATCTCGATGAAGAAAGTTACCGAGGACCTGGTGACGCAAGCCGTCAAGCTGTTCGCCGAACCGTTTGACAAATTGTTGAATACGGTAGACGCAAAATGCAAATATGCGTCGAAGGCTGAAGTGGATCCGCAAACCTATAACCTACCTGCGGAGCTTAACGCGCAATTTCAAGAAGCCATCGAGGAATGGAAAATGGCTGGCAAGGTTCGCCGGCTGTGGGCTCGCGACGCATCGCTGTGGACCGGGTCGGATGAAGGCAACTGGCTGGGATGGCTGGGCATCACCGAGGATCAACTCGCCCACCAGCAACATTTCGCCGACGTCGCCCGGGATGTGAAGGCGGCAGGTTTCAAGCACGCCTTGTTGCTAGGGATGGGCGGGTCCAGTTTGTGTCCGGAAGTTCTCAGGATGACCTTCGGAAAAATAGAAGGATACCCGGAGATGTTCGTGCTGGATTCCACGGATCCCGCGCAGTTGAAGGCGTTCGAAAACAAAGTGGACATCGGCAACACGATTTTTATCGTGTCCAGCAAGTCCGGATCCACGCTCGAGCCGAACATCTTCAAGCAGTATTTCTTTGAGCGCGTAAAACAAGTGGTCGGTGCGGATAAAGCCGGCAGCCGCTTCATCGCCATCACCGATCCAGGCTCGAAATTCGAGCAGGTGGCACAAGCTGACGGTTTCCGTCACATATTCCATGGTCTTCCGAGCATCGGTGGACGCTACTCGGCGCTTTCGGATTTCGGCATGGTTCCGGCCGCGGTGATGGGCATTGACGCTCCTAAATTTTTGGATCAGGCCGATGTCATGGCCATTTCCTGCTCATCCTGCCTGCCGGTGGACAAGAATCCCGGCGCGCAGTTGGGATTGATCCTGGGCCTGGCGGCGAAGAGCGGCCGTGACAAAGTGACGCTCATCACCTCGCCTGGCATTTGGGATTTCGGAGCGTGGCTCGAACAATTGCTGGCCGAATCCACAGGCAAAGAAGGCAAGGGAATTATCCCGGTGGACCGCGAGCGGCTGGGGTCGCCTGAAGTATACGGCAACGATCGCGTGTTCGCTTACATTCGCCTCGAAAATGGAGCGGATCCCGCGCAGGACGCTGCTGCCGATGCTCTGGCCAAGGCCGGTCACCCCGTGGTGCGGATCGCCCTTAGCGACACCTACAATCTGGGCCAGGAAATGTTCCGTTGGGAATTTGCAACCGCTGTGGCGGGTTCGGTGATCGGGATCAACGCGTTCAATCAACCGGACGTGGAGGCCAGCAAGATAGCGACCAAGAAGCTCACCAGCGAATACGAGAAGAGCGGATCGCTGCCTGCGGAAAACCCGATTCTGTCGGAGAATGGCATTCAGTTGTTCACTGACGAAAAGAATGCAGCAGCGCTGGCCACAGCGGCGGGCAGCGACAAATCGCTGGCCGGTTATCTTCGCGCGCATCTGGGCCGCATCCAGGCGGGCGATTATTTCGCGCTGCTGGCCTATGTGCAAATGAATGAAGCGCACGAAACAACGCTGCAGGATATTCGTACCGCGGTGCGCGACAAGAAGCGCGTCGCCACTTGTCTCGGGTTTGGCCCGAGGTTCCTGCATTCTACCGGCCAGGCATACAAAGGCGGGCCCAACTCCGGAGTCTTTCTGCAGGTTACCTGCAACGATAAGACAGATCTTGCGGTGCCCGGACAGAAGTATACTTTCGGTGTGGTGAAAGCGGCGCAGGCCCGCGGCGACTTCCAGGTGCTGGCGGAACGCAATCGGCGCGCCCTGCGGGTGCATTTGGACGATGTTGAAAGCGGCCTAGCAACTTTAGCGAAGTTGATATAACGCGTGACCTGGCAAGTCGGGGACTTGCCCCACGGGGACTAATAAAAGGGAGCAACTATGCAACTCGGAATGATCGGTCTGGGAAGGATGGGCGCCAACATGGTGCGCCGGCTAATGCGAGGCGGGCACCAGTGCGCAGTGTTCGACCTGAATCCCGCCAACGTCAGCGAGTTGGTATCGGAAGGCGCCGCGGGCGCCGCGTCCATGGAGGAGTTCGTCCAAAAACTCAGCAAGCCGCGCGCGGCCTGGGTGATGGTGCCGGCGGGAGCGGCCACCGAAGGTACGGTGATGAAGTTGGCCAGCTTGATGGAACCCGGCGATACGATCATTGATGGAGGGAACTCCTATTTCAAAGACGATGTTCGCCGATCGAAAATAACGAAGGAGCGGGGATTGCATTACATGGACGTCGGCACCAGCGGCGGCGTGTGGGGCATCGAACGCGGCTACTGCATGATGCTGGGCGGATCGAAGGAGTCAGCCGATCGCCTGGACCCGATCTTCAAGACCCTTGCGCCCGGCGTGGGCACTACTGCTCCAACTGCGGGACGCGAAGGCAAGAAGAGCACGGCCGAAGCAGGCTACCTCTATTGCGGACCATCGGGCGCCGGCCACTTCGTGAAAATGGTGCATAACGGCATTGAATACGGTTTGATGCAGGCCTACGGCGAGGGCTTCGACATCATGAAGAACGCCACTTCCAAGGAGTTGCCGGAGGATCACCAGTACAACCTCGATCTTCCCGACATAGCTGAACTCTGGCGCCGCGGAAGCGTGGTGGGATCGTGGTTGCTCGACCTGACCGCGATGGCTCTTACCGAGGATCCCAATTTGTCCCGATTCACCGGCACCGTGCAAGACTCAGGCGAAGGACGCTGGACCATCATGGCCGCCATCGAAGAAGCGGTACCGTGCGATGTGTTGTCGTCCTCACTATACACGCGCTTCCGCTCGCGTCAGGAACACACATTCGCGGAGAAAATGCTGTCTGGGATGCGCAATAAATTCGGAGGCCACGTGGAGCGGGCCTCCGGCGGATAATACGGAGAAAACCCGTGGAGGAGAATCAGAGCATGCAGGTGGCAGACGAAACTGTAGTGACCGTACCCAACACCGGCGCCGGCCGTCCCGGCGATCCCTGCGTCATGGTGATTTTTGGCGCATCCGGCGATCTCACCAAGCGCAAGCTGATCCCCGCGCTTTACAACCTGGCGAAAGACAACCTGCTTTCCAAGGAATTCGCCGTGGTGGGCATCGCGCGGAACGAAATGAACAGTGAGCAGTTCCGCGACATGATCGGCAAGGAAATTGGCGATTTCGCCACTACCAAGGTAGATCCCGATCTGTGGCACTGGTTCGCACGCCGCATTTATTACATCTCCGGCGATTTTGACAACCCCAAGGTTTACGAGGAATTGAACCAGCTGCTGGGTCAAGTGGACAAAGACCATGGCACGCGCGGGAATTACTTCTATTACCTGGCGACTTCGCCCGGCTTCTTCTCAGTGGTGGTCAAACAACTGGGCGCGGCTGGTCTGGTGAATGAAGACCGCGGCTGGCGGCGCGTGATCATCGAAAAACCCTTCGGCCGCGATTACGATTCCGCGCGCTCTCTCAATAAAGAGATCCGGCAAGTGCTGGATGAAAAGCAGATCTACCGCATCGACCATTACCTGGGCAAAGAGACCGTTCAAAATATCTTGGTGTTCCGCTTCTCGAATGGTATTTTTGAGCCCATCTGGAACCGCCGCTACATAGACCATATCCAGATCACCGTAGCCGAGACAGTAGGTGTAGAACAGCGCGGCATGTACTACGACAAGGCCGGAACGCTGCGCGACATGGTGCCGAACCACATTTTCCAGCTCATCTCGCTCACCGCCATGGAACCACCCGTCTCCTTCGACGCCGACGTGGTTCGCGACGAGCAGGCTAAGATTTTGAAAGCTCTTACGCCCATGACGGACGAAGAAGTGCTGACCCGCACGGTGCGCGGCCAGTACGGTGAGGGCCTGGTGAAAGGCGCCAAAATAGCGCCGTATCGTTCCGAGCCTATGGTGGCGCCCGATTCCCGCACGGAGACTTTTGTCGCGATGAAGCTATTCATCGATAACTGGCGCTGGGCGGATGTGCCTTTCTACCTGCGGACCGGCAAATCCTTGCCCAAGCGCGCCACCGAAATCTCGATTCAATTCAAGCGCGCGCCATTTATGTTGTTCCGCCGGACGGCGGTGGACCGCTTGGAGCCCAATCGCCTGGTGCTGCATCTGCAACCCGATGAAGGCATCTCGCTCAGCTTCGGCGCCAAGATCCCGGGACCGGTGGTGCAAATCGGCGGCGTCAACATGAATTTCAACTACGGCGACTACTTCAACGCCACGCCGCAGACCGGTTACGAGCGCTTGTTGTACGACTGCATGCTCGGCGACGCGACGCTGTTCCAGCGTTCCGACATGGTGGAAGCTGCCTGGCACGTGGTGGCTCCTATCCTGGATGTTTGGGAAGCGCTGCCGCCGCGTCGCTTCCCCAACTACGGCGCCGGCACTTGGGGTCCGCCCGAGGCCGAGGAATTGCTCTCCAAAGATCGCCGCCACTGGAGCAATTGCGAATGATACTGGCCGGCGACATCGGCGGCACCAATACCAGGCTGGCCTTATTCGAGGGAACTCCCGATCAACTGAACCCGCTGGATATCGAGGTGTTTCCGAGTCCCCAGTTCAGCGGACTGCCGGAAATCGTTCGAAAATATCTGGCCAAACACAATCTCGCCGTGCAGGCGGCCGCGTTCGGATTGCCCGGCGCGGTGGTGGATGGCCGCGTGGAAACAACCAATCTGCCGTGGGTAGTGGATTCGCGGCATCTGGCCGAGGAGTTGCGCCTGGAGCGCGTGGACCTGATCAACGACCTGTTTGCGAATGCGCACGGGATTGTCCTGCTCAAGGAAACTGACTTCGTCGCGCTGAATCAGGGAACGCCCAGCCCCACCGGGAACCGCGTATTGGTTTCCGCCGGCACCGGATTGGGCGAAGCCGGCCTGTTGGCCGAAGCGGGCGGAGGGTTTCGGCCATTTCCCTCCGAAGGCGGACACTCGGATTTCGCGCCCACCAACGAAATCCAAATAGATCTGCTGCGTTACCTTTTCGGCCGCTTCGAGCATGTCAGCTATGAGCGCGTGCTCTCGGGTCCCGGACTGCATAACATTTACGAATTTCTGCGCGACACCAAGCGGGCCGAGGAACCCAGTTGGCTGGCCGATGAAATCAAGAAAGGCGATCCGTCGGCGGCGATCGCGAAGTCAGGCCTCGCAGGCAGCGCCGCCGTCGCGGTACAAGCTCTGGATATCTTCGTCTCTATCTACGGCGCCGAGGCCGGAAACCTGACGTTGAAAGTGGTGGCCACGGCCGGCGCGTTCATCGGCGGTGGTATAGCGCCGAAAATCGTCGCGAAACTGAAAGAGGGAACTTTCATGAAGGCGTTCACGGCGAAGGGGCGATTTCATTCGCTTCTCTTGAACGTTCCGGTGCGCGTGATTACGAATGACAAGACCGCGCTATTTGGGGCCGGGCGTGTGGCGGCGATATCGGCACAGTGAACTTGGCAGGCGAAAGCGCCTACCCCACGCGAACAGCGCTCTAATGGGCCGGTGGCAGTCCCAGCTTTCGGAGCAAGGCCACGAATCGCGGCTCCGATCGATAGGGACGGTAGCAACCTTGCTTATTGGCATAAACCAACATGCCATCGCGATCCGCATACGCTTTCTCAAGCCACGTGTACATTTGCTCTTTGTCGCCGAGAACGGCGTACACGTTCGCTATATAGGTTGACTGTACGAATGCCCCGGTGCCGGGCTTTTCGCACTTGTGGACCAACTCCAGCGCTTCCGCCTTCCGTCCTTCCAGGGCCATTCCGAATGCGCGTGTGGGATCAATCCGGCTGTCGCCCCATATGGCTTGTGCACGGTCGAGTTCCGCATAAAAATCCTTAAACCTGCCTGGATCCAGGTAGGCATTGGCCAAGTGCAGGCGCGCCTCCACAAAGTTGGGATCCAGATCCAGGGCCCGCTTGTACTGAGCGATAGCTTCCGCGCGCCTTCCCACAAATTGATAAGCCAATCCAAGGTAATTGGCTTGGACGGGTGAAAGCGGGTCCAGATCGCGCGCTAGCTGCATCTCGCGCACGGTATCTTCCAAGCGTCCCTGCGGCGAAAGGTACGCGATGCCATAACCAAAATGCGCGTCTGCATCCCCGGCATTGAGTTCGATGGCGCGCTTGAACTCCCGCTCCGCGACCGGCCAATCAAACTCGTAGAGCGCCTTCACATAAGCCAGCGCGGTATGCGCGGCGGCGAGCGAATCGTCCAGGGCGAGGGCCTTTTCGGCGGCCTGCCGGGCCTTCGGCATAGCCTCGGTGGGCGGCACGGCGCCGAAGAATCCTAGCCAACAATACGAATAGGCGACACCTGCGTAGGCCGGCGCATACTTGGGATCTTTCTGGATGGCTGCCTCAAAATAGTGGATGGCTTGTTCGGCGCCCTCCGTCCTCCAACGCCTCCAGTGGTAGCGGCCCTGCAAGTAAAGCTCATAGGTTTCGACACTCTCTGGCGACGAATTCGTTTGGATTCCGCGACCCGAAAGTTTCAGCTGCAGGGTGTTCACGATGGCGCGCGAGATCTCGTCCTGAACCGTGAACACGTCTTTCAATTCGCGCTCGTAGGTTTCCGACCAAAGGTGATATCCGTCGGCCACGCTGTTTAACTGTGCGGTCACTCGCAGGCGGTTGCCGTCCTTGCGGACACTGCCCTCCAGCACTGCGGCGACGTTTAACTTCTTCCCGATCTCCCGGATATCCTGCTGCTTGCCCTTGAAGGCGAACGACGATGTTCGCGCCACCACGCGGATGCCGCCGATCTTGGAAAGAGCGTCGATGATCTCCTCCGCCATCCCGTCGCAGAAGTATTCCTGATCTTTCTCAGGACTCAAATCCGCGAAGGGCAAAACCGCGATCGATGACAACTCGGCGGGCCGGGGGTCCAGATTACGTGATCTCGTCCGCAGTACCAGGGAGATGGAAGCCACGAGCACAGCTAGAACCACCAGAGTTACAATCGCCGGCTTCCATTCGTGAGTCTTCGGTGAGGCAACGGCGGCTGGCGTGGAAGATTCCACCGGCTCTTTCTCACGAAATCGAAACACGGGAACGTAACCGCCCTTGGGCAGGTCGATGATGATCTCATCCTCGCGCCCCTCCGATTCGTAATAATCGCGGAGCCGGGCCCGCAGCTTCACAGCTTCGGTGCGGACCACCGCATCCACGCGCGGATCATAAGTGGGCTTGCGCCCGAAGACGTCAATACCGAGCAGCGATTCCTTGAGCTTGTCGGTTTGCCCGTTGAGGGTCTCTTCCACCGTGTAGCGTAGGAAGCGGGTCAAGCGTTCGGCATTGGCAAATCCCGGGCTCGCAAGGATTTTGTCGAGAGTCGCGCGGACCAGTTCCGGCGTCAGTTCGCCGGCTGACGAACTGGTGTTGTGGGCGTCCCGTTCACTCGACTCGGTTGCCGATTTCATCTTTCGCCGACACCACCGCTTGCGGATAGATACGCCTGAGCGGCTGGCTTTGTTCCTTCATTTTACCGCTGATTGACGTCTGTGTTGGGCGGGTAGAATGAAGCATGGCCAAACTGGCGCTCATCTATGGTATGCGCCTTCTTCCTGCAGATGAATTGGAAGAGGTGAAGGATTCCGAAATTACGCTGAAGAACGGCAAAAAACTGCACGTCAGCATGCATCTGATCGAAGGCGGCGAGGACCAGATCCGCAAGCAATTGATGCAATCGCTGGATGCTTTCTTCGAGTTCTATCCGGAAATCTAACGGCGAGACGGTGCACTATTGAGCATGCACTGGAGTGGAAACCAGCCTGCGGATCTTGATATGCAGACTGGTCAGATTCACGGGCTTGGTGTGAAAGCTATCGCAACCGGCCTGCTGGGCGCGCTGGACGTCTTCCGCCGTCTTGAGCGCGCTAAGAGCGATGATAGGAATGTGAGCGGTTTTATGATCGGCCTTGAGCCGTTTAGCCGCCTCGAAGCCGTCCATTTGAGGCATGGCCAGATCCATCAGGATAAGGTCTGGCGATTCCGCGCGCGCCGCTTCGATTCCTTCTTTGGCACTTATCGCGATGATCACCGTGTAGCCCAGCCGGGTCAATCGGGTTCCGATCATTTGACAATGCATTTCGTCATCGTCAATTAACAGTAGGACGTTCATGGCATCGTCTCAGCATCTTTCTCATCGGCCCAATCCGTGGAAATTTAATAATTTAATGTGGGCAGGCGCGAAATGCGTCCGTGACCCGCGGGGTATCTGGCTGATGGCGAACGTCTTCGGTTTCTAAGGAACTCGCGCAAAACGGAGCGCGGCGCGGGCCAGTTCCTGGTCCGTTTGGCGGTGCGCGCCACACCCTTTGCGATCTTAAGTAACTCGCGCAAAACGGAGCGCGGCGCGGGCCAGTTCCTGGTCCGTTTGGCGGTGCGCGCCACACCCTTTGCGCTTCCTACCGATTCTCTGCGCGCCAAACCAGCCTGCGGATCTTGATATGCAAGCTCGCGAGATTCAGAGGCTTGGTCTGAAAGTTATCGCAGCCCACGTCAATTGCCCGCTGGACATCCGCGGCCTTGTTGAGACCGGTGAGCGCAATGATGGGAATGTTAGTTGTCCCGGCGTTCGCCCTGAGTTGTTTGACGGCCTCGAAGCCGTCCATTTCAGGCATGCACATATCCATCAAAATCAGGTTCGGCGATTCGCCGCGCGCCGCTTCGATTCCTTCTTTACCGGTGGCCGCCGTGCTTACGGTGTAGCCCAGCCGTTTCAGCCCGGCTTGGATGAGTTCACGGCTCTCCTCATCGTCGTCCACTAACAGAAGCAGGATCATCAGGATTCCCCGGCATCTTTCTCATCGGCGGAATCGCTGGGAATCCAAGACCTTTTAGGTTGCCCACCGCATCCCGCTTAGAGGGGATCCTGTTGTATCATCGCTTGACGGCTCTCCACCACAAGTTTGTGAATCTTCTGATTAAGCCGCGTCAAATTGACCGGCTTGGTTTCAAACCCATCACAACCGGCCTGAATGGCGCGCCGCACATCTTGGGTGGTGTTTAGGGCGGTTAGCGCAATGATAGGGATGTGACCAGTTTTGCGGTGAGCCTTGAGGCGCTTGGTAGCCTCCATGCCGTCCATTTCCGGCATACACATATCCATCAGGATGATATTCGGCGACACAGTGAGTGCGGTTTCCACTGCTTCCCGGCCATTCGCCGCGGTGATGACTACGTAGTCCAAACGTGTCAGACGGCGTACCAACATGTCACGGCTCATCTGGTCATCTTCAACTAAAAGCACTACGAACATGGGATCGGATTCTCCTTGCTGAGTAACCGGCTGATGGTCTTGAGCAGCCGGGCTAAATCCACAGGTTTGGTTTCGAAGGCATCGCAGCCGGCTTCGAGCGCCCGTTCGCGATCACCTGGCATGGCATGCGCGGTCAGCGCGACCACCGGAGTAGTGCGCATTATCGGGTCGGATTTAAGGATTTGTGTTGCCGTCCAACCGTCCATCCGAGGCATGCTCATGTCCATCAGGATCAGGTCCGGCCGCGCGCTTTGAGCAGCCGCAATCCCCTCGATTCCGTCGGCGGCGACTAGCATTTCGTAACCATGGCGCTTCAGCCGGCGCGACAGCATGTCGCGGTTCATTTCGTGGTCCTCCACCAGCAGCAATCGGATCACCGGGCGGACTCCTCGGGGGCGGCGGGAATGTGGATGGTGAAGGTGGAGCCTTCCCCGATGCGGCTCTCCACCGAAATATCGCCGCCCATCATCCGGCAAAGTTCGCGGCTCAAGGCCAATCCCAAACCCGTGCCCCCGTATTTCCGCGTGGTAGAGGCGTCGGCCTGCGTGAAGGGCCGGAAAAGCTTCTGGATTTGTTCAGCGGTAATTCCAATTCCGGTATCCGCCACGCTGACATGCGACCATCCATCGCCGGTGCGCCAAGCCTCTACGGTAATCAGGCCATCGCTGGTGAACTTGCAGGCATTGCCGATCAAATTGAGAAGGCTTTGGCGGAACCTGGCCATATCGGCGTGCATCTGGCCCACTTCCCTCGAGCAGCCCGCGCGGATCTGATTGCCGTTCTTGCGCACGAGCGGGTCTACCGTTTCGAGCACCTCCTGGATCAAGCCGGCCACATCGAAGGTCTCCGGGCAAAGCTCCATCCGCCCGGCCTCGAGCTTCGAGATGTCCAGAACATCATTGATAATGAACAGCAACATCTTGGCGGCCTTTTGGATATTGACGAGATCGGGGACCAGATCCGCGAGACCCGATTCCTGGCATTCTTCCTCCAACATTTCGCTATAACCGATCACCGCGTTCAAAGGCGTGCGCAACTCGTGGCTCATGTTCGCGAGGAACATGCTTTTGGCCCGGCTGGCCTGTTCGGCCTGTTCTTTGGCCTCTATTAATTCGCGCTCGAAACGCTTGTATTCCGTCATGTCCTCTGCAACCCACACCTGCGCTTCGGGCGACCCGTTCATGCCCGGCATCCGCGAGGCCGAAAACAATACCGGGATCAACCCAGCTTCCCGGGTGCGATAGTTTGCTCCCAACCCGCGGCAGGTCTCGAGCGGAAGTGCGCGATCCAGAATCAGATTGGCCGGCCTTCCGATGAGCTCCCCGTCCCCATAGCCCAGCATGGAAAGAGTCGCCTGGTTGGCGGTTTGGATGATGCCGGTGTGGTCCACCACCAGCAGAGATTCGCCCATGGAGTGAATAATGTCGTCCACATAATCGCGCGAGACAGTGGTGACAGCCAGCTGATCCAGCATCCGGTTGAATGCCACGGCCACTTGTCCCACCTCGTCTAGGCGAACCACGGGAGCCTTGTGGGTTAGATTTCCGGCGCCCACTTCGGCCGTAAACGCCGTGAGGCTTTTTAGAGGATCCAGCAGTCGCCGCAAGCGGAAATACTGCATCGCGAGCAAGACCGCCGCCGACAGAACCGCCGCTCCCACGCTCAAGCTGACCGTGCGCGCGAATAGCGCCTCTTGCTTCTTCATCGAAAAACCTATGCGCACCGTTCCTAGCTTGCTGTTGGCATTCTTTTTCCCGGCATGCCAATCCGCCAGGCCGTCGCCTTTGGGGGGAACCACCTCCCGCTCCGTTTCGAGATGCCGTTCGGCGCCACCACCACCAGACACACCACCAGATGGTTCCGATCGCTGAGCCCACGCCAGACGTTCCCCGGAGCCGTCCGAAAGGCTCACAAAAAGAACATCTTCGCCAGCCAAGGCGTTTCGCGCGATGTTTTCGAGCTCAGCGCGATCGCCCACCAGCATCGCAAACTCGCTCTGGCTGGCGACGAAATCGGCGAGAGAATTGGCGCGCAGCCGCAATTGCGCTTCGGAGTTAACGCGAGCGGCGAACAGAAACGCGCCCGTCAATACTGCGATCGACACGCCCGCCAGAACCAGGCTGGAGGTGACAACGCGCCTCAACAGGCTCTCGCGCCGAGGTTGCTCTGGACCTGAAATATTCATCGGAAAGTCAAAACCTCTCCCTCGCGCCGCGGCCGATACTCCAGGCCCAGCAAATGGATCACGCGCTGGTTGACGGCCACTACCACCCTGCGCGGTCCTTGCTCGGCGGGAACCGGCTGCCCGGCCATCTCCTTCTGAGCCGCTTCGCCGGCCTGAGCGCCAATGTCCCGAAAATCCGGATAGATCCCCACGCCCGCGCCGGAGCGCACAAAACTCGATGAAAAACCCACGATCAGCAGGTGGCTCTCGAGCGATGCGAGAATGAGCGGCTTCACGGTGGTGCTGTTGTACAGGCGGCTATCGGGTAGGCACACAATGAAATCCACCCTCCCGTTCAAGGATCGGACCGCTCTCAGCAGTTCCTGGGGATCCGCGGAATCCACGACGCTCACCGTGAAGCCTTGCTGGCGGCCGCGTGCCACCACGGAGCTATCCACCTGGCCGGGCTGTGCGGGATTACGGATCACCGCCACTCGCGTTTTGTCGGGAAACATCGATTTCAGCTCGGACAGAACATCGGAAACCGGAATATCCAGATGGATGGCCGCGGCGATCTTGCCAACCCGCTCCGATTCGGCACGCATGATCATGGTGGCCACCAGCGGTGCCGCCGTTTTAGCTGCCGAAACTCGTTCCAGCGCCTCTTTGCCAACGGTGATAACCAGCGGATTTGAAGCGCCTCCCAAGGCCCGCCCAAGCTCGGCCTCTGCGTTGGGCGAGCGTAGATCCACAGTAGTTAGCGTGGTGTTGGCGAGCGCGGCGCGCATGCCGTTCAGCGCTTCTGTGTAAGCGCCAGCTTCGGATGTATACACTACCGTGACCTTTTCCGATTGGGCGAGGGCGTGGATGGCAAGTTCACAAATCAACAGGCCCCGCAGTATTCGCGCCAATTTAGATGCGGTCCGCACTCTCACTCCCTGGTACGCCAGATCAGTTTCACAAAGAGGGAGCGTCCGTCTTGTCTTATCTGATCGATCACCAGATAAACGGGGTCCTCATATTGCCGGTTAAAGGCATTCCGGATACCGAACTCAAGGTCGAAATCCGGATGCAGGCGCTGAGTGCCGAGCGTGATATCTTCCAACCACACCGGGCCGAGGATCGCGTCCGACAGAGTTGCGCGCCGTCCCATGTACTGAGAGCTGGAACTCACATTCAGCTTGCCGTTCCAGAACGGCTTGGACAAGCGCAGTTTGCCGATCTGGTGCGGCGAATTTGGAAACGGACCCGGCACGCCCGCCGCGCCGGCAACATCGAACGAAAAACTGCCCGCCGCTTCCAGGTCCCGCCAGACCTTACCTCGCAATTCGAATTCGACGCCGTTTGAATGGTCCTGGTTGACGTTTTGATATTGTTGGACGCCGGGCGAAATCGCGACCGCGGTGATCATGTTGCTGATCCGGTAATGATAAAGGTCGATCAAAGCGGTGATGTCGTGGCGCAGCTTTCTTTCGGCCGAGACCTCAAAGGTCTGAGCGGTTTCCTGGCGCAGGCTGGGATTGGCAATGGAGGAATAGCCACCATCATCGTAATAGCGCTCGGCCGTGCTCGGATTCCGATAGGCACGTCCGTAAATGAACTTATAGACGGTGAGGCTGGACGGCTGGTACACCAGCGCCAGACGCGGCGAGATGAAATGACCGAAGTTGGCGGATTCGTCATAACGGAGCCCGGCGGAAAGTTTCCAGCGCGGCGCGATGCTCCATTCCTCCTGGGCGAACAGGGCGCCGGAGCGATCCGGCCGGCTGATGCGGGCGAACAAAATATCGTTGGGCGCAGCCTCAAAGCCCTGTTGAAGATTTCGCAATTCGAAGTTGATTTGGGCGCCCATAGTCAGAACGCTGGAGCCAGTAACCGGAACGCGGTAAGTTAGCTCGGACCCGATCCAATCGCCGCGATCCCGGGTACGAATATCATCCAGCGCGTTCCCAGCCAGCTCGCCACCAGTGGCCTGAGGGTAATCGAAGCGATCGTCGTAGCGATAGTTGTCGTAGTAGAGCTGCCAGCGCAGTTGGCTATCGGCGCGAACCTCACGCGTGTAAGCGGCCGCCACAAAATTGCGGCTGTCGCGCACCCGGCTGTTCGGGTCCGGAAAGATGGTGGCGCCCCATGACACGGGAGGGTGCTGTTCACGGCTGTTGAAATAAGCCGTGATGCTCCAATCCCGCCAGACCAGGTTCGCGAAGGTGTGGTACCCGCGCTCCCCATCCACGCCGATGGCGCGCCCGTAGTTCATCGAAGGCGAGTCAAACTGCGGGATGTAAAAGTTCTGTCCCGAATCGTTAAAGACCGAGCCGGAGAATAAAAGGTTGGCCCCCTTGCCGAGATAGAGAGCGGTGGAAACTTCCACCTTTTTTTCGCCGAAACTGCCGGTCTCGGTGGAGACCCGCAGGTGCTGCATGTCCACGGGAGATTTAGTAACGATATTGATGTTGGCCAGTATTCCATTGCTTCCATACAATGCCGAAGATGGTCCGCGAATGACCTCGATCCTCGCTACCAGGTCCATATCCAGCCCGAAATCCTGTCCAAAAAATCCGTTCGAGTTGAATATGTTCTCAGTGAGCGGATGTCCATTCAGCATGACCAGGAAACGGGTGTTGTAATCGCCGGGAATATTGAAGCCGGCCACACCCACGTACTGATAAATGTGGTCGGAGGTGACGTAGAGCCCGCGCACGCCGGCCAGGGCCTCGCCCAACGTGCGATAGCCATACTTTCGAATGTCGTCGGCAGTGATGACGGTAACGCTGGCCGGCGCCTCCTCCAAAGATTGCGCGTGCAAAGCGGCCGCCTCCACCACCGGCATATCCTCAAACAGTGCTTTTTCGGTGGTGGGCGGAGTCGCTGGCGGCGGATCTTGAGCGAACGCTGCCCAGCCTGCGCCGAGCGCCATCAAGAGGTGTAGAAAGCGAAGACAATTTCCCATACGGACCGGTTCTCAGTGCTCTCATCGACCGAATCGTCCGTAATGTGGGAGATTTAAGAAGTTGGCTAATGCCCTTCGGCTTCGAGGAACCGCTCCGCCTCAATGGCCGCCATGCAGCCGGCGCCGGAGGCCGTAATGGCTTGGCGATAGCTGCGATCCTGGACATCGCCGGCATGAAACACACCCGTCACGCTGGTGCGCGCGCCGCCCTTGGAGACGATGTAGCCGTCCGGGTCAAGCTCGATCTGGCCCTCAAAGGGTTTCGTATTGGGGATGTGGCCGATGGCGACGAAGAACCCGTCCACATCGCGCATCCAGGTTTCATCCGTCTTCAGATTGCGCAACTTCACGGATGTCACGGTGTGTTGGCCGGCATCGTAGATGTCGTCGACCACAGTGTCGGTAAGGAATTGGATCTTGGGATTTTTTCGGGCGCGCTCCAGCATGATTTTGGAACAACGAAACGCATCGCGCCGGTGTACCAACGCCACTTCATCACCGAATCGCGTCAGGAAATTGGCCTCTTCCATCGCCGAATCGCCGCCACCCACCACCATAATCTTCTTGCCGCGATAAAAGAATCCGTCGCAGGTGGCGCAGGAGCTGACGCCATGGCCGATCAGTTTCTGCTCGTTCGGGAGATTCAGCCAGCGCGCCGAGGCGCCAGAGGCAATGATCAGCGTTCGCGCTTCCAGCCACTCGCCGTCCACTTTCAGACGGAACGGCCGCGCGGACAAATCGGCTTCTACTACGGTTCCATGCAAGTATTCGGCGCCGAAATGCTCCGCCTGTTTCTTGATGTTCTCCACCAGGGCCGGCCCGTCGATGCCTTCCGGGAAACCGGGGAAATTCTCGACCAGCGTGGTGAGCGATAGCTGTCCGCCCGGCTCATGGCCTGCGATCACCAGTGGCTTAAGATTGGCGCGCGCCGCATAAATCGCGGCCGTGTTCCCGGCGCAGCCGGACCCGATGATTATGACATCTCTCATGGAATTTCCATGCTAACAGACCGGCGCTTCCGGGAGAGCCCCGGCAAAAATCTCAAAACCACCGGTCGCTTACGCTCGCGGCTCGGTAACGCTCTCTAAACATGCGGCGTTCTTTCCGAGCCGCGAGCGTGAACGACCGGTGGTTTTGAGTTCTTCATTCACTCGATGCGGCCGTCGCGCATCCGGACCGTCCGGTGCCCATACGCCGCAGCTTCAGGATTGTGCGTGATCATCAGGATGGTTTGACCTAGCCGCTGATTCAGGTCGCGCAGCAATTCCAGCACGGCGGTAGAGTTCTCGGTATCGAGATTGCCGGTTGGTTCATCCGCCAACAAAATAGCCGGATGATTCACAATGGCGCGCGCAATGGCTACACGCTGCTGCTCGCCGCCGGAAAGCGCGCGAGGCTTGTGGTCCAGGCGGCTGGTGAGGCCCAGGAGCTTCAAGATCTCGGCGAATTTCGGATCCGGCGGTCCGTCTTTGTGGGCGATATGCCGGGCGATCTCGATGTTGTCGCGAGCCGTCAAAGTGGGCAGCAGGTTGTATTTTTGGAAAACGAACCCAACTGTCGTTTTGCGCAATTCAGTGCGCTGGGCGTCGGTTAGACCCAGCAGGTCGTGGCCGTCCAGCTGGATGCTGCCGGCGGTGGGCGGCGTCAATCCACCGACGATGTGGAACAGAGTGGATTTGCCGGAGCCCGATGGTCCGACGATGGATACGAATTCGCCACGCTCAACATCCAGGTCTACGCCGCGCAGAGCGTGCACGTCCACTTCGCCGGCGTGATAGGTTTTGCGAAGATCGCGGATGGAGATGATAGGCGCGTCACTCATACGCAAGGGCGTCACTCATAAGCTAAGGCTTCGATCGCATCCTGGCGAGCGGCCTTGAGACCAGGGTAGATGGCGCCGAGCATGGCACCCACTATTGCGATGGCGGCTGCGATCAGCCACCACTTGTATACGATGGTCTGGATCAGCGACGAGTGGATGACATCATTGATGGTGAATCGCGTAACGTAAGAGAGTAAAATTCCAAGCAGCGATCCGGCAACCGCCAAAAACGTGGTCTCGCGCAGAAGAATGTTCAGAATGTATCCCGGAGACGCGCCCAGCGCCTTCAGCACGCCGATCTCGCGCGTGCGTTCCAGCACCGCGGTGTACATGGAGAGAAACACTACGAGGAATCCAACCAGCACGCCAAGCGCGATGACCACAATAGTGAACTCCCTCAGCATGGGGACACTATTGACGGAGTAAAGATCGGTATACTCCTGCATGGAAAAGATCTTGTAATCCTTAAGCCGTTCCGCGAGACTGGTAATCATTTCGCCGGTTTTATCCGGATCGTCCAGCTTTACGTAGATGACGCTAACCTTGCCCCGGCTGCCGGTCAGATCCTGCAAGGTGGCGAGCGGGATTACTTGGCGCGCCAACATTCCGGGCTGGTAGATGCCGGTCAGTCTCCAAGGACGATTCAACTCGGTGACGGCATCGCCGAGGTGATATTTGTGCTGGTCGGCGTAGTAGCTATCCACCAGCATTTCGTCGGCGCCCTGAAACGGACCGCCCTGGACAAAACGGAACCCTCCATTGAGTTTGCTGAACTCGGAAAGGTCGACGCCGGTAATGTAGTTGAGCATGCCGGTCGGGTAAACAAGAACTCCTGTGGCTGCGGCGACATGCGGCTGGAGATTAATGAACTTGGGAATCACATCGGCGTTCATGTTGAGGCCGAAGTTGAGCAGGGAACTGCTGGGCGGGCGGATGATGATATCGGCGCCAATGCCGCGGGCGCGCCGGGCTTGCTCGTCCAGCATTCCCGCGCTGAGGCCAACGAGGGTGAGCACCATGGTGACCTGAATGCTGATGGCGACGATGCTGAGCGTGGTCCGCACCGGCCGGTGCTTCAAGTTTTCGACAACGAGCTTATTGATCAATCTACTTGTAGGATACGATTACGCGCTGAGGCGTCGGAGCAAGCTCGCGCATTTCGTTGCGCGCGAAGCCTGCGTTGCGGAACATGCGATCGTATTCGGAGAAGGTGTAGGCGTCGCCATGCGGCGTGCTGCCCAGCATCATCATGCTGAAGCTGGCATCCATGGGAGGCGAAATGCGGTCTTCGTTCGGAATGAATTCGAAGGTCACCACCAACCCGCCCGGAGCCATGGCGGCGTGCACCTTTCGGAGCAGCGTCTCGTTGGTTGGAATATCAAAATGGTGCAGGAAGTTGGTGATCAGCGCGGCGTTGTAGCCAGTTCCGAAATCGACATCGAAGGCGCTGCCGGGAATCTTGGAATGGCGGCTGGCTAAGCCGGCTTTTTCCGCGTTCTCCTCGGCCACGGCCAATACAGGGGCCCAGTCCTGCGCTGCTATATGCGCTTTTGGATTCTCGGCCGCCACGGCGATGCCGAACAATCCGTGCCCGGCGGCGATATCCAAAACTTTGCAATCGCCGGGAATCTCGGCGGCCACCATCTTTGCGATCAGCGATGCCGGCATGCGCATCATGGGAGCCATGGAGTGGGCGAATTCCACCCAGATCGGATTTTCGACTTCGAGCGTGCCCTCTTCAGTCAGAGTGCCGCCTTTGCGGACCACGGCCGCGAGGTCGTGGAAGTTTTCCGTCAATTGTGGAACGCCCAAGAAGCGGGCGACGGTACCCATGTAGGCGGGCGAATGCCGGTTCAGGAAGGCGGCGGATTCGGGAGTGAGGCCGTAGACGTGATTTTGTTTCGTAAGCAGGCCGTCGATGGTAAGGTAATCGCACAGCACACGTGTGCCTTTTTGGGAAGCGTGAATGCGCTGGGCAATGGCTTCCACCGAGGTGTTGCCTTCCGCGATGGCGGTGAAGAGATCCAACTCGATGGCGCCGCGCAACGCGGCAGTGCGCACATGAGCGTTCAAAGTCTCGAAAATGATGGCGGGCGACGGAGCCTTAGCTTGTGGTGCGGAGGACATGGAACTATCATAGCCCGTGGAAACGTCACCAGATGTCATGATTGAACGAAATCTCCTCGGCTAAAAACCTATGCGCACGCCTCCTATGATGCTGCGCGACAGGGCCTGATAGCCCAGCACTTCTTCGTAGCGCTGGTTCAGCAGGTTGTCGACACGCAGCACTGGGGTGACGTGTTTGGTGGCTTTGTAAGAGGCGGCAGCGTAGACGAACTGATAGCCGGGGTTGCGCGTTACGCCGAACGTGAAGTCGGAATCCTGAAATTCGCCCACGAATCTTCCGCCCATCACGAACGACCAGCGGCGCGGCGTCATAGCGAAGGAAACCGAACCGGAGTTGCGGGGACGGTGCACCAATTCTTCGCCGATACCGGTCGTGGAAGACTCGGGGGATGCCGAGCTGGTAATGCGCGTATCCAGCCACATGTAGGCGCCCGTGAGGAGAATGTTTGCCGGCAAGCGCGCCTGGACGGAAGTTTCAACGCCGTGCGCATAACTTGCCTCCACATTTTGCCAAGTGTCGACGACGAATGCGATCAGATCGTGGAACGAATTGCGGAAGCCTGAGACCTCCGTTCGAATGCGGCGCCCGAACCATTCCGCCACCAGCGCGGCTTCGGAACTGTTGGTCACGGCGGGACGCAGGTTGGGGTTGCCGAAGTAGTAAGGGTTCTGAACGTAGTTTTCGAGCAAACTCGGTTCCGTGACGCCGCGTCCTCCGCTCAAGCGAAAGAACAGGGATGACAGCGCGCCATGCTCGCGAAAGACGAGAAAGCTTGCGCCGCCGCGTCCCGTGCCAATGGTCCCGAACGCACTGCTGTGTTCCACACGTGCGCCGCCGCTAAGATAAATTCGCTTGCCCAGGCTCTGCTGCAGGTTCGCGAAGAATCCGTTGTTGTTGCGCGAGGCGCTGGTGCCGGAAAGAAAGCCGCTCTGGTTTTGATAATCGTAGCCGAACACGAGAGCACCGCCGCGATAGGATAGCGTTCCCTGATAGCCGGCGATTTTTCGTTCGGTGAGATTGAACGAGTCGGATGGGCCGAAGAAGGCGTCGGTGGTTACTAGAGTAAGACCAACGGGAATCTGGCTGGGCGTGGGCAGCATCAGCGGATTCAGCAGGGTCACGAAATATACTTCCGGCACGGGACCACCCACGTTGCGCACCAACGCCGCCAGCGGCTGCTCGCCGAACGGCTCATCGTCGTTATACCGGTCCCGCAGTTTGTTGAAGCCGAAAGTGAAGCGTTGCCGGAAATTCGAGCCACGGCTGTCATCCAGACGCAGCGAAACCGTTTGGTTGCGTGTTTCTTCGCTGGGGATGGGATCGTCGATTCCGTAAGCCACTTGGCCGGGAACGCCAACGTGATCGTCGTAAACGCGAAAGATGCCTCTGAGCTCGGTGGAGTTGGAGAGCTTGTAGCCGATATTGGCCGTGCCGGTATTGTCGCGGTCGTATTGATTTTGAAATTCTCCGACGGTGTGAAATCCGGAAGCGCTCAGTGCGTAATCCAGGCGCCCGTCGAAACCGCCGGTCAGATTGGCGATCCAACGGTCGGTTTGGAAACTGCCGCGTTCATAGGACACGGAGCCGTGCGGCACATCATCCTCCGGGTTTCCGTGCTTGGTGAAAATCTGGATTACACCCCCGTCCGCCTCGGCTCCGAACAGCGCGCTTTGCGGGCCGCGCACCACTTCGACGCGCTCGATGCCCTCTGAAGTGAGGTGCTCCAGATGCAGCTCGCCGCCTGGGTCATTGAGCGGCACGCCATCCACCAGGACCAACGTTGCAGTGCTCTCCGAACCACGCGTGTAAAGCGACGCGAGCGCTCCGGGCGGTCCATATTGAGAAACCTGCAAGCCAGGAATGTCGCGGAACACGTCGGAGAGCATGGGATAGCCCAGCTGATCGAGGCGCTGCTCGGTGATCACGCTGGCCGCGACGGCTGCTTGTTCGGGCGTGGTTTCGGTGCGCGTGGCGGAGACCACTACGGTTTCTACAGGGCCCGCTACAACGAGTGTGATTTTGCTTTCTGTTTGCGCGATGAGCTGCGCGGTTTGCGCCTTGAAGCCGGGTTTCTCGACGCTGACATCGCACTTGTCTAAGTCTGCGAGTGTGAAGCGGCCTTGCGCGTTGCTGTAGACGGACTGGTTTCCGCAGGTGACGCGCGCGCCTTCTACCGGCCAGGCGGAAGGATCGAGAATGGTGCCCTGAATGTTGGAGGTTGCGCCCGCGCAAGCGGCGAGCGGCAGAATCAGAAGAATGAGTGTTCGCATGTACGTTTCTCCCTCGAAAACGTGAGTTGGATTCGGAGCGAGGAACCGGTCTCCTGACTTGCGGCTGGCTTTGGTGAAGCGATCTTCCCGCTTTCGCAGTGATCGCCTCGGCCGAACTTCGCGCCGCTTACAGTTGCGGGGCAGTGGCGGATTTACACCGCCTTCCCGAGCATCCCTCGCCGGATAGATTGTGAAAGAACTTCGATGAGTATAACATGTTGTCCCCTTGCTAACGCGCGGGGCTACAATTCACGGTCGCTACTTGGTAGCCCCGCGCGTGAGCGAGGGGACGGCATTACCTGAAGCCGGAGCTGGATTCCTTGCCGGAATCGTAGACGGTGTATTCTGTGCGATTGAGCCAGTTGCCGGCCAAGTGGACGGTTTCGAGCGCGTTGTTGCCGGCTAGAACCAGGACCATGTGATGGCGGTCGAGAGGATTGGTAGCTGCGAAAGCTAATGCTTCTGTTTCCGAAGCGTGCTCTTTGCCGGCGATGCGAAACTGCCCGCCGTCGGATTCCAGGCCAATCTTCGCTTTCCATGCCGCTAACGCGGAGTTGGTCTCGGCGCGTCCCACGAAGATGACGTCGTGACTGCGCAAGTCGTCGTCTGAAACTTCAAAATCTTTCCGGACCGGGACAGCGCTTTCGAACGAATCCAAATAGTGTTTCTGAAGCTGCTCGGCTGCGTAGCGATTGGCTCCGGCGTCCGTCACGGTTCCATACACGATGAGCGCGGTGCCGAGGCGCCGGCCGATATCGGAGGCCAGATAAACCACGCCGCCGGCATCTTGCTGCAGTTCCACTTTGACGCCGACGGCATCCAGGAACGATTGTCCAGTGACCGTCTGGGTGGTGTGGGACGCGAAGAAATCGGCCATCAATTTGAAGAAACGATCGTCGCCCAGCTCGCGCCGCATCTGATCCAGCAGCAGCGCCCCCCGATGGGTTTCGGCGGCGAATTTGTTCATCGCGTTCGGCTCCCCGATGCTGGCCGATCGATAAGCGGCCCAATGCGCGGCTAGCGCTTTCGCCAGGTCATCTGACTGAAGATCGCGATAGTAAGCAGCGGAACCGGCGGTGAACCAATCGTCGGCTTCAGACGCAGGCAGCATCCAGCCATTCCACAAGCGCTCTTTATATTGCGGCGTTTTCTTTTCCGGCTTGTCTGTTTCGGACTTCGAAGAGGTTCGGGCCAGTTCGTTCTCTACGATGGCTGTCTTCAGCGATTCGGACGGCTGAGCTGAGATCAAACGGTAACCGGAAGAGTAAATCCCGTCGTTTTTCGGATACTGCTCTTTGGACCAACTGGAAGGCACCCACTCGCGCTGATTGGGTTTTCCGAAAACGGCCCACACCATCATGTGCGATGCCATGTCGGCGGTGGTTACCTTGGCATCCATGGAGCTGGCCGTTACCAGCGGCGGAGTGCGAAACGCGAGGAACGCGAATTGATCGTCGATTTTGCCGCTGTATTCGCGATACAGCTCCTCCCACTTCAGATCGCGCGGGCCGGGCACGTACGGAACATGCACGGGCTCGCCCTTGGGATCGGGCTGGTATTCCAGGCGAACGCCAAGATCCTTGGTGTTGTTGTCGCCCCAATAAAAACCCTCGGTTCCACCAAACCAATCATTCTTGGTGCTGCGATAGAGCCTGGTTTTGTACGTGCCTAATTCGAACATCGCGATCTCGTTGTTTTTCGCGTCGCCGATCAGCCACTCGTTTGTATAGAGGCCGTTATTTTTGGTGCTCAGATACTCGACGACTTTTTCGACGCTGTCGCCATATTGGATGGCTTTGCGCGCGCGATAGGCTACCGGAGTTCCTTCAATGTTGAAGGGGCTTTGGCGAATGGTGGTCTCGGTCAGCACCATGCCGGCATCGTTCTGATACCAATCCGTTCCGCTTTCGATACCGCCGGGATAGCTCTGCATCAACAGACGGTGACCTGATGTTGGTTGGATATCCAGCATAACGTTGGTCTGTTCGGCCAGCGTGAGCGGCCACATGGTGATGTGTCCTATGATCATCCGGCCGTCGCGCGTGGCTTTGCCATTGGCGGCGAAAGCGCTGCAGCGCTCCACGATGGAAACATCGCGCTTGCGGTCGAAGTAGACCGGCGATTCCAGATGGAGTCCTTCGAGGCCCGTGGGCGTAACCGGCAATGCACCGGCCAGTTCACCGAGCTCGACCGTGGTGTTGGCCACAACCATGTCGATCAGGTCGATGCGGCGGTTCTCCCATTTGGCTCCGGCGTCGGACGCGCCTTCGGCGATGCCTTTCATTTCCGCCAGAATTTCCTGATCGAATCCGCGCATGAAGAGCGCGTTCGCGGTGGTTCGCGCCAGATTCCAGCTTTCCTTGTTACCTTTAGAATCCAGCTCCGCGGCGCAGCGCTCCAGATATTGCACAATCTCTTTGGCCATCAAATGACCGTGCTGGTAGCCGCGTTCGTAAGGCTGGCCTTCGATGTGAAGATAAACCCAGCCACCGGTTGGATAGCGATAGGCCGGGCCAAATGTCGTCACTGCGGCGCGCGACGGCCAATCGTCTTTCGATGAAACTTCGTCGATGCTGACTCCGGCGAACCAAGCTTTCCCATCGAAGGCTCCGCCTTTGCCGGCGGTGAGCAGGATGCTGTCTGACGCGCTGGTGGCTGTGAATCGCAGATGGACACGCGTCCAGTCGCGAGTGCCGCCGACGGATTCCGAATGCACGTCGAAGGGCATGCTTGCCATGGTGAGCGCGGCGCCGATGGCGATGGGTGAACGATCCACATCGCGCACGGCGAGCTTGTCGGTTCGAACCCAACCAGACAGTTCGTAGCGCTTGCCGATTGTCAGCGCGATGGGGGACGATCGAACGCTGGCATCCAGGGCCGTGCCGGGTTCCAGGCGCATGGATTTGTGATTCTGGTAGGTCACCGAAGCATCCGGAACGGCGGTGCCGTGCAGGACGGTGAACCCGTTGTTGGCGCTTTCGAACGAAGCTTGAAAGGGCGTGGCTGCGGAGAGCGGAGCCACGAGGGCAAGACAGAGTAGGAGCTGCCGCATATATTTATGAGACCACAGAAGACCCGCTACTGGATGCGCGTCAACAGGTACTTGCGGATGGCCCAAAGCACCCCTGCGACAAACAGAAGCGCGAGCGAACTCCAGGGCGCGAACGAGCACAAGGAGTAATAACCTAGATCATTTGTTTTCGAGGCGGAAAACGGCAGCATTGTGGAAATTGACAGGGCGACAAAAATCCACATCAGGGTCAACAAAACGGCAATGCGTGTCTTATCGGACATCTCGGGAGCGAAAACCAAGTTTAGCGCGCCCGTGGGCCGGTTCGTCACGGTGGCGACCCAACCATCGCACTTGCCGTTTTCTTCCTCTGCCAGTTCTCCGCGATTTCCCAGGACGAAAAGCCGAATCTGTCGGGAGTCTGGCGCGCGGGGCTACAACTGGCGTCTTCCCGCTCCGCCACAATCGCTCACAAGATGCACATCCCGTCACACCACTGAGATCGCTTAACACGTTCGACAAACTCGGTGCGTTCTCGGCTGCAGGTCCGCAGCTGCGAATGTCGAAAAGTGGTCTCCCGGCCGGCCACCGGGCTTCGTCCGGCGGCCACGACTTTGCGTGCAAGCTTCACGCTGGTTTCCACACCGGATCCAATTTAGGGAAAACGCCCTGAACTGAACTATCTACAAACGAGTTTCTGGAGAGATACGTCTTCCCACTTGGCGAATGCGTTCGGCGAGTCTCGCTTCCATGTCATCGAGAGCTTGCTTCAGTTCAGTGTCCATGATCTAGTGCCACCTCCGATTACTGGAATGCGGCTTCGGATGAAATAGCCCACTGTGTTAGCCTTTGAGTACGTACCCGCTCCGGGTATTTTCTCCCATGATCAAAGCAGTCAAGGGCATGCGCGATATCCTTCCCCCTTCCAGCACCGCGTGGAACCAGGTGGAAGCCATCGCGCGCGAGCTTTTCCGTACCTACAACTATCAGGAGATTCGCACCCCGATTCTGGAGGAAACAGCGCTGTTCGCGCGCGGTGTGGGCGAAGAGACCGACATCGTCAGCAAGGAGATGTACACTTTCGAGGACCGCGACGGCAGCTCGCTCACGCTGCGCCCGGAAGCCACCGCGTCCGTGATGCGCGCTTACATTGAGCACCGGCTGGACCAGATTCCAGGACTGCAGAAGCTCTACTATATCGGCCCCATGTTCCGGCGCGAGCGCCCGCAGAAGGGGCGTTACCGGCAGTTTTATCAGATCGGCGCGGAGGCCATCGGCTCCGAGTCACCTGCTGTTGATGCGGAAGTGATCGAGATGGTAGTGGAGCTGTTGCGGCGCGTGGAGCTCACCGGATTCCAGCTTTATCTGAACTCGGTGGGTGACGCGAACTGCCGCCCGCAATATGTCGAGCTGCTGAAGCAAAAACTCCGCGACGTTGCGCCAAGATTATGTGGGGATTGCCAGCGCCGTGCCGACACGAATCCGCTGCGGGTGCTGGATTGCAAGGTTCCGGAGGACCAGCCGATCATTGACGCGCTGCCATCCATTCAGGATCATCTGTGCGAAGCCTGCCAAGCCCACTTCAACGCGGTGCGGACACATCTGGACGATCGCGGCATCGTCTACGAAGTGAAACCTCGCATGGTGCGTGGCCTGGACTATTACATGCGCACCACGTTCGAGATCGTGCACGGGGCGTTGGGAGCGCAGAATTCCGTGCTGGGAGGAGGCCGCTACGATGGCCTGGCCGAAGCGCTGGGCTCGCGAGTTCCGGCGCCCGGTATCGGATTCTCGATCGGTGAGGACCGCCTGGTGATGAGCGCCGAACAGGAACATCCGGATGCTTATCAATCGAAGCTCGATCTGTACATTGCCCCGATCGGTGCGCTGGCCGAGCGGCATTCGGCCGGCTTGGCGCGCGAGCTGCGAACCGCGGGCTGTTCGGTGGAACTGGGCCTGGATGCCAAGCTGAAACGCTCGCTCGAGCTGGCCAACAAGCTGGGCGCGCAATTCGCCTTAATCGTGGGCGATAACGAAATGAAAGCGGGTCAATATACTTTGAAAAATATGCAGTCTGGCGAACAGCAGACCATCGCCCGCGAACAACTGCTGCAACGGATAAAATAACTCATGGAGACAGTACAGCTCGATTTTTTAGGCGACCTTCGCCGTACAAATACCTGCGGGGAACTGCGCGCCTCTGACACTGGAAAGCGCGCCCTGCTGATGGGCTGGGTCCATCGCCGCCGCGATCTGGGTGGAGTGATCTTCATCCATCTGCGCGACCGCGATGGCGTCACGCAACTGGTTTTCCATGAGGACGCCGGCGCTGAATTGCACACTAAGGCAGAATCCCTCGGCTCGGAGTACGTCATCGCGGTGGAGGGCACCGTAGCACGCCGCGCCGCCGAGACTGTGAATGCGAATCTTCCGACCGGCGAAGTGGAACTGGTGGTCGAAAAGCTCTGGATCCTGAACGAATCGCGCACGCCGCCGTTTCCGATGGAAGAAACCGTGGATGTGAAGGAAGACGCGCGCCTGAAATATCGCTACGTGGACCTGCGGCGCCCGCACATGCAGCGCAACATCATGCTGCGGTCCAAGATCAGCTTTGCAGTGCGTGAATTTCTTTACAGCCAGGGGTTTCTGGAAATCGAGACGCCCTTCATGACGCGTTCAACACCCGAGGGTGCGCGCGATTATCTGGTGCCCAGCCGAGTCCAGCCGGGCTCGTTTTACGCGCTGCCGCAATCACCGCAGATTTTCAAGCAATTGCTGATGGTAAGCGGCTACGATAAATATTTCCAGATTGTCCGCTGTTTTCGCGACGAAGATTTGCGCGCCGACCGGCAGCCGGAGTTTACACAGATCGATATCGAGATGTCGTTCCCGCAGCAGGAGCGCATTTATGAAGTAGTGGAACCAATGGTCCAGCGTGTCTTCCAAGCGGCCGGGTATGAGGTATCAGTTCCTTTTCCGAGGCTGACTTACCAGCAAGCCATGGCGTCCTATGGAACCGATAAACCCGATCTCCGGCTGCCGCCGTTCTATGTTCTCGACAACCAAACCTGGCAGCTCGGTTTGACGTTTCCTCCCGTTGCCATCCATATTCCGAAGACTGGAACCATCAGCAGCAAAGAGCGGAATGAAGTTAAGGAGTTCGGCAAAGAGCGCGGTCTGCGCGTCTACGACGATCTGAAGAAGCTGGATCCTAAACTAGTGGAGCAAGCGCGAGCCCTTACCGGTGCAGCCGACGATGACCTGTTGTTGATCGCGGGCTGGCCGGGAGCGCCGCAAGGGCAGCGTCCGGAAGAAACGTTCTATCAAGCTTGTGGACAACTGCGGCTATTCCTAGCGCAAAAATACAATGATCGGCACAAACTTTTGGACCCCACGAATTTCAAATTGTTGTGGGTAGTGGATTTCCCCATGTTCGAATGGGACGAAGAAGAGAAGCGCTGGAACGCAGCGCATCATCCGTTTACCTCGGTCCACGACGAGGACATCGACAAACTGACTGCGGACCCGGCACGTTGCCGCGCGAAATCGTACGACATCGTGCTGAACGGCACCGAACTCGGCTCGGGGTCCATTCGTATCCATCGCCGTGATGTACAGGCCAAAGTATTCGCGGCGCTCGGATTCAGCGACGAAGAAGCGAAACGCCGCTTCGGTTTTTTGCTGGAAGCCCTGGAATACGGCGCGCCGCCGCATGGAGGAATTGCATTGGGCTTGGACCGGCTGGTGATGATCCTGGCGGGCGAGACGTCCATACGCGAAGTAATCCCGTTCCCGAAGACCGCCCGTGGCACGGATTTGATGTGTGAAGCGCCGGCGACTGTGCCGGAGCGGCAGTTGCGGGAACTTGGGATCAAGTTGATCGGCGAGCGGAAAGACAATTAGCCACGGATGGACACGGATACACACGGATAAAATCGACGGAGTCTTATCCGTGTTCATCCGTGGCCAAGAAATCAGAGTCTCGACAGCAGCATCGCCAGCAAGGCCGTCCGGTCCGCAATGCGGTTTATCAGGATGCTTTCGTTCACCGCATGCGCGCCTTCGCCGACACCGCCCAAGCCATCCAGCGTCGGAACACCCAAGGCGGCCGTGAAATTTCCGTCCGAGCCCCCGCCCGTTGAGGATTCTTCCAACTTCACGCCCAGCTCGCTCGCGCAGCCGCAGGCTATTTCGAAGAGCTTGCGTATCGCCGGCGTGCGCTCCATCGGCGGCCGGTTCATACCGCCCGTCACTTGAATGGAGCAACGCTTGTCGAACGGGCGCAGGCTGTGGAATTTCTTGTCTAGCATCGGCGCGTCCTTCAGGCGCGCAATCCGCATGTCCACTTCGGCCCAGGCTTCGGCCGCCACTACGTTGCTGCGCGTTCCACCTGCGATCACGCCGGGATTCACAGTCAGTCCGCGCTCGATATTCGTAAATTCCGCGATGCGCTCAATCTGCCGCGCCAGTTCTACCACTGCGCTCGCGCCATTTTCGAAATCTACACCGGCGTGAGACGCGAGGCCGTGCACGGTCACCTTGTATGCGCCCACGCCTTTGCGGGCGGTCTTGAGTTTTCCGGTAAGACCCGTTCCAGGTTCCAGCACTAGAACGGCTGAGCTGTGCTCCCCTGTCGCTTCCGTGACGGGCCGGGAGGATTCGCTGCCGACTTCCTCGTCGGCATTCACTTGAAGGATTACGCGCCGCTCCACGGGGATATCCAGCTCGTGCAATGCACGCAGCGCGAACAGGAAGAACGCGATGCCGGACTTCATGTCCAGCACCCCAGGCCCCCACAACCTGCCGTTCTTCTCGCGGAAAGGCATTTGGGCCAGCGTGCCGAGCGGCCAGACGGTATCAGAATGTGCCAGTGCCAAAATTTGCCCGTCGTGCTTCTTCCGCATCCCTGGCAGCGTGAACTCCGCGAGCAAGTTCCGACCGAAGCGGCCGCCTCCAAAGGTCCTCACCTGGCGGGTGCTCTCCAGCTTGCCGGCCAGCAGATCCACGAATCGATTGACGGACGGCGGATGGTCGCTAGGCGACTCGCACTCCACCAACTCGCGGATCAACGCGATGATCTCGGATTGTTTCGACAGCGCAAAAGCCAGCAATGGATGCATCGCTGTTATAATAGCCAGTTCCAATGCCCATCCTGGATATTCAGGCCATTCGCGACATCCTGCCGCACCGTTACCCGATGCTGCTGGTGGATTCCATTGTTGAACTCGAAGAGGAACGCATCGTCGGCATCAAGAACGTCACTATGAATGAGCCGTACTTCGTGGGCCACTTTCCGGACTTTCCCGTGATGCCGGGCGTCCTGGTGCTAGAAGCCATGGCGCAAGTCGCGGGTGTCCTGGTCCTGAAGAGCATTCCGGATCGTAAAAATAAACTGGTGCTGCTGGCTTCCATCGAAGAAGCGAAATTTCGCAGGCCGGTGTTGCCGGGCCATCAGCTCCGGATCGAAATGAAAGTGACGAAACGCAAGGCCAGTGTCGCCAAGATGCATGGGCAGGCCACTGTCGACGGAGTGGTGATGGCCGAGGCCATTTTGATGTGCAAACTGGCGGACCGCGCACCGCTTGTGGGTCCGGCCGTTGCCGAAGCGCCCATGCCCGTTCTCTAAGCAATTACACTTTAAGCGACACCATGGCGATTCATCCCACCGCAATCGTCGACGCACAAGCCCGCATTGCGGAGAGCGCCGAAATCGGCCCCTATTGCACCATCGGCTCGCACGTTCACGTAGGCGCCCGAACTCGCCTGATGGCTCACGTGTACGTGGAAGGCGTCACCATGATCGGCGAGGACAACATCTTCTACCCTTATTCCACCGTGGGCGTGGCTTCGCAGGATTTGAAGTATCAGGGCGAGCGCTCCGAGACACGTATCGGAAGCCGGAATAAGATTCGCGAGTTCATCACCATTCACCGCGGCACAGAAGCGGGCGGCTTGATCACTGAAATCGGCGACGACAACCTGCTGATGGCCTACGTACACATCGCGCATGATGTCCGCGTGGGCAGCCACATTGTACTCGGCAACAGCGTCACCTTCGCCGGCCACGTTGTAGTTGAGGATTGGGCTGTGATAGAAGCGTTCAGTGGCGTGCATCAGTTTTGCCGCGTGGGGAGGCACGCGTTTGTGGGCGGCTACAGCGTGATCACGCGCGACGTGCTGCCGTTCTCGCTGACCGTGAGTCCGCGGGATTCGAGAGTTTTCGGCGAAAACAAAGTGGGCCTGGAGCGGCGCGGCGTCAGCAAGGAAGCTATCGAGAATCTGCACAAAGCCTTTCGCCTGCTGACCAAATCGGGATTGAACACGCGGCAAGCCGTGGAGCGGATATCGAGTGAAGTAGAGATTGGGCCCGAGATTGAGGAACTTCTGGCATTCATCGCTGCGTCGGAGCGGGGTTTTGTGAAGTGAGCCGCTACGGAATGATCGCCGGCAACGGCCGATTTCCATTGCTGGCGCTCGAAACCGCACGCCGTTTAGGCGACGAAGTGGTCGCGATCGGAATCCAGGAAGAAGCTTCGCCCGAGATCGAGCAGTTGGCCGCGCGCTGCTATTGGATTTCGCTCGGCCAGCTCAGCCGGTTGATCGAAATCCTGAAGAAGGAACAGATCACCGAAGTCATCATGGCCGGGCAGGTGAAGCACGTGAGCATCTTTTCCGCCATACAACCGGATTTGCGATTGCTAAAACTGCTGGGCGCGCTCAAGCAGAAGAACACGGATGGATTGATCGGCGCTGTGGCGAAGGTGCTGGCCGATGAAGGCATTCAGCTAGCGGATTCCACGTTGCTCCTGAAGCCGTTGCTTGCTGGAGTTGGCGTGCTGACGAAACGCAAGCCGTCGAAGGACGAGGAGCAGGACATCGCCTACGGGCGCCGGATTGCGAACGCGCTAGCCAACCACGATGTCGGACAGAGTGTCGCCATCTGCGACCGTGCTTGTGTCGCGGTGGAGGCCATGGAAGGAACGGACGCGATGCTGCGCCGCGCCGCGTCGCTAGTGAACGGGAAGCCGCTGCGCCTGGTGAAAGTCTCGCGCCGCCGGGGTCACTTGCTGTTCGATGTCCCGGTGGCCGGTCCGGGGACGATCGATGTGATGCAGGAGACGGGCGCGACTGTCTTGGCCGTGGATGCCGGGCGGACGCTGCTGTTGGATCGGGATGAGATGCTGGGAACGCAACTTCTTATTTGCGTTTATTCGCGTTCATTCGCGGCCAGAAATGCTAACTTAGACTTTGACCAAACCCCGAGTGGCAGTAATCGGCGCCGGATCTTTCGGCCGCCACCATTTAAGGATTCTCAGCAAATCTGAGAACGCCCAACTGGCAGGCGTAGTTGACAGCAACGCCGATCGTGCAGCCGCTGCCGGCGCGGAGTACAGTTGCCCGGTCTTTGCAACGCCCGCGGAACTGGCTGGCAAAATCGACGCTGCAGTGGTCGCCGTCCCCACTTCCGCGCATGCCGA